>NZ_JAESIF010000044.1:0-59552 GCF_016757295.1 Streptomyces sp. M2CJ-2 | reverse complement strand
CGGTGACGCCGTCCGGCACGACCGGACCGGCCGCTGCCCCGGGCGGCCCGCGCGACCCCGCGCGCCCGCGGAAACCGGGTGCGCGGGGCGCCCGGGTGACCGATCATGGCGGCATGCCTGCAGACCCGCGCGACGCCCTGCCGATCCGGCTCAACGTCGACGACAGCGACTCCCCGTCCGACGTCGTCGACGCGCTGTTCCTCGGCCGCTTCGCCACGGGCGAGCAGCCGTTCTCGCACGCGGCCACCATCGACCGGGTGCGCTCCGCCGCGACCCTGCTGCCCACCGGCGCCGAGGTGCTGCGGGTCGCCCGGGACGACGACCGGAGCTCCACCCTGGCCGAGGGCGACGGCTGGACGCTGCTGGTCTCCCGCTGGAACCGGGGTGCCGACGTCACCGTCACCGCGACCACCGCCGAACTCGCGGCGAAGATCCTGGACGAGGCGACGGACGGTGCGGCGGACGAACCGGAACCGCAGCCGGAGAACGTGCCCATGGGCTTCTGGTACGTCTCCCCGCGCCGTGGTCCGCACCGCACCGCACGGCAGATCTCCGCGGGCACCTGGGACGAGATCCGGCCCAACTACACCGCGCCGGTGGCCCACGCGATGGACCGCCTGATGAAGACCACGCCCGAGGACATCGCGGGTCGGCTGCTCCTGCTGCACGGCCCGCCGGGCACCGGCAAGACGTCCGCGCTGCGCACCCTGGCCCGCTCCTGGCGGGACTGGTGCCAGGTGGACTGCGTCCTGGACCCCGAGCGGCTCTTCTCCGACGTCGGCTACCTGATGGACATCGCCATCGGCGAGGAGGACGCGGCGGGCAAGGGGCGCTGGCGGCTGCTGTTGCTGGAGGACTGCGACGAGCTGATCCGCGGCGAGGCCAAGCACACCGCGGGACAGGCCCTGTCCCGGCTGCTCAACCTCACCGACGGCCTGCTCGGCCAGGGCCGCAACGTCCTGGTCGGCGTCACCACCAACGAGGACCTGGAGCGCCTCCATCCGGCCGTCGTCCGCCCGGGCCGCTGCCTCGCCCGCATCGAGGTGGGGCCGCTGACCCGCACGGAGGCGGTGAACTGGCTGGGCCACGAGGACGGCGTCGGCCGCGAGGGCGCCACCCTGGCCGAGCTGTACGCCCTGCGCCGGGGCACCTCCCCGACGGCACTGCCGGAACCGCGCGGGAAGGCGGAGTCCGGGCTGTACTTGTAGCCGCCCGCGGCCACCTCCCTCAGGTCGCCTGCGGCTACTCCCCGTAGGCCGCCCGCAGCGCGTCCCGTGCGGCGGCCAGGGCCGCCTCCTCGCTCAGCCCGAGCCGCCGCACCCGCTCCGCGTAGGCCTGGGCCGCCGACGCCGTCTCCCGCTCCGCGGCGGAGCCCGCGGCGGCGACGAACGTGCCGTTGCGGCCGCGGGTCTCGATCACGCCGTCCGCCTCCAGCGCACGGTAGGCCTTGGCCACCGTGTTCGCGGCGAGGCCGAGCGTCTCGGCCAGGCCCCGCACCGTCGGCAGCCGGTAGCCCACCGGCAGGGCTCCCGACCGTGCCTGCTCGGAGATCCGCGCCCTCACCTGCTCGTACGGGGGCGCGCTGTCGTCGATATGGATCTTCAGGGTCACGGCCCGATTGTCCCGCACCCGGCGGAAAATGAGAGGCAGCCCCAGCGCGGCTCCCCGTAACGTGCGCCCCCATGGCCATCATCGTGCGCGACCTGCGTCCCGAAGTCCGAGCCGACGCCGAGGGGTTCTCCCACGTGCGCAGGCTCGCCGTCCCCTTCATGCTGTCCACCCCCGAGTCCGTGCTGCACCATCTGCGGCACTCCCACCCCGACGCCCACTTCGGGCAGCTCGTCGCCGAGGAGGACGGGGAGATCATCGGTGCCGTCCAGCTCAGCCTCGCCCACGACAGCCCGGAACCCGGCCAGGGCTCCGCCAGCGTCTACGTACGGGCGGACAGGACCCGGCGCGGCGCCGGGTCGCTGCTGCTGCGCGCCGTCGAGGAACGCCTGGCCGCCCTCGGCGCCCACAAGGTCTACACCTGGGTCATGGACGCGCCGGACAACCGCGCCTTCGCCGAGCGGCGCGGCTACCGGGCCAGCCGGTCCGCGTACTTCCTGCGATTGGACCTGGCGAACGGCACCCTGCCCCCGCTCCAGGATCCGCCGCCCGGCGTCGAACTGCGCACCGGCGCCGACTTCGCCGACGACCCGCGCCCGCTGTTCGTCCTGGACGCGGAGACCTCGTCGGACGAACCGAGCGACATCGACACCGAGTTCACCGACTACGAGGCCTGGCTCGAGGCGACCTGGCGGCACCCGCTGCTCGACCCCGCCCTGACCACGGTCGCGGTGGTCGACGGCGCCCCCGCCGCCTTCACCGCGGTCTACACCGACGGCGCCGGCCGCTACAGCACCGCCATGACCGGCACCGCCCGTGCCCACCGCGGCCGGGGCCTGGCCAAGCTCGCCAAGAACGCCTCCCTGCACCGCGCCCGCGCCGCCGGGTGCACGGAGGCCTTCACGGGCAACGACACCGGGAACGAACCGATGATCGCGATCAACAAGTGGTTCGGCTACGAAATCTGCGCAACGGAGGTACGCCATGTCCGCGAACTCGTCTGAGGGCCCCGCACGCGTCGAGGTCGTCCTCGTCAAGGCGGGCCGCACCAAGATCCGCTACCCCGCCGACCTCCTCTCCGACGACGGCACCCGCATCACCGTGCGCGCCCCCTGGGCGGGCGACGGCACCCGCGACTTCGGCTTCGTCCGCTTCGAACCCGGTGACGTCTTCACCGAGCACTACTGGCGCGACCGGTGGTACTCCGTGAAGGAGGTGCGCACCGCCGGGGGCACCCTCAAGGGCCACTACTGCGACATCACCCGCCCGGCCGTGCTCACCGGTGCGGAACTGGTGGTCGAGGACCTCGACCTGGACCTGTGGCGCTCCGCCGACGGCACGGACGTACGGCGGCTCGACGAGGACGAGTTCGCGGCGAGCGGTCTCCCGCAGACGGACCCCCGTGCGGCCGCCGCCGCCGTCGCCGCCCTCGACGAACTGGAGACCCGGGCCCACGACGACGAGTTCGTCGAGCTCCTGAGTTGAGGAGGTGGGCCCGGCCGGGCCCACCTCACTCCGGCATCGCGACCACCACGTACCACTCTTCACCCACCTCCCCCACAGCGCCGCCTCGTCCGACAGCCCCTCGACCCGCACCTGTGCGGCGAGCGGGGCGAGGAGCGAGGTGAGCCGGTCCTTCGGTATGCCGACCGGGCTCACCGTCCCCCAGAACCCCTCCACCAGCACGAACCGGCCACCAGGACGCAACAGCCCCCGCCAGCGCCGCAGCACCCGGGCCGGATCGGGCAGCGCCCGGGGATCGCGCAGCCCGTGGTCCGGTTCCTCGTCGAAGGCGGCGGCCGCCAGGTCCCAGTCGACACCCACCGTGCCCGTCACGTCACTGTCGTCGGTCATGGGGCAAGAGTGGCAGCTGCCACTGACAATCGATTCGTGATCGGAGCCACAGACAGATCGGGATCGATGAGGAACTCTCCCCCGAAAGGTCCACCCCTGCGAGACCGCGGTGTCCGTGGACCCCGGAGGAGGCAGCCATGCGCCGTGTCACCGCACAGAAGCCCCTGAAGAAGACGGAAGCCCGCCGGATCCGCGAGAAGACCGGCGAGCGCCCGGCCACGCGCCCGGAGATCCGCGAGGACATCGCCCGCACCTGGTGGCCGGACGGCTGAGCGTGTCCGGTGGGCGGCGTCCGTCACACGGCGCACACCGCCTACCTGATCTCAGTCTGAGCGCTTCCTTAACGCGGCCATAAGGATCTCCTCGTACAGCCTCTGCCAGGCGATTTCACTGTTTCTTGGGGCTAGTTTCTGAGCCGTCCCCCCACGGGATCCCCCCTCAAGTCCAGTGATCGTTCCGAGGAGTTGCTGCCCCATGACCGCACGCCGCAAGGCCGCTGTCGCCGCCGTCGGTATCGTCCCGCTCGTCCTGACCGGGCTGTCCGCCGCACCGGCGGCCGCGCACGGTTCGATGGGCGACCCGGTCAGCAGGGTCGCGCAGTGCTTCGCCGAGGGACCGGAGAGCCCGAAGTCGGCGGCGTGCCGGGCGGCGGTCGCGGCCGGCGGCACCCAGGCGCTCTACGACTGGAACGGCATCCGCATCGGCGACGCGGGCGGACGCCACGAGGAGCTCATCCCCGACGGCAAGCTGTGCAGTGCGAACAACGAGGCGTTCAAGGGGCTCGACCTGGTTCGCGACGACTGGCCGACCACGTCGGTGAGCAGCGGCTCGTACACCTTCAAGTACCGGGTGACCGCCCCGCACAAGGGCACCTTCGAGGTGTACATCACCAAGCCCGGCTACGACCCGTCCAAGCCGCTGGGCTGGGGCGACCTGGATCTGGCGAACCCGGTGGCGACGTCCACCGACCCGGCCGCCTCCGGCGGTTTCTACACGTTCACCGGCACCCTCCCCGAGCGCTCCGGCAAGCAGTTGCTGTACGCAGTGTGGCAGCGCTCGGACAGCCCGGAGGCGTTCTACTCCTGCTCGGACGTCACGTTCGGCGGGGCGAGCGGAAGCACCACGAACAAGAGCACCGCTGGAAGCGGTGCCGAGTCCGGCGGCGACACACCCAAGAGCGCGGCCGCCCCGGCGCCGGTCGCCTCCGCGCCCTCCGAGAAGCAGGTCGAGGACGGCGCCGAGAAGTCGACCATCGAGAACCACGGGCACGGGGACGACGATCCGCACACCACGGCGCAGCCCACCCCGGCGGCCGACGACACCTCCGGCGACAGCACGGACGACGGCTCCGACGCGGCAGCCGGCGACACCACCGACGACACCACCGGGGCCACCCCCAACCAGCCCAAGGCGGCCGGCGCTTCGCAGAACCTCGCGGAGACCGGGGGCGACGGGAACACCCCGTACCTGATGGTCGGCGGAGCCGCGGCGCTGGCGCTCGGTTCGGCGGCGCTGTTCGCCTCCAACCGGCGGCGCGCGGCGAGCGGACGGAACGGCAGCTGACCCGACTCCGCCCGCACCCGGGGGGCCTGTCCGGCGGCTCAGGCCGGACAGGCCCCCGGCATGCGTGTCACCGACCACACGCATCACCGACTACACGTGTCATTGGCTACACGTGTCAGCTGAACACCGAAGCGCAGGTGGTGGGTCGGGCGTTGGCCGGGTCGAGGGCGTTGGCGACTTCGTGGAAGGCGATCCGGTCGAGCAGCCCGATCGCCAGATGCTCGGACAGGTCGAGCGGGCACAGGTCCTGGAGCAGGACGTTGCGTACGTTCGGTCCGCTCAGATACTGGCTGCGGTAGGGGGTGACCACCTCGTCGTACCGGGTGGCGAGGACGGTGTAGCGGACGCCGGGCACGGTGTCACCGCCCGCGTTCAGCTTGGTGAGGAAGTCGGAGCCGACGATCTGCTGGGCGAGGGCGGGGGTGTTCTCGTTCAGCAGGTCACCGGCGCCCGGGAAGTAGGGCAGCAGGTTGGTGAGGCCGCCGAGGGTGGTGCCGTGGTTGCTGGGCGCGATCCCGACGAGGGCGTTCACCTCGTCGGCTCCGCCGAGGAACTTGAGGTAGTAGCGGGGCATCATGCCGCCCTGCGAGTGCCCGACGAGGTCGGCCTTGGTAGCGCCGGTCGCGGCGAGCACCTTGTCGACGAAGGCGTCGAGTTGTTCCGCGGACCGCTCGATGGGGCCGAGGCCGTGGAAGAGGGGGACGCCGGCGAGCTGACCGTAGTCGAGGGAGAAGACGCAGTAGCCGCGGTGCTTCAGATAGGGCGCGAGGCCCAGCCAGTTGTCGACGGAGTTCCCGAAGGTGCCGTGGACCAGGACGACGGGACGGGGATGGGCGGCGGACGGCTTGCAGGTGTAGTCGTTCCAGCCCGAGCTGGGTGCAGCCGCGGCGTGGGCGCCGGTGGCGGTGGCGGTGGCGGTGGCGGTGGGGACGGTGAGGGCCGCGGTGGCCAGCAGCAGTGCGGCCAGCGGTCTGGCCACTCGCTTCCAGGGCAGCATCGAGTGATCTCCTTGCACGTCGAGGGGAGAGTGCGACGGCCTTGCGCCCTGTGACCCGGATCACGAGGATGTTGTTCACTCGTCAAGTTACGGGTGAGTAGCCACACAGGGAAGTTACGCGTCGGTAAAAACTTCCCACGACAGCCGACAACGCACGACGCTGCCTGATAGTGAGTCATCAAGCGGGACAATAAGGGCCGTTGGGCGCAATGCGCAGCAGACCTTCGCGCAGCAACCGCGCTTCCCGCACCGGGCGGGCACACGAAAACGCCCCGCCCCCCGTATGGAGGGACGGGACGTCCGCGTGTGTGCCGCAGGTACTACGGGTACCGCGGGTGGATCAGCCGATCCGGGTGCCGGTCACCGAGAGGGCCTCCGTCACCGGCTGGAAGAAGGTCGTACCGCCGGAGGTGCAGTTGCCGCTGCCGCCGGAGGTGAGACCCACCGCGCTGCTGCCCGAGAAGAGCGAGCCGCCGCTGTCGCCCGGCTCGGCGCAGACGTCGGTCTGGATCAGCCCGTTGACGATGTCGCCGTTGCCGTAGTTCACGGTGGCGTCCAGGCCCGTGACCGTACCGGAGTGCACCTGGGTCGTGGAGCCGCTGCGGGGAACCTGCATGCCGACGGTGGCCTCGGCGGCGCCGGAAATCGCCTGCGTGGAGCCGTCGTAGAGGTTCACCTCGCTCGGGTGGCCCATGTCGGCGGTGTACTTGACCAGGCCGTAGTCGTCGCCCGGGAAGCTGGACGCCTCGTTCTCGCCGATCACGTTGCCGGAGGAGTCCGACCACGTGGAGATGCCCTCGGTGCAGTGCCCGGCGGTGAGGAAGAACGGCTCGCCGCCCTTGGTCACGTTGAAGCCGAGCGAGCAGCGTCCGCCGTTTCCGGTGATGGCGTCGCCGCCCGCGACGAAGGTCTTGAACTCGTCCTTGCTGCACTGGAGTTCGACCTTGCCCCCGAGCCCGTCGACGACCTTCGTCAGGGTGGCCCACTCGGCCTCGGAGACCGTGCGGTCCGCGGTGACGACGACCTTGTCGGTGGTCGGGTCGGTCACCCAGGAGGTACCCGGGATGGTCGCGTCCTGCTCGAGGGTGGTGCGCGCGGTCTTCAGCTCGGCGAGGGAGTTCGCCACGACTCTCGCCTTGGCGCCGGCCGCCTCGGCGGTCTCGGCGGCGGCCTCGTCGAGCACGTTCACCACGAGGCTCTTGTTCTTCGCGTCGTAGTACGTTCCCGCCGCGTCGGCGCCGAGGTCCTCGGCGAGCGTCGAGGCGAGGTTTCCGGCCGCCGCGATCGAGAGGGTCCGGGGCGTGGAGGTCTCCGGGGTCTCGCTGGCGTTCGCAGTCTGGAAGTTGAATCCTCCCCTCCCTGAGGGGGAGGGGATTCCTGGCTCAGGCCGCCTCCCGGAGCAGCGCCCCGGGAGGTCTTGTGCCGTCGGCTTCGGCATCCCGGCCCGGCGCGCCCCGGGCAGGCGCTCCTTGGCGTCCTTGTGCGCCTTGGCGCGGGAGCGGCCGAAGCCGCGGATGACCTGCTGCTGGGGCACCGACGAGCCTTCACGCAGTCACGGCGTGCGGGCGCGGGCTTCGGTCAGCATCCTGTCGAGCCGAGCCGGGCCGCACGTGGCCTTCTGGCCGGTGGACTTGTTGTACAGGTGCACGGCCCGGGACTTGGCGACGCATTCGTTCCACACCCAGCGGCACCGGTCCCACTCCGCCGCCAGGACGGTGCGGGCAGCGGACGACACGCGCAACCGGTAGGTGTACCGGGCATGCCCGGCCCCCGCATCCGCCCCCACCTGCGCCATCTCGCCTCCGCACGGCCCCGCCCGGAACACTCCGTCCCGGGCTCTTTGAGGGACCGTACGTACGACAGCCGCACAGACGCACCCCGATCCCACGGTCACCACCCCCACCGGCGACCACGGGCACACGCGTTCGCATCACCCCGACGGCAGCGCCGGCGGTACGGGGGCGCCGCGCCCCGGACCGGATGCGGCGACGCCCCGCGTCGCGACACCCGAATGCGATTCCTCCCCGGCGTGCACGCCGGGGCCTCCTCACAAAAAACAGGTAACTCCGCGCCCCCATCAAGAGCGAGCCCCCGCACGGCGGTTGCCGTACGGGGGCTCGTCATGCTGCCGTCTGCGGTGAACCTGCGGGGGCCGGTGGTACCGGCCGACCCCCGGTCCGTCCTCCTGGACGGGTGACCCGCTGCTGGTCCGTCGACCCAACAGGTCCAGCAGGCCTAGTAGACGCTGACGCCGTAGGCGCTCAGGGCCTCCGTCACCGGCTGGAAGAAGGTCGTACCGCCGGAGGTGCAGTTGCCGCTGCCGCCGGAGGTCAGACCGTACGCGGTGCCGTTGCTGCCGTAGAGCGAGCCACCGGAGTCGCCGGGCTCGGCGCACACGTTGGTCTGGATGAGGCCCGAGACGATGTCGCCGCCGCCGTAGTTCACGGTCGCGTTGAGCGCGGTGACCCGGCCGCTGTGCGTGCCCGTGGTGGAGCCGTCACGGATGACGGTGGTGCCCACGGCCGGGGTGGCCGCGCGGGTGATGTCCACGCCGTTCGCGGTGCCGGGGCGGCTGACGGAACCGGTGTAGCGCACGATGCCGTAGTCGTTGCCCGGGAAGCTGGAGCCGGCGGTCGTGCCGATGGCCGTGGTGCGGGCGGAGTTGGAGTACCAGGTGCCCGCGCCGTCGGTGCAGTGACCGGCGGTCAGGAAGTACTCGACACCGCTGCTGCTGCGGACGTTGAAGCCGAGGGAGCAGCGCCAGCTACTCGCGTAGATGGCGTCGCCGCCCTGGATGAGCTTGCTGAACGTACCGGGTGTGCGCTTGATCTGCAGCGCGCCGGCGTCGGCACCGGCCTGCTGCTTGATCTGCGCGATCTCGGCCTGGGACACCGTGCTGTCGACGGTGACGACGACCCGGTTGGTCTTGCTGTCGACGGCCCAGGCGGTGCCCGGGATGTCGGCCTTCAGCACCGATCCGCTGACGCTCTTGAGCTCGGCGGAGCTGAAGGTGGTGGGGGATTCGGACGCGTTCGCGCTGGGGATCGCGATCGCGGCGGCGGCCACGAGGCCGGTGGAGACGGCGATCAGCCGGGTGCGTCTCGAGATGCCACTGCGGGGGGTGGTGCGCTTGATCCTCACTTCTCGTTCCTCCACAAAGGAAGTAGGGGGCCCCGTGGGGTTCGGGCCCGTGAGGCGCAGTCAGGGGACCGACCGTCCGGATTCCGAACATGCCGTGCCCCTGACAAGCGCTGGGGGTGAGTATTCGGCCGAACGACCGGTCGACGCAAGAGTGCCTTTCGGCCGTCACCCGCCTCGAGGTGTCCGGAAGTCGCCCCTCCGGTTCCCCTCCGGTTCCCCTCCGGTTCTCCTCCGGGCTCCTCCGGTTCCTTCTGCGGAGCCCCCTCGAACGCCTCCCCTGACGCCGGTTCAGCAGTCGCAGCCGCAGCCGCCGTCCTCGCCGCAGCAGCTGCAGCACTCACAGCAGCTGCAGCAGTCGCAGCACCCGCCGCAGTCGTACCGGGAGCAGACCGCGTCCTTGTGCTCCCGGCTCCAGGGGTCCTCGTAAGTGCCGCAGCACATCTGGCACGTACAGGCCAGTCCCAGCCACACGGCGCAGCCGGCGAGCAGCCCGCGCCGGTCGCGGCGCGGCGGCTCGGGCGGCATCGGGCCTCCGGGCGTGCCCGGTGTGCCGGGTGGTGCGTAGGGGCCGGAGCCGTGGGCACAAGAGACGGTGTCGAAGGCACGGTGGACGGAGTTGGGCAGTTCATGGACGAGCAGCCGGTGCGCCAGAGAGCCGTCGCCGAACTCCACCTCGCGCAGCGCGAGCCGGATGCCGTGCACGGCGTCGTCGGCGAGCCGGCGGGCTTCGGCGAGGGGGGTTCCGGTGGCGGTGAGGGGGTTCCACGCGCCCGCCGCGGCGTCGGCCTCCCGGTCCTCCACGGCGTCCAGGAGATGGGCGAGCCGACCGAAGAGACGCCCGGCCTCGGCGAGCGGCCCAGCATTGTGCGGGCGCCCGGCGAGCACCGCGGTGTGCGCGAAGGCCGCCGCGGTGGCGGTCTCGGTCGGTTCGGTGACGGTGAGGATCGGGGTGCCCGGCCCGGCCAGGGCCTCGATGCCGGCCTGCCGGTCGACGGCGTCGACCAGGACGGCCGTGTCGAACCCGACGTCCGAACCGGTCCGCGCCCCGGCCCGGTCCCAGCTCGCGGCGACGCGGCGAGCGGCGAGCGCCACCGGTCGGCGGGCCAGCAGCCCGTCCCCGTCGGCCACATGGTCGCGCACCTTGGCGGAGGCCAGGACCAGCGAGACGGCCGCCGCGAGTCGCGCGCCCTCACCGTGCGCGACGGAGGCGGTCCGCATGCCGCGCAGCGGGCACGGCCCCGCCGTGCGCCGTCCGGCGTCCGCGCGCATCGCCTGAGCCTCCGTCAGGACCGAGACGAGCAGCCCGTCGTAGTTGGTGACCACGCGTGCGAGCTGCCCGTGGTCCCCGCGCAAGGCCAGGCACAGCCCGCACAGATGCGCCGTCCACTGAGCCGTGAGTCGTTCACCGAGCCGATGCCGGCAGGGCCTGACCATTCCGAACATGACGTCCCCCCGTGGGTGCCGCGAAGTGGAGCGGCGGCATCGTACCGACTGTCGCGTTCACCCGTACGCGCCGCTCATCACCCATACGCCGAGAAGAATCATATTTCACTCACAGTCAGCATCCGCTTGCGTCAATGCCCTTGGGGGGCTTGGGCTCTCGACGGATTCTCCGTGCACCAGTACCGTCACAAACCCCCCGCGCGGCGTCCCATCACTTGGCGCGCCATCCGCATCATGGACGACCATAGGGATGCGGAAAGCAAGAAGGACCGCTGTGAGAGGAGGCGTCCATGGGATCGGTACGCAAGGCAAGTGCCTGGCTTGGCCTCGTCGACGACAACGAAGACGAGCGTTACTACGACGACGACTACTCCGACGGGACCGAGCCGGGGGGCGCCTGGGTCACCGATCCGCGGGTCAAGGTGGCCTCGGACGTCGCCGAGGAGAGGGGCCGCCGCATCGGCACGGTCACCCCGGACAGCTTCCGGGACGCCCGCGCCATCGGCGAGCTGTTCCGGGACGGGATCCCCGTCATCATCAATCTCACCGCCATGGACGCCGGTGACGCCAAGCGCGTCGTCGACTTCGCCGCCGGGCTGATCTTCGGTCTGCGCGGTTCCATCGAGCGCGTGTCCAACCGTGTGTTCCTGCTCAGCCCGGCCGACACCGAGGTCGTCAGCGGAGAGCCCGCGGCGCACCGGTCGGACGGCTTCTACAACCAGAGCTGAGGCAGGGCCGCTCGCCGGCCCTGCCCCCACCGGGCCTACCGGAAGGCGTCGATTCCGGTGAACGCCTTGCCCAGCACCAGCTGGTGCATCTCCACGGTGCCCTCGTAGGTGAGCACCGATTCGAGGTTCGTCGCGTGCCGCATCACGGGGTACTCGAGCGAGATCCCGTTGGCGCCGAGGATGGTGCGGGCCGTGCGGCAGATGTCGATGGCCTCGCGGACGTTGTTCAACTTGCCGAAGCTGACCTGCTCGGGACGCAGGCGGCCGGCGTCCATGCGCCGCCCGAGATGATGGGCGAGCAGTATCCCCTTGTGCAGTTCGACCGCCATGTCGGCGAGTTTCGCCTGCGTCAGCTGGAACCCGCCGATGGGCCGCCCGAACTGCTCCCGCGACTTCGCGTAGTCGACGGCGGCCTCGAAGCAGGCGCGCGCAGCGCCCATCGCGCCCCAGACGATCCCGTACCGGGCGTGCGTCAGGCAGCTGAGCGGTCCGCGCAGCCCGGTCACCTCGGGCAGTACGGCGTCGACGGGCAGCCGCACGTCGTCGAGGACCAGCTCGCTGGTGACGGAGGCGCGCAGCGACCACTTGTGCTTGATCTCCGGCGCCGAGAACCCGGCGCTGTCGGTCGGCACCACGAACCCGCGGATGCCGTCGTCGGTCTGCGCCCACACCACGGCGACACCGGCCACGGATCCGTTGGTGATCCACATCTTGCGACCGTTCAGGACCCAGTCCCCGCCGTCGCGCTTGGCGTACGTCCGCATGGCCGCGGGGTCGGAGCCGTGGTCGGGTTCGGTGAGCCCGAAGCAGCCGATGACCTCACCGGCGGCCATCTTCGGCAGCCACCGCTGCTTCTGCTCCTCGCTGCCGAACCGGTGGATCGCGTACATGGCGAGCGAGCCCTGTACGGAGACCAGGGACCGGATGCCGGAGTCGGCGGCCTCCAGTTCCAGGCAGGCGAGCCCGTACTGCACGGCCGAGGCGCCCGCGCAGCCGTAGCCGCGGAGGGGCATGCCGAGCGCGCCGATCCCACCGAGCTCCCGGGCCAGCTCCCGGATGCCGGGCAGCTCGCCCTTCTCGTACCAGTCGGCGACGTGGGGCAGCACCCGGTCTCCCGCCCAGGCGCGCACGGTGTCCCGGACCGCCAGGTCCTCCGGCTCCAGCAGGTCGTCGAGGCCGAGCGGGTCGGCCGGGTCGAAGGGGGGCAGCTTCGATGACTTCGCTGACTTCGCTGACGCGGACACGGGACCTCCGGGGGATCCGACCGGGGCGGAGCCGGCCGGCACACTGGTCAACTAGCGCTGCTAGTCGCGGCTCGGACCGACCCGACGTTACGACGCGGTGTCGCACACGTCCACCCGGCCCGGCGGCGGTGTGCCTCACACCGAGACACGGGAGTCCGCGGCCGCCCGCGGCGCGGGCACATCGCCAGTTTTGCCCGATCCGCCCGAAGGGTCATCGGCGGGCACGTCCGCGGGAGCCTCGGTCGGCACGTCCGCGGGAGCCTCGGTCGGCACGTCCGCGGGAGCCTCGGTCGGCACGTCCGCGGGGGCCTCGGTCGGCACGTCCGCGGGCGTTTCCCCGGCCGCCGCCGTCTCGCAGTCCATCGCCCGCGGCAGCCGCAGCGCCATCGCGGCCCCGAGCAGCAGCAGGCCGGCGCTGACCAGCAGGGTCACATGCAGTCCGTGCACGAAGGCGTGGCGTGCCGCGTCCAGCAGGGCGGCTCCGGCGGGCCCGCCCAGTCGGGCGGCGACCTCGTGGGCCTCCCCCAGCGAGTGTCCCGCCGCCGTGGACGCCGACGCGGGCACCCCGGGGACACCGGTGAGGCCGGGCGCGTAGGCGGCGTTCATGACGCTGCCGAGGAGCGCGATCCCGATGCCCGCGCCCAGCTGGTACGAGGTCTCGCCTATGGCGGCGGCCCCGCCCGCCTGCTCCGGGGGCGCTTCGCTCAGCATCGACTCGTACGCCCCGAACAGGGTGGTCTCCAGGCCGAAGCCGAGCAGGACGAATCCGCTCAGCAGCAGGGTGCGGTTGTCCTGTCCGCCCATCGCGGTCAGCAGCAGCACCGCGGCGGCCGTCAGACAGAAACCGAAGCAGACCATGCGGCGCGGCCCGAACCGGCGCAGCAGCCGCGCACCCGCCAGTCCCGCCGCCATCGCCGCGAACGTCAGCGGCAGCAGGCGCAGGCCGGTCTCCAGCGGGGACAGTCCCAGGACGAGCTGGAGGTACTGCGCGGCGATCAGTTCCAGGCCCACCAGGGCGAGCATCGCCAGCACGATGCAGCCCACCGACGTACTGAACGCGGGCCGGGCGAACATCCGCAGGTCGACCAGCGGGTGCGCGCGCCGCCGCTGCCGACGGACGAAGGCGAACAGCAGGGCGGCGCCCGCGACCAGCGTCAGGGCGGTCCACACACCGCCGCCGGCGGCGAATTCGCCGCTGCCGAGCCGCTTCACGCCCAGGACCACCGCGAACAGCCCGGCGGCGGCCATCAGCGCGCCCGCCACGTCCCAGGGGCCGCTGCCGTCGCCCTTCGACTCCGGCAGCAGGATCCGCCCCACCGGGAGGCTGACCAGCATCAGCGGAATGTTGATGAGGAAGACCGAGCCCCACCAGAAGTGCTCCAGCAGGAACCCGCCGAGCAGGGGCCCGACCGCCGCACCGACCGCGGCGACCGCGCTCCAGACGCCGATGGCGAGCGCCCGCTCGCGCCGGTCCGGGAAGACCTGCCGCAGGATCGACAGCGTCGCGGGCATGATCATCGCACCGCCGACGCCCAGCAGTACCCGCGCCGCGATCAGCACCTGCGCGTTGTCCGCGAGGGCCGCGATACCGGAGGCGACGCCGAACAGGGCGTAGCCGAGCAGGAGGACGCGTCTGCGCCCGACCCGGTCGCCCAGGGTGCCGAACAGGATCAGCAGCGAGGCGCAGACCAGCGGGTAGGAGTCGACGATCCAGAGCAGTTCCATCCCGCCGGGCTTGAGGTCCTCCGTGACGGCGGGGACCGCCACGTGCAGCACGGTCGCGTCGACGGCTACGAGCAGCAGGCTGGCGCACAGGACGACGAGTACCACCCAGCGGTTGGCACCGGACCCGGCCGCCCTACGGCGCAGCGCGGCGGCCGTGGTCGTCCCGGACATGCACAGACCTCCCAGATGTTCCCTCGCGCTCGGCGGGCTCACGGGGTGGGGACTCCCCCGCGACTCGGCCGGAGAGGAGCGGTGTGGCCTCCGGCCTGCGCAACGAACGGCGAGTGACACGTCAGCGTACGCGAGGGAACGGCGGTATCGAGTGGCGGGCCTCTCACAGATTCGGCAGAAACGTGTGGCGTACACCACTTTCTTTCGGGCCGCCTCCGGTGCCTTCCGGGCGCCTGCGGGGCCCGTACGCCCTGCCGGGCCGCCCTTTCGGGTGGGCGGCCCGCTCTGGAGGGTCGGGCGCTCCGCCGGGCCGCCCCGCCCCGCGCCCGGTCGATAATCGGGCCCGTGACCGATCTGGAGACGCGTGCCCTGCCGTCCCGCCCCGGCCTGCTGCGCCGGGCCGGGCCGGCGCTCCTCGGGTACGCAGCCGTGCGCACCCTGGGCCTGGTCGTCCTGGCGCTGTGGAGCGAGGCGCGCGGCAAGAGCGCGTACACCCTGCTGACGGCCCGCTGGGACGCGCTCTGGTACACGAGGGTCGCCGAGCTGGGGTACGGCTACGAGGTGCGCCTCCCGAACGGGGACGTGCACTCGAACCTGGCCTTCTTCCCCCTGCTCCCCTGGCTGGAGCGGCTGCTGGCGGCGGTGTCCCCGCTGTCGTACGCCGACGGGGGCTTCGTCGTGGCCGTGCTGGCCTCGCTCGCCGCCGCCTGGGGGATCTTCGCGGTGGCGGACCATGTGTACGGGCCGCGGGTCGGGGTGTGCGCGGTGCTGCTCTGGGCGGTGCTGCCGGTCGGTGTCGTCCAGTCGATGGCGTACAGCGAGTCCCTGTTCACGGCACTCGCCGCGTGGTCGTTGTACGCGGTGCTGACCGGGCGCTGGGTGGCGGCCGGGGGGCTGGCGGGTCTGGCCGGCCTGACCCGCCCGGTGGGGCTGGCGGTGGTCGCGGCGGTCTGGGTGGCCGGCATCGCCTCTCTCGCGCACAGCCGCCGCTTCCCCGTCGGCTTCCGCTCGTTCGGGGGAAGCCGGGGTGCGGCAGCGGTGGGCGGCGCGCGATCCGGGGAAAGCGCCGCACCGCACGAGGACGCCCGGCGCGTTCCCGCACCCGAGGGCGCGCACGTGCTGCCGGGCGCCCCCGGCGTCCGCGTCCGCCGGGCGCTCGGCATGTTCCTCGCTCCGCTCGGCGCCGCCGGTTACGTTCTGTGGGTCGGCCACCGGACCGGGAAGGGGCTGTTCGGGTATCTCGATGTGCAGGCCGGATGGCGGAACGGGTTCGACGGGGGTTATGCCTTCGCCCGGTTCACCCTCGAGAAGTTCACGTCGTTTCCGTCGGCCCTGGCGGGGCTCGGACTGGTCCTCGGGGTCGGTCTGCTGGTGTGGCTATACGTGATCTGCGTACGGCAGCGCCAGCCGCTCCCACTCCTGGTGTACGCCGGTGTCGTCACCGCCCTCGCCCTGTGCGCGTCGAGCTACTTCGGCTCGAAGCCTCGTCTGCTCATGCCCGCCTTCCCGTTGCTGCTGCCCCTCGCGCAGGGCCTGGCCCGGCTGCGTACGCCCAGGTCGGCGCTGGTGGTGGCGTCCGTCGCGGTGGCCTCGGCGGTGTACGGCGCCTTCTGGCTGAACGGTTCCGGTCCGCCCTGAGCCGCCCCCGCCCCGCCCACCGGCGGTGATCACCGGGGAAATTCCGCGCCATCCCCCGGTGAACGGATTCCAAAAGCGCGATAAATCCGCGACCCCGAATGATCAAAAGAATGGAGAGAAACGATGTCCGGGGATTGCCGATTCGCCAAGAATAAAGATCACCTTGAGAGCAATCCCACATCACATCGTCATCACAAAGCCGCTGATTCGGCGGGGCTGCGCGTTCACTCCCTGTAACGTCGATTGGGTGCGTACCGAACGTAAGCCCACCCGTCTGGACCGGGTGTTCGCGAGGCTGGATCGTGAGCCGGAACGACCGGCTCACATCGACATGCCCCGAATGAGCCGGCACCGGACGGTGCTCTTCGGCTCCGCCCTGGCCTTCTACGTGGCGATCGTGTGGGCCGTCGTCATCACGTCCTGGCTGGTCCGGCTGGACTGGCGGGTGATGTTCTTCCGCCCCTACGAGCAGTGGGCACAGCTCCACGCCTTCGTCGACTACTACGTGGTGCTCGGCCAGCGCGGCCCGACCGCGGTGATGGTCGCCGCCTGGCTGGGCTGGCGCTCCTGGCGGCAGCACACGCTGCGTCCGCTGCTCGCGCTCGGGGTCTCCCTGCTGCTGCTCAACATCACCGTCGGCGCCGCGAAGTACGGCATGGGGCGCCTCGGGCCGCACTACGCCACCGAGATCGGATCCAGCGAGATGTGGCTCGGCGGCAGCATATTTCCCAGCGGCCACACCGCCAACGCCGTGGTGACCTGGGGAATCCTGGCCTATCTGGCCTCCACCCCGAGAGCCCGGCGCTGGCTGTCCGCCCTGTCCGCGGTGACCTCGCTCGGTGTCGGTCTGTCCACCGTCTACATCGGCACCCACTGGCTGAGCGACGTACTGCTCGGCTGGGTGGCCGGCCTGCTGATCCTGCTGGCGCTGCCCTGGTTCGAACCGATGATCGCCCGCGCCGAGGACCGGATCTTCGACTGGCGCGACCGCCGGCGCGAGCGCCGGCACGCACGTCGGGACCGTACGGCGCCCGCCGCCCCCCTGCCCGCCGCAGCGCCGGTCGCGCTCAAACCGCTCACCGACCGCGAGGGCACCGCGGCCCCGGAGCCGGTGGCCACGTCCCGTTCCGCCACCCGGTCACCCGTCTACCTGGCGCCCGGCCCGCACACGGGCCGGGCGGAGCGCAGCCCGGTCACCCCGACGGGCAGCCGCCGCCCGTCGCACGGGGAACGCCATCCGCGCGGCAGCGCACCGTCGGCCCGCTCCTGACGGGATCCCAGGGCACCGCCACGTCTCAGCCCTTCCAGGACCGCACCACGCTGCCGTCCCTCACCTCGAAGTTCAGCCGTCCCACGAGGTACTCCATGGTGATGATCGCCCCCGGCGGCAGCGCCCGCACCGTCGACCAGCCGCGCTCGCGCGCGAGCTGCTCGGCGCGGTCCGCGGGCAGGCCCACATAGGCGTCCGGGCTGTCGTCGGGTTCCGCGGCGGGTGTCGGAATCGGTGCCATACGGTCACGCTATGCCCTCCCCGGCGGACGGGGAAGGCCCGGCCGGGAACACGCTCCGAGATCCCCCGAGGGTCACACTTCTGTCACAGGATCACGACAGGCGTTTATGCCCGCACCATCACACGAATGGGTGATTCGGTGCCTCGCCCGGAGGAAGTCTCGGACAATTCCCGAGCGTCGCGCCGGGGGCGCGGATAAACCCGGCGGCGAGTCCCGGAAGAAACGTGCGGGAGTTCATGCATTTCGCCGTCCACATGCCCGCGAGGACGGAACTGCACAGAATGTTCGCGTTCCCCTCACATGGTCCGCCGTCTTCGCGGTCCCGGCGCGGGAACCGGGACCGCGGGTGATGCCTCAGGGCTTGTAGGCCAGGTGCGGCACGTCGAAGCAGGTGCGGTTCATGTCGCCCTGGGAGATCCAGCCCTCGCCGTCCCGCCAGCGGGCCACCGACAGACAGGTCCTGCGGTGCCCGGCGGTTCGGGCGAGCGGGCGAACGTGACGGGAAGCAGCAGCCCGCCCGCGGTGTAGCCGTCGGCGCGGTCCACGAAGCCGTCGACGCACGCGCGCGTGATGCCCGTGCGGGCACAGGACCTCGCCGCGTCGGTGAACCAGCGCGCGGCGGCCCACCCCTCCAACTGCCACTGGGAGTGTGCCTTCAGGCCCTCGGTGGCGTCCCGGAACTCCCGCACCGCCTCGTGGCCGGTGTCGTCGAAGTTGCGGCTGGAGCCGGTGGCCCACAGGGCGTTGCGGCAGTGCGGGGCGTCCTTGTAGTCCTCGGCGACGGTGGACGTCCAGTTCTGCACGTTGGTGACCTTGGCGGTGACCTGGGCGCCGACCTCGTCCATCGCCTGGCAGAGGCGTGCGTTGCCGTGGCTGTCGATGGAGTCGAAGACGAGGTCGGCGCCCTGCTGGCCACCCGGGTCCTCCGCCGGGGCCGCACCGGGCGGGCCCTGGCGGCGATGCGGGACCACGAGTCGGGGGCGCGGGCGGTGGGTGTGCCCGTACCGTCGCTGAAGCTCCTGGCCTTCGTCTCCGGCGCCGCGCTGGCCGCGCTCGGCGGCGGCATGCTGGGCATGGGCCTGCGGGCCTTCGACCCCGAAGCCTTCGACCCCGTGCGGGGTCTGCTGTGGTTCGCCGCGGTCGTGGTGCTGGGGGCGGACAGCACCCTGGGCGCCCTGCTCGCCTCGGGCCCTCCTGGTCGGCCTGGACGCGGGCACGCACGGGGGCGTGGCGGCGGCCGTGATCGGCGTCCTGGCGGTCCTGGTCGGCCGCTTCCCCGGCGGCCCCTACGAGGCCCTGCGCACGGCGCCGCGACGCCTGCGCCCGGAACCGCACGGGAAGCCCACGCTCACCCCGCTGGGAACACGGGTGCGCCGACGGCTCCGCCCGGCCCGTACGGAACCGGCCGCCACCCCGCCACCACCGACCGGAGCGACGGCTACGGCTACGGCTACGGCGAGCACCGCGCCGCGGCCGGGCACGCGGCGCACGCGGGGTGCGGGCGCACGCGGGGTGCGGGCGCGCGAGGGGGTGAGCGGCCGGCACGAAACCGCCCGGACGACGGGGGAACCCGGGAAACCCAGGGAACCCCGCCCGTGCTCACCGCGCGCGGACTGTACGTCCGCTACGGGGGTTTCACCGCGCTCGACGGCGTCGACATCGACCTGCCCGCGGGACGGGTGACCGCGGTGGTCGGGCCCAACGGGGCCGGGAAGAGCACCCTGTTCCACCGTCTGGCGGGGACGTCGCGGCCCGCGCGGGGAAGGGTCCGGTTCGGCGGGCGGGACATCACGCGGCGGTCCGCGCACGCCCGCACCCGGCTCGGGATCGCGCGGACGTTCCAGCGGCTGGCGGTCTTCCCGACGCTGACCGTGGCCGAGAACGTGCGCGTGGGCGCCGAACAGGGACGGACGCGCGACCCCGGCGCGGCGGAACGGGCGCTGCGGCTGCTCGGGCTCGACGGACCGGTGCGCGCCCTGCCCGCGGCCGGACTGCCCACCGGAACGCTGCGCCGCGTGGAACTCGCGCGGGCGCTCGCCGGTGGTCCGCGCGTGCTGCTGCTCGACGAACCGGCCGCCGGGCTCGACACCGCCGAAGTGACCGCGCTGGCCCGGGTGCTGAAGGCCCTGGCCGCCGACGGCACGGCGCTCCTGGTCGTCGAGCACGATCTCGACCTGGTCGCGGACCTCGCCGACCGCGTGCACGTGATGGCGGCCGGCCGGATCGTCGCCTCCGGGCCTCCCGGTCGCGTGCTGGACGTCCTCGGGGAGGCGAGCGGCCGGTGAGCACGGTGTCCCTGCGTCACGCGCGTGTGCGCTACGGCCCGTTGGAGGCCCTGCACGGCGTCACCCTGGCCGCTCCCGGCCCGGGCCTGACCGTGCTGCTGGGCCGCAACGGCTCCGGCCGTACGACCGTCCTGCGCGCGCTGGCCGGTACGGTGCCGCTGTACGGCGGGGCGGTGGTGTGGGACGGCACCGACGTGACGGGCGTACCGGCCCATGCGCGGGCCCGGCGCGGGATGCGCCTGGTGCCGGAGCGGCAGGCGGTGTTCGGCTCCCTCACCGTGCGCGAGAACCTCGTGCTCGCCGCTCCCGCGCGCCCCGGTGGCGGCTCCTCCGGCGCCTTCGCGGTCCGCGGCGCGACGGCCCCCGACACGGCGGCCCTCGACGCCTGTCCGGAGCTGCGGCCGCTGCTGGAGCGCCGCGCGGGCACCCTTTCCGGCGGTGAGCAGCGCATGCTGGCCGTCGCACGGGCGTTGTCGGCCCACCCGCGCGTGGTGCTCGTCGACGAGCCCGCCCAGGGCATGTCCCCGGCGGCCGCGGCCCACACGTACGGACTGCTGGCCGCGGCCGCGCTCCACGCGTGCGTGGTGATCGCCGAACAGCGGTTCCCGTCCGCACTGCGCGACCGGCCCGCCTTCGTCTACGAACTGCACCGGGGTGCGGTGGTGTTCGCCGGAGAGGCGGGGGAACCCGGCCGCCGGATCTGACGCCGGACCTGGCACCGGGGGTCCCGTCCGGGCGGCCGAGGAGCGGCGGCCGACCGGTGGGCCTCACCTCGGGTGAGCGGGCCTCGTCCGGGGCCCTGGTCCGCCCGGGGCGGTTCAGAGCGCGAGACGCTGTCCTGGCATGATCACGTCGGGGTCGCCGCCGACGACGTCCTTGTTGGCGGCGTACAGCCGCTGCCAGGTGGTTCCGTGCCGGGCGGCGATGCCGCTCAGCGTGTCGCCCTTGCGGACGGTGTAGTAGCCGCCGGACGGGCCCTGCTTCGCGTCGCCCGACGGCTTCGCCGGTGGCTGGGACGGCTTCGCCGGTGCCTTCTGCGGGGGCGCCGGGTCGGCAGCGGGTGCGCTCCCGGACGCCCCGGCGCGTACCGAGCAGGTGGGCCAGGCGCCCCACCCCTGGGCCTGCTGGACCTTGGCGGCGACAGCGATCTGCTGGGACTTGGTGGCCCGGTCGGCGGTCGGCGCGTAGGCCGTGCCGCCGAACGCGCGCCAGGTGGAGGCGGTGAACTGCAGCCCGCCGTAGTGGCCGTTGCCGGTGTTGATGTGCCAGTTGCCGCCGCTCTCGCACTGCGCGATGCGGTCCCACACTCCGCCGCCCGCCGCCGCGGCGTCGCCGTTCCCGGCCAGCAGCCCGAGGGGCGCGAGCAGTGCCGCGCCGGCCAGAACCGCCGCCGTACGGGGCCTCTGAGCCTTCCGGGCGTCGTCGTGGATGTCGTCGCGGGTGTTGCCGGCACATTCGAACATGTAGTTCCCTCTCCAAGGACTCGGGGTCCCCCTCAAGGCGGAGCGCCACCACCACGTCACGAGACGCCGTGCGTCAACGCCCGAACCGGCAGGATCAAGCAACTCCCCGTCCTCCCAGGCCAGTTCACCTTCACCCTAAGTAGCGTCAGCTTCAGGACGTCCACTTTATCCCCCTATTTCCTGATTTACCGACCGACACGCCGAATGTTCCGTGAGTCACTTCGCCCGGACAACGCCGTTGACATCGAAGGTAGTTGACGACGAGTGTCTGATTCCGTGCCGGAAGTGACCGGGTGCGCCAGATGGTTCGATTCCGTTCGCTCCGGGGCGTGACTCCCCCCACGGATCGCCCGTTGTCTTCTGTATGAGCCGGGGACCCGCCCGGACCACGGGCCGGGAGCCCCCGGCCTCGCCACGCACCGCATCCCGAGGGAGCCACCCGTGCCGCGCATGCTCGACGTCAGCGACGAGGTACGCGCCGAGATCGGCGACGAAGAAGCCGACCGCCTGCTCGCCGGAGATTCCGCCCCGGGCGGCTACGACTGCACCTCCTGCCGCACCCCGGGCGACCCGGACCAGGAGCGCACCAGCACAGTCCTGTTCATCGGGGACGAGACCGCCGTCCTCGCCTTCGCCCACTCCACCTGCCTGCCCTCGCAGGTCGTCCAGGTCACCGAGGAGCAGCTCCAGGGAGCCGTGCGGTCCATCGGCGGAAACGACACCGCGCCCGCACCCGCCGTGCAGGCCGCACACGTCGCACCGGAACAGGTCGCACCGGAACAGGCCGTACCGGAGCAGGCCGTGCTCGGCGTGACCAGCGGACTGGTCCTGATCGCCGGGGAGCTGCACCCGGCCCTGGTCGTCGAGCCGACCGCGCCGGTCGCGCGGCCCGGTTCGCTCACGGCCGGCGACGACTTCCTGCCGCTGCTCATCGAGCAGGGCTTCATCCCCGTGACCGAGTTGTCCACCACACCGCCCGTGCTGCACGGCTGGTCGGTGCTGCTGGCCGTGGGCCAGCTGCACGCGGTACTGCAGCCGAATCCGAACGGCGGACAGCCGGTGGCCTGGTGGCAGGCCCACCAGCCGCTCCAGGTCACCGAGGGCTGGCGGACGGCCGCCAACAAGCACCAGCAGGTGCTGCTGTTCGCGGCCCCGGTCGGCTCGATCGGCCGTCAGCCGCGCGAGGACCTGCTGCGCGACGCCCTGGACCGGGCGGCGGCGAACGGGAGGCTGGTCGCGGCGGCACTGCCGCTCGCCGGCCTCTGACCGGCGAAGAGGGGCGGCCGTCGGACGGGCGAAGGGGGTCGGCCGTCCGGCGACGGCCGACCGGCCGGTGACCGGCGAAAACCCCACGTGGGCCGCATCCCTTGCCGAGCGGGGTCGTTTGGAGATATGTGCACGCATACGACGTTCCCCGCCGCCAGACCTTCCCGCTGGTCCCCGCCCCGGTGCGGTCGGCTCAGGACTCCACGAGCGGCCCTTCGGCCACGCCGATCTACGACGCGCTCTACGCCGAGTACGTGAAGTCCTTCCGCTCACTGCCGGGCGACCGCAGCGGCGAGGAGAAACTGGGCTTCACCGCCTTCGGAAGCATCCCGCACAGAACGAGCCCGTCCGCCGGTACGGACTCGTCCGTCGGCCACGGTTCGGGGACCTTCGGCGGTTCCCTCGGCGGCGGGTCGTACGACGCCCACGGCGCGGGGGCGGACGGCGCCCGTCAGACCGCCGGGCAGCAGCCGCAGTGGCAGCAGGTCACAGCGGTAGGCCGGCACGCCATCGGGATGCACCACGTGCCGGCGGCGCTGCCCCCGGCCCCGCGCCGGGAGTCCTGACCGAGGGCCACCAAGCCCGCCGACGGCACACGGCACACGGGGTGAAGGGGGCGGTCCCGGTCGGGACCGCCCCCTTCACCCCGTGTGCCGTCGGGTCACTTCTTCTTGCCGCGCTTCTCGCGCACCCGCACCGAGATGTGGATCGGCGTGCCCTCGAAGCCGAACTCCTCGCGCAGCCGGCGCTCGATGAACCGCCGGTAACCCGCCTCGATGAAGCCGGAGGCGAACAGGACGAACCGCGGCGGCTTGGTGCCTGCCTGCGTGCCGAACAGGATGCGCGGCTGCTTGCCACCCCGCACGGGGTGCGGGTGGGAGGCGACCAGCTCGCCGAGGAAGGCGTTCAGCTTGCCCGTCGGGACGCGGGTCTCCCAGCCCGCCAGGGCCGTCTCGATCGCCGGGACCAGCTTCTCCATGTGGCGTCCGGTGCGGGCCGACACGTTCACCCGCGGCGCCCACGTCACCTGGCCGAGCTCGGTCTCGATCTCCCGCTCCAGGTAGTAGCGGCGCTCCTCGTCGAGGGTGTCCCACTTGTTGAAGGCCAGGACGAGCGCCCGCCCCGCCTCGACGGCCATGGTGACGATGCGCTGGTCCTGCACCGAGATGGTGTCGGCGGCGTCGAGGAGGACGACGGCCACCTCGGCCTTCTCGACGGCGGCGGCGGTGCGCAGCGAGGCGTAGTAGTCGGCGCCCTGCTGCAGGTGGACGCGCTTGCGGATGCCCGCGGTGTCGACGAACTTCCAGGTCTTCCCACCCAGCTGGATCAGCTCGTCGACCGGGTCGCGGGTGGTGCCGGCGATCTCGTTGACGACGACGCGCTCCTCACCGGCGACCTTGTTCAGCAGCGAGGACTTGCCGACGTTCGGGCGGCCGATCAGGGCGACCCGGCGGGGACCGCCGACCACCGTGCCGAAGGTCTGCGCGGGTGCCTGGGGCAGCGCCTCCAGGACCTGGTCCAGCATGTCGCCGGTGCCGCGGCCGTGCAGGGCCGAGACGGGGTGCGGCTCGCCCAGGCCCAGGGACCACAGGTAGGAGGCGTCGGCCTCGCCGCTCGGGCCGTCCACCTTGTTGGCGCACAGGACGACCGGCTTGCCCGCCTTGCGCAGCAGCCGGACGACGGCCTCGTCGGTGTCGGTCGCGCCGACCTTGGCGTCCACCACGAACACCACGGCGTCGGCCGCCTCGATCGCGTACTCGGCCTGCGCCGCCACGGAGGCGTCGATACCGAGGACGTCCTGCTCCCAGCCGCCGGTGTCGACGACCTTGAAGCGGCGGCCGGCCCACTCGGCCTCGTAGGTGACACGGTCCCGGGTGACGCCGGGCTTGTCCTCGACGACGGCCTCGCGGCGGCCGATGATGCGGTTCACCAGAGTCGACTTGCCGACATTGGGGCGTCCGACGACGGCGAGCACGGGCAGCGGACCGTGCCCGGCGGCCTCGATGGCGCCCTCGACGTCCTCGAGGTCGAAGCCTTCCTCCGCGGCGAGCTCCATGAACTCCGCGAACTCGGCGTCACCGAGCGCCCCGTGATCGTGCTCGTGCTCGGCCGAGCCGTCGGGCTGGATGTGGTCGTTCATGAAGTCCGTACCTCGTTGTCCGTCGTGGTCGGTGGAATGCCCGGTTCCGGGTGATCCACTACTCAGTGTCGCCTAGCGCCCGGTGAGGCGTCTGGCGTTTTCCAGGTGCGCGGTGAGCTGCTTCTGGATCCGCTCGGTCGCCGCGTCCAGCGCCTTGCGGGTGCGGCGGCCGTCGCCGTCACCCGCGTCGAACGGGTCGCCGAAGACGACGTCGACACGGGAGCGCAGCGGGGGCAGCCCCTTTATCAACCGTCCGCCCCGTCCGGAACTTCCCAGCACGGCGACGGGCACGATCGGCGCGCTGCCGCGTACGGCGAAGTACGCGAGCCCCGCGCGCAGCGAGGCGAAGTCGCCCTCGCCCCGGGTGCCCTCGGGGAAGATACCGAGGACGCCGCCCTCCCGCAGGACGCCGAGCGCCCGGGAGACCGCCGTGCGGTCGGTGGTGTCCCGGTCCACCTTCACCTGGCCGATGCCGGTCAGGAACGGGTCGAGCGGTCCGACGAACGCCTCCTTCTTGATCAGGAAGTGCGTCGGCCGGGGCGCCACGCCCATGACCATCGGTCCGTCGATGTTGTGGGAGTGGTTCACGGCGAGCACCACCGGACCGGTCGCGGGCACCCGCCAGGCACCCAGCACGCGCGGCTTCCACAGCCCGTACATCAGGCCGACGCCGATCCGCCGCCCGACCTCGGCACCCCGCGCCGACGGAAGTTCGGTCACCGGCCGGCTCGCTTCTCCTCGACGAGGGTGACGACACACTCGATGACCTGCTTCAGCGTCAGGTCGGTGGTGTCCACCTCGACCGCGTCGTCCGCCTTGGCCAGCGGGGAGGTCTTGCGGCTGGAGTCGGCCGCGTCCCGCTTGATCAGGGCCTCGCGGGTGGTGTGCAGGTCGGCGCCCTTCAGCTCACCGCTGCGGCGGGCGGCGCGCGCTTCCGGGGAGGCGGTGAGGAAGATCTTCAGGTCGGCGTCGGGCAGCACGGTGGTCCCGATGTCGCGGCCCTCGACGACGATGCCGGTGACGGCGGAGCCGGCGATCGTGCGCTGCAGCTCGGTGATCCGGGAACGCACCTCGGGGACCGCGCTGACGGCGCTGACCTTGGAGGTGACGTCCTGCTCGCGGATCGGACCGGCCACGTCGACACCGTCGACCGTTATGGTCGGTCCCGCCGGGTCGGTGCCGGAGACGATCTCGGGCTTGCCGGCCACGGCGGCGATCGCGGAGGGGTCGGCGATGTCGATGTCGTTGGCGACCATCCACCACGTGATCGCCCGGTACTGGGCGCCGGTGTCCAGGTAGCTCAGGCCGAGCTGTGCCGCCACGGCCTTCGAGGTGCTCGACTTGCCCGTGCCGGACGGGCCGTCGATGGCGACAATCACTGGCGTGGCGCTTTCCACAGTGGGGACCTTCCTGGACCTGGCTGGCGGGGAGCGGGGCGCGACTGCCCTGGACAAGGTTACTGGGTGTATGTCCCTCGATCGGCCCTACCCGCTCCCGGCTGCGCGCAGGGCCCCGGAAGCGGCACGGGCGCTGTCGCGGGACACACCGCCCGCCCGCCGTCCGGCGGGTGCCTACTGGCGGATCGCCCAGCCCCGCTCCCGGAGTGCCGCGGTGAGTACCAGGGCCGCGTCGGGTTCCACCATGAGCTGCACCAGACCGGTCTGCTGCCCGGTCGCGTGCTCGATGCGCACGTCCTCGATGTTGACGCCCGCCCGTCCCGCGTCGGCGAAGATGCGGGCCAGCTGGCCCGGCTGGTCGTCGATGAGCACCGCCACGACCTCGTAGACGCGCGGCGCGGAGCCGTGCTTGCCGGGGACCCTGATCTGGCCGGCGTTGCCGCGGCGCAGCACGCCCTCGATGCCGGTGCCGCCCTCGCGGCGCTTGTCCTCGTCGGAGGACTGCAGCGCGCGCAGGGCCCGTACCGTCTCCTCCAGGTCGGTGGCGACGTCGGTGAGCAGGTCGGCGACCGGTCCGGGATTCGCGGAGAGGATGTCGATCCACATCCGGGGGTCCGAACCCGCGATCCGGGTCACGTCCCGGATGCCCTGCCCGCACAGCCGTACGGCGGCCTCCTCGGCGTGCTCCAGGCGCGCGGCGACCATGCTGGACACCAGGTGCGGCATGTGGGAGACGAGGGCCACGGCACGGTCGTGGGCGTCGGCGTCCATGACGACCGGCACGGCCCTGCAGTGCGAGACCAGCTCGAGGGCGAGGTTCAGCACCTCGGTGTCGGTGTCCCGGGTGGGGGTGAGCACCCACGGGCGGCCCTCGAAGAGATCCGCGCCGGCGGCCAGCGGGCCGGACTTCTCCCGGCCGGACATGGGGTGGGTACCGATGTACGCCGACAGGTCGAGCCCCCGCTGCTCGAGCTCACGGCGCGGACCGCCCTTCACGCTGGCGACGTCGATGTAGCCGCGCGCCGCACCACGGCTCATGGCCTCGGCGAGGACTTCGGCCACACGGGCGGGCGGGGCGGCGACGATCGCCAGGTCCACCGGCCCCTCCGGCTCCCGGTCGGTGCCGGCGCCGAGCGCGACGGCCGTACGTGCCTGCTCCGGGTCGTGGTCGACGAGGTGGACGACGACACCCCGCCGGGACAGGGCGAGGGCGGCGGACGTGCCGATCAGCCCGGTGCCGATGACGAGTGCGGTTCTCACTGGGCGATGTCCTTGCGCAGGGCCGCCGCGGCACCGAGGTACACATGCGCGATGTCGGCACGCGGCAGATCGGATTCGATGTGCGCGAGGACGCGGACGACGCGGGGCATGGCGCCCTCGATGTCCAGTTCCTGGGCGCAGATCAGGGGGACGTCGACGATGCCGAGCTTGCGGGCGGCAGCGGCCGGGAAATCGGAGTGCAGGTCGGGCGTGGCCGTGAACCAGATGCTGATCAGGTCGTCCGCGGCCAGACCGTTGCGCTGCAGAACAGCGGTGAGCAGGGCGCCGACCTGCTCCTCCATGTGGCCGGGCTCGTCCCGCTCTAGCTGGACGGCGCCCCGGACCGCTCGTACCGCCACGACGATGCTCCTTGCTGGTGCGCTGGTGTACGGGTGTGCCGGCGTGTTCACTCGTCGGCACGCCGACGTGGGTGTCGGTCGTCCAGCCTAGTCAGAACGGGCGCGGCCGGTGTCCGGTGCCCGCCCGCCGAGACGGACGGCGCGTCCGGTGCCGGACTGCCGGGCCCCTCCGCCTCACCCACGGTCCTCTCCCCCGGAGTGACGACGTGTCCCTTCCCGCAACGCGGCGCACGGTCCCTCTCACGACAGGCGCGACGGCACCGGCCTCGACCCGCGGCATCCCGGTGGGCGGAGGGAAACTCGATTCGCCTGGCGTGAGTCGCCGCATACGCTCCCGGGCATGCGCCCCGAACACCTGGTCCGCGACCACACCGTCTACGCCTGCGTCATGGGGTCGCGTGCCTTCGGTCTGGCCACGGAGGGCAGCGACACCGACCGCCGGGGCGTCTTCCTCGCCCCCACTTCCCTGTTCTGGCGCTTCGAGAAGCCGCCGACCCATGCCGAGGGACCGGCCGAGGAGCAGTTCAGCTGGGAGCTGGAACGCTTCTGCGAGCTGGCCTTACGGGCGAATCCCAACGTCCTGGAGTGCCTGCACTCGCCGCTCGTGGAGTACGCCGACGACACCGGACGCGAGCTGCTCGCCCTGCGCGGCGCGTTCCTCTCCCGCCGGGTCCACGAGACGTTCACGAGGTACGCCTACAGCCAGCGTCGCAAACTGGAGGCCGACGTCCGCGCCCACGGGGCTCCCCGTTGGAAGCACGCGATGCACCTGCTCCGTCTCCTGGCCTCCGCCCGCGACGTGCTGCGCACGGGCACCCTCACGATCGACGTGGGCGAGGAGCGCGAGTCGCTGCTCGCGGTGAAACGGGGCGAGGTCGCCTGGTCCGAGGTCGAGGCGCGGATGACCCGCCTGGAGCGGGAGGCCGGGGAGGCCGCCCGCCACAGCCCGCTCCCCGCGGAACCGGACCGCCGACGGGTGGAGGACTTCCTCGTCCGCACCCGCCGGGCCTCGGCCCTCCGGGCGGGTTAGGGACGGGCGTCCCAGAGCGCCCCCAGTGTCAGCAGTTCGTCCCGGTACTCGATGCGGTCCGCCCACTCGGCGGGCCAGGCGTCCGCGCCCAGGTGGGCACCGGCGAAGGCACCCGTCAGGCAGGCGATCGAGTCGGAGTCGCCCGCGGTGCAGGCGGCGCGGCGCAGGGCGGTGAGCGGTTCGTCGACGAAGAGCAGGAAGCAGAGCAGGCCGGTCGCCAGGGCCTCCTCCGCGATCCAGCCCTCCCCCGTCGCCAGGCACGGGTCGGTCTCCGGCGAGACGGTGCGCACGGCGTGCCGGAGGCGTTCCAGGACGTCCAGGCACTCGTCCCAGCCGCGCGCGATGAAGTGCTCGGGCGTGGGGTCCTGGGCGCGGGTCCACAGGTCACCGAGCCAGAACTCGTGGTAGCGGGTGCGGTTCTCGTAGGCGTAGGAACGCAACAGGCCGATCAGACCGGTGGGTTCGGCCCCCTCGGCGAGCAACCGTACGGCGTGCGCGGTGAGGTCGGAGGCCGCGAGCGCGGTGGGGTGCCCGTGGGTGAGCGCCGACTGCAACTGGGCGGCGCCCGCGCGCTGTTCGTCGCTCAGCCCGGGGGCCAGACCTATGGGCGCGACCCGCATGTTGGCGCCGCAGCCCTTGGAGCCGACCTGGGAGGCGTCCTGCCAGGACCGGTCCTCGCGGGTCAACAGGTGGCAGGCCTTGAGGCAGGTGTTGCCGGGGGCGCGGTTGTTCTCGGGCGAGCGGTACCACTCCACGAACTCCTCGCGCACCGGACGCTCCAGCCGCTTCGGAGTGAGCACGCCCCGGTCCATCGCCGTCCGCAGGCCCCTCCCCAGAGCAAGGGTCATCTGGGTGTCGTCGGTGACGATCGCCGGCTTCGGCAGGTCCGTCCCCCGCCAGGGACCGAACTTGGCGAGGATCGACGGGACGTCGTCGAACTCGGTCGGGAAGCCCAGCGCGTCCCCCAGGGCGAGTCCGGTGAGCGCGCCTGTGGCGGCGCGCTTGGTGACGGTGGTCGTGGTCATGCGGGGCGTCCTTCCGGAGTCGGCCGGAGCAGTGGCGGGTGGAGGGTGGCGGCGGCGCCCGCGCGGTACAGCGCGGCGGGCTTGCCCCGGCCGCCGGTGAGGCGCGCGGCGCCCGGGACGGCCTCGACGAAGCCTGGGGTGGCGAGCACCTTGCGCCGGAAGTTGGGCCGGTCGAGCGCGGTGCCCCACACGGTCTCGTAGACCTGCCGCAGCTCCCCGAGGGTGAACTCGGGCGGGCAGAAGGCGGTGGCGAGGCAGGTGTACTCGAGCTTGGCGCCGACGCGGTCCCGGGCGTCGGCCAGGATCCGGTCGTGGTCGAAGGCGAGATCGCGCGCACAGTCGTACGGCGTCCAGCGGGCCTGTGCCGCGTCGCTGCCGCCGTGCGCCTCGGGAGCGTGGGGCAGCAGCGCGGCGAAGGCCACGGACACGACGCGCATCCGTGGGTCCCGACCGGGTTCGCTGTAGGTCCGCAGCTGCTCCAGATGCAGCCCGGACACGTCCGTCAGCCCGGTCTCCTCGCCCAGCTCGCGCCGCGCGGCGCTCTCCGCGGACTCGTCCGGCCGGACGAAGCCTCCCGGCAGCGCCCACCGGCCGGCGTACGGCTCCTGGCCGCGTTCGACGAGCAGCACGTGCAGCGCGCCCCCGCGGATCGTGAACACGGCGAGGTCGACGGTGACGGCGAACGGTTCGAAGGCGTACTTGTCGTAGCCGTCCATGACCTGCACCCCCTTTTATAGTCGCTCTGACTATAAAAGGGGGTGCAGTCCGGCGGCAAGCCTTTAGAGCTCGACCTCCTGCATCAGCATGCCGACCTCGGTGTTCGACAGCCGGCGCAGCCAGCCCGACTTCTGGTCGCCCAGGGCGATCGGCCCGAACGCCGTGCGCACCAGCTTGTCGACCGGGAAGCCGGCCTCCGCGAGCATGCGGCGCACGATGTGCTTGCGGCCCTCGTGCAGGGTCACCTCGACGAGGTAGTTCTTGCCGGTCTGCTCGACGATGCGGAAGTGGTCCGCGCGCGCGTAACCGTCCTCCAGCTGGATGCCGTCCTTCAGCCGCTTGCCCAGGTCGCGCGGGACCGGTCCGACGATGTGCGCAAGGTAGGTCTTCTTCACCCCGTACCTCGGGTGGGTCAGCCGGTGTGCCAGCTCACCGTGGTTGGTGAGCAGGATGACGCCCTCGGTCTCGGTGTCGAGCCGGCCGACGTGGAACAGCCGGGTCTCGCGGTTGGTGACGTAGTCGCCGAGGCACTGGCGCCCATCGGGGTCCTCCATGGTGGAGACGACACCGGCCGGCTTGTTCAGCGAGAAGAACTGGTAGGACTGGGTGGCGACGGTCAACCCGTCCACCTTGACCTCGTCCTTCTCGGGGTCGACCCGGCGGCCCTGCTCCAGCACGATCTCGCCGTTGACCTCGACCCGCGCCTGCTCGATCAGGTCCTCGCAGGCGCGCCGGGAGCCGTACCCCGCGCGGGCGAGCACCTTCTGCAGCCGCTCGCCCTCCTGCTCGGCGCCCGGGAAGGTCTTCGGGAGCTTCACGTCCTTCTTGCCCGCGTACCGGTCGCGGTTGCGCTCCTCGATCCGCGTCTCGTACTCACGCGACCGCCCGGGGACGGTACGGCCGCCCCGGCCGCCGCCCTTCTGGGACGACGGCTTGGCACCGCCACGGGCGGACTTGGGGCCGTCCTTGGTGCCCTCGGGGCCCACGTCGTAGCGGCGCTCCTCGGGGCGGGGCTTGCCGGGGCGGCCCTGTCCCTGCCTCTGGTCCCTGTTGCCGCCTGCACCGCGGGGGTTACCGCGTCCGCCGCTCTTGCCGCTGCTTCGCATCACAATTCCGTGTTCGTAGGGGGACCGCCGTCCGGGTCCGGGGCGTCCGGATCGAACGACGGTACGGCTTCCTGGGTCTCGGCCTCGATCGCCTCCGCCTCCGGGAGGAAGGGCGCGAGCTCCGGGAGCTCGTCCAGACCGCGCAGGCCCATCCGCTCCAGGAAGTAGTTCGTCGTCGTGTACAGGATCGCACCTGTTTCGGGTTCCGTGCCCGCCTCCTCGACCAGACCGCGCTGCAGCAGGGTGCGCATGACCCCGTCGCAGTTCACTCCGCGTACGGCGGAGACCCGGCTGCGGCTGACCGGCTGGCGGTAGGCGACCACGGCGAGGGTCTCCAGGGCGGCCTGGGTGAGCCGGGCCTGCTGGCCGTCCAGGACGAAGCCCTCGACGGCCGCGGCGTACTCGGGGCGGCTGTAGAAGCGCCAGCCGCCGGCGACGAGCCGCAGCTCGAAGCCGCGCCCCTGGACGGTGTACTCGTCGGCCAACGCGCGCAACGCGTCCGCGACCTGGCGTCTCGGCCGTTCCAGTGTCCTCGCCAGGTGCTCCTCGGTCACGGGCTCGTCCACGACCATGAGGACCGCCTCCAGGGCGGGCTCGAGGTCGAGGTCCGCGACGGTGCGCAGCCCCGCGGGAACGTCGGTCGTGTCCTCGCTCACGCCTTCTCCTCCTTCGGCCGTCCCTTCGGCCGTCCCTCCGGCCGTTCCTCCGGGCGCTCCTCCGGCTCCCTCGGCTGCTCGGGCGGCCGGTCGAACTCGTCGGTGACGGCGGGGGCGGCGTCCCCGTCACCGCCGGTCCAGCGCACGGTCAGCTCGGCGAGCGCGGTCTCCTGCTCGAGGGCCACGGCTTTCTCCCGGTACAGCTCCAGGAGCGCGAGGAACCGGGCGACGACGGTCAGCGTGTCGTCGGTGTCCGCGATCAGCTCCCGGAAACCGGCCTCGCCGAGTTCCTTCAGCCGCGCGACGACGATCCCGGCCTGCTCCTGCACGCTGACCAGCGGCGCGTGGATGTGGTCGACGTACACCTGCGGCTTGGGCCTGGGTTGCATCGCCTTGACGGCGAGCCTGGCGAACCCCTCCGCGCCGATGCTGATGACCACCTCGGGCAGCAGCTCGGCGTGGTGCGGCTCGAGCCCCACGGTCCGGGGGTGACGTCGGGCCTCCTCGTCGAGCCGCCCGCTGAAGATCTCCGCGATCCGTTTGTACGCCCGGTACTGGAGCAGGCGGGCGAACAGCAGGTCCCGGGCCTCCAGCAGGGCGAGGTCCGCCTCGTCCTCCACCTCGGCGGCGGGCAGCAGGCGCGCCGCCTTGAGATCGAGCAGAGTGGCCGCCACGACCAGGAACTCGGTCGTCTCGTCCAGGTCCCAGTCCGGCCCCAGCGCCCGGATGTACGCCATGAACTCGTCGGTCACCCGGGACAGCGCGACCTCGGTGACGTCCAGCTTGTGTTTCGAGATCAGCTGGAGCAGCAGGTCGAACGGCCCCTCGAAGTTCGAGAGCCGGACCTTGAACCTGCCGTCGCCCTCCTCGGTGCCTCCGGCACCCTCAGCCCCCTCACCCGCCTCAGGACTCCCAGGTGCCGGCTCGGGCGGCCGCCCGACGTCCGGTACGTCCTCCAGGGCCGCCGGAGCGGGCACCCGAACCGGAGCCTGGGCCTCGGTGGGATGCACGGTCCCCGGCCCCGGCCCCTCAGCCTCCGCCTCAGCGGGCGGTGTCACCGGCGGCGTGACCCCCGGCCCCCGCCCCAGCGCGCGCCGGCGGCCGGGCCGCGGACCGTGGCCGGTGGCGGGGGTGTCGTTCGAGGTCATGACCTCCGCAGGCTACCGCTACCGTCCGCGCAGGCGCCGTACGAGGATGCTGGCGTCTCCGCGGGACTCCAGGTCGGCGAGGACCACGGCGACCGCCTCGCGGACGATCCGGCCCCGGTCGACGGCCAGTCCGTGCTCGCCCCGAAGCACCAGACGGGCGTGCTCGAGGTCCATGAGTTCTTCGGCGGACACGTACACCGTGATCTTCTCGTCGTGCCGCTCACGTCCACTGGGCCGTCGCGCCGTCGCTCTTGCGCGCTTGCGCGGGGCCGCTTCGGCGGCCGTACCCGCGGAACCGGCGGAACCCGTCGCCCCCTGCTGCGCCCCCCGCCGTCGCACGGGGCGCTCCGGCGCGGCGCGGCTGCGGGACTCGCCGGCTTCGGCCGGTTCGGCGTCCGTGGCGACGTGCTCGGCACCCTCGCCGTCGCCGCCCTGCGCGGGCACCGACTGCGGAGTGTCGTCCTGGGCCGCGGCCGCGCCGCCCTCCCCCGCGGGAGCGGGGACCCGGGCCTCGCCGCCCGCCTGGCGCCTCGGCGTGGACGCCTGGAGCGCCGTCCCCCCTGTCGTACGGAAGAGTTCGTCGGCCCCCGGCAGACTCACTCGGCGTGACACCGGGCGAGCACCTCCCTGGCAAGCTGGCGATAGGCGGCGGCACCGACGGAGTTGGACGCGTACGTGGTGATCGGCTCACCGGCGACGGTCGTCTCCGGGAAGCGGACCGTACGCCCGATGACCGTGTGGTAGACGTGGTCGTCGAACGCCTCGACGACGCGCGCGAGCACCTCGCGACTGTGCACCGTGCGCGAGTCGTACATCGTGGCGAGGATCCCGTCGAGCTCCAGCTCGGGGTTGAGCCGTTCCTGGACCTTCTCGATGGTCTCGGTGAGCAGCGCCACACCGCGCAGGGCGAAGAACTCGCACTCCAGCGGCACGATCACCTTGTGCGCCGCCGTCAGCGCGTTGACCGTGAGCAGGCCGAGCGAGGGTTGGCAGTCGATCACGATGTAGTCGTAGTCGTCCATGAGCGGCTTCAGCGCGCGCTGCAGCGTCGACTCGCGGGCGACCTCGGAGACGAGTTGGACCTCGGCCGCCGACAGGTCGATGTTGCTGGGCAGCAGGTCCATGTTGGGGACCGCCGTCTTCAGCAGCACCTCGTCGGCCGCCATGCCCCGCTCCATGAGCAGGTTGTAGACGGTGAGGTCGAGTTCCATCGGGTTGACGCCGAGTCCGACCGACAGCGCGCCCTGCGGGTCGAAGTCGACGAGCAGCACCCGACGGCCGTACTCGGCGAGCGCGGCACCCAGATTGATGGTCGACGTCGTCTTGCCGACGCCGCCCTTCTGGTTGCACATCGCAATGATCTTCGCGGGGCCGTGGTCGGTCAGCGGGCCCGGGATCGGGAAGTACGGCAGCGGGCGGCCGGTCGGGCCGACGCGCTCACGGCGCTGGCGGGCAGCGTCGGGCGCGAGGGTGGCCGCGTACTCGGGATCCGGCTCGTACTCGGCGTCGGGGTCGTAGAAATGCCCCTCGGGCAGTTCGTCGTAGTCGGCGAGTTGGTTGTGGGGCGCGCCACTTCCGTCGCCGGCCATGGCGTTCACGTGATGGCCATCCATGCTCGGGTGTGCAGTGAGAGTCGCCTGCTGACTCTGTTGGGCTGCGAAGGTGTGCACGGCGACGGAGCCGACAGCGGCGAACCCAGCGGGACCCCGGTCCCGTGCAGGCATTCCTGGTTGACCACCCCCGGGAGTAAATGTCGACTCATTCACAAGTCGTCTTACCTCCTTGGTGACCAGGAAACTTCTAGACAGGTCAGCGTGGCATCATGCCGACGATTGGCGACTCTATGGCGTGTCGGCGGTCCGCAGCAACACAATCCGCCGGACCCGGCCCGATGTGTCGACAATGAAACATCCCTCTGTCAAGGGCGTACGACCGTCGCACAGCAGGTTTCACCGGTGTGCGAATCGGTGGAAGCGTTACGTTCGAGGCGAGTTGTCCCGGATCCGTGAAGTGACCATACACACATCTCGCCGGACCTGGCGGGCAAGGCCGGGCCGAGTCGGCCGCGTTGATGAAGGAAGTTGACCTATTGCCTTTGCCGGTCGGTGACTTGGTCGACTTGACGCCCGGAGGTCACCTTCCCCTCCTCCTCCGGGTTCAGTCGAGCAGCGCAGCGACTTCCACGTGCTCCAGGCCGTGGGCTTCGGCGACCTCCTGGTACACGACCTTGCCGTCATGCGTGTTGAGGCCCTTGGCGAGCGCGGGGTCGTGGCGCAGCGCCTCCACCCAGCCGCGGTCGGCGAGTTCGACGACGTAGGGCAGCGTGGCGTTGGTGAGGGCGTAGGTGGAGGTGTTGGGCACCGCGCCGGGCATGTTGGCGACGCAGTAGAAGACCGATTCGTGCACCCTGAAGGTCGGCTCGGCGTGCGTGGTCGGGCGGGAGTCCTCGAAGCAGCCGCCCTGGTCGATCGCGATGTCGACAAGGACACTCCCGGCCTTCATCCGTGAGACGAGGTCGTTGGTGACCAGCTTCGGCGCCTTGGCGCCGGGGATCAGCACCGCGCCGATGACCAGGTCGGCCTCCAGGCAGGCCTTCTCCAGCTGGAAGGCGTTGGAGACGACGGTCTGGATCCTCGTACCGAAGACCCGGTCGGCTTCACGCAGTTTGTTGATGTCCTTGTCGAGCAGGGTCACGTGGAACCCCATGCCGACGGCGATCTGCGCGGCGCTCCAGCCGGAGACTCCTCCGCCGATGACGACGGCCCGGGCTGCCTGCACCCCGGGGACACCGCCGGGCAGCACGCCGCGGCCGCCGTTGGCCCGCATCAGGTGGTAGGCGCCGACCTGGGCGGACAGTCGCCCCGCGACCTCGGACATGGGCGCGAGCAGCGGCAACGCGCGGCCGGGCAGCTCGACGGTCTCGTAGGCGATCGCGGTGGCGCCGGACGCCAGCAGCGCGTCCGTGCACTCCCTGGAGGCGGCCAGGTGCAGGTAGGTGAAGAGCGTCTGGTCCTTGCGCAGCCGGTGGTACTCCGCGGCGACCGGCTCCTTGACCTTCAGCAGCAGGTCGGCGGCGGCCCAGACCTCGTCGGCGGTGTCCAGTATCTGCCCTCCCGCGGCGATGTACTCACCGTCCGGGATCGAGGAGCCGACGCCTGCGCCGCGCTCGATGACGACCTGGTGGCCGTGGCGCACCAGCTCGTGCACGCCGGCGGGGGTGATGGCCACCCGGAACTCGTTGTTCTTGACCTCGCGGGGGATGCCGACCTTCACATCGATCACGGTCCTCGGTTCGCAGGGTATGAGGTATCACTACCCATACCCGGGCACACGCGCGCGCACCGGGCGACCACCGAAGACAGCGCCGCAGCGCCACCTCAATCAAGGCTGTGCCGCTGTCCGGCCTTGCAAAGCATCAGCCTTCCGCAGGGACACCACGGATCTCGCAGGCGTCGCCTCCTTGTTGCGGGTCGATGCCGGACGCCTGGGACGCCTCGGCCTCCTCCTGCAGCATCCGCTCGGCCGTTTCCCGGTGCAGCGCGGCCGACGTGGGGTCGCCGAGGTGCTCGAAGGTGTCGGCGAGCCGCAGGTGCAGCGCCGCCTGCAGCCGGGTGTCCTCGGCCCGCCGGGCCCACTCCACCGCCTCCCGGCAGGTGCGCAGCGACTCCTCGGGCCGGCCCGCGTACTCCTGGACCCGGGCCAGTTCGCTCAGCGCCCGCGCCTGGGCGGCCACATCACCGCTCTTGCGGTACCCGGCGACCGCCGCCCGCCAGTTCCGCAGCGCCTCGCCGTAGCGGCCGCCGTAGGTGTGGGCGGCGGCGATCCGGCCGTAGAGGCGGGCGGCGTCCGCGCGCTCGTCCCGGGCGAGCCGCTCGGCCAGGGCCCGCCCGAACCAGTCGGCGGCCCGGTCGAAGTCCCCGAGCTCCAGCTGGGCGCCCCCCACGGACTCCATCGCGCGGCCGGTCGCGTACGGGTCGTTCGCCGCGCGTCCGGCGTCCAGCGCGGCCCGGTAGCGCGCCAGCGCGTCGGCCGTGCGGCCGGTCCGGGCGTCGAGGTCGCCGAGGTTCAGCAGGGCCGCGGCCTTCTCGCGGGGCAGTTCCCGGCGCTCGGCCACGTCGAGGACGAGGTGGTGGATGCCGTACAGGTCGCTCGCGGCGGCCTGGGTGCCGAAGTGGGCCACCATGGCACGCACCAGCTGCGACATCAGGCGGCGGGCCAGGGTGTCCAGCGTCCCGTCGGCGACCGCGAGCCGGGCCGAGGCCAGCAGGGCGGGCCTGCGGGCACGCAGCCAGTCGGCGGCGTGCCGGGGAGTGGCGAAGCGCAGGGAGCGCGGCATCCCGAGCAGTTTCTCGCGTGCCTGAGGGCTGTCCGTCTCGGTGATGGCCCTGCACGACTGGAGCAGCCGCACGGTCCGCTCCAGCATGCGGGCGCGGGCCAGCTGGAGCTCCCCCGGCCGTTCGTGGGTCTCGGCGAGACCGCGCAGCAGGGGGTGCAGGCAGCAGGGCACCTCGTACTGCGGCAGCGACGACCCCGCCGGGTGCAGCAGGCCCACGGAGACGAAGTCGTCCAGGGTGGTGCGTGCGCTGCTCACCGAGCAGCCGGCGAGCGCGGAGGCGGTGTGCGGGTCGACCAGACCGGCCGGGGCCAGGCTCAGCAGGCGCAGGGTCCGGGCGGCGGGCGCGGGCAGTTCGGCGTGCACGAGGTGGAGGACACGGCTGACCGCGGTGCCCGCGGTGCCGACGGTGCCGTTGTCGGGGTCGGCGTGCAGCTGCCTGGCGAGGTCGGCGACGGCGGCCTTGGGCCGGGCGGCGAGCCAGCCTCCGGCCAGTACCAGGGCGGCCGGCTGTCCCTGGCACTGTTCGGCCAGGCCCTCCGCGGCCCGGGGGTCGACGGTGATGCGGACCGAGCCGGTGGACCGGGACAGCAGTTCCACGGCGGACTTGGTGTCGAGGCCGCCGAGGGTGCACGGGCGGACGTCGGAGATGCCGGTCAGCGGCCCCTCCGAGACGGCGACCACCAGGCAGTCGGGGTTGTCCGGCAGCAGGGCGTCGACCTGCTCGGCGTCGGCCGCGTCGTCCAGCAGGAGCAGCACCCGGCGGCCGGCGAGGGCGGTCCGCAGCGCCTCGACGAGATCGTCCTCGGCGGCTCCGGCCGGGGCGGGCCCGTCGAGCGCTTCGAGCAGTTCGCGCGCGGAGCGCTCGACGGGCACCCGTGTGCCGTCGATCTCGCTCAGCCGGGCGCGCAGCACCCCGTCGGGGTACCGGTCGGCGACCTGGCGTACGAGTTCCTCGCCGAGAGCCGTACGGCCCGAGCCCGGCCGGCCGGCGATGAGCAGCACACGCGCACGGGGAGCCTTGCGGCCGGAGAGGGTGTCCAGTCCCGCGCGTTCGATGTCGGCGCGCAGTTCCTTCAACTCCCTGGTACGGCCCAGGAATCGGTCATCCGCCGTAACGCCCCGGGAGAGCCGTGCACCGTCCGTGTCCACCGCCTGATCCGTCACGGGCCACACTCCCGTCCCACCGCACGCGCAAGCCCGCCGGGACTCCGGACCGGGCGTTTTCCAGAGCCTAGTTCACGCTCTGCTACGTTCCGTGTGGAGCACGGCGAATGCGTCCCTCGATCGGATCAGCCGATGGTCACATCGCAAGGGGGCCGGGGCGGTTCAGACCTCGAACGGGCGCGCCGGCCACGGCGCCTCGGCGGGGCGCAGCGCGTCGAGCCCGTCCCCGCCCCGTGCGGCGACGAGCGAGAGGACGCCCACCACCAGGCAGTTGTTGTGCAGTTCACCGGCCAGCACCTTGCGGACCAGGTCCGCGGCGGGCACCCGGGCCAGTTCCATGTCGGCCTCTTCGTCCTCCACCTCGAAGCGGTCGCCCTCGGCCTCGGACAGTCCGCGGGCCAGGAAGATCCGTACGGCCTCGTCGCAGCCGCCGGGGGTGGTGTAGACGTCGGTCAGCACCCGCCAGTCCTCGGCCTTGACGTGCGCCTCCTCGTAGAGCTCCCGCTGGGCGGCGCGCAGCGGGTTCTCGCCGGGTACGTCGAGCAGACCGGCCGGGATCTCCCACAGCTTGTGGCGCACGGGGTGGCGGTACTGGCGCAGGACCAGGACGCGATCGGCGTCGTCGAGGGCGAGGACGGCCACGGAGCCCGGGTGGACCTGGTAGTCGCGATGGACCACGGTCCCGTCGGGCATGACCACGTCGTCGGTGCGGACCGAGGTCTTGTTGCCGACGAAGGGGGTCCGGGTCGCCCGGACCTCCCACTCCTCCGGGGTGTCCTTGATCGTCATGCCCGTCCTTCCCGACGTACAGGGGTCGTGCGATTGCGGTGGGTGAGAAAAGCGGCCGGGGTGCTCACCCTTTGAGGGTCCGCACCCCGGCAACCGTACAACCGGTGTGTTACTTCGAGATCTTCCGCTCGACGGCGGCCCTGACGAGACCCGCGAACAGGGGGTGCGGACGCGTCGGACGCGACCGCAGTTCCGGGTGTGCCTGGGTCGCGACCAGGTACGGGTGGACCTCGCGCGGGTATTCGACGTACTCGACGAGCTTGCCGTCCGGGGAGGTGCCGGAGAAGACGATCCCCGCCTTCTTCTCCAGCTCCGCGCGGTAGGCGTTGTTCACCTCGTAGCGGTGCCGGTGGCGCTCCTCGACGTACTCCTTGCCGTCGTACACCTCGCGCACGATCGAGCCCTCGGCCAGCTTCGCCGGGTACATGCCGAGCCGCATCGTGCCGCCCAGATCGCCCTCACCGGCGACGATGTCGAGCTGCTCGGCCATGGTGGAGATGACCGGGTGGGAGGTGGCCGGGTCGAACTCGGTGGAGTTGGCGTCGGAGACGTCCGCGAGGTTGCGGGCCGCCTCGATCACGATGCACTGCAAACCCAGGCAGAGACCGAGCAGCGGAATCCGGTTCTCGCGCGCGTAGCGGATCGCGCCGACCTTGCCGAGCACACCGCGGTCCCCGAAGCCGCCGGGGATGCAGATCGCGTCGACGTCACCGAGCTGCGCCTGGGCGCCGGCCGGGGTCTTGCAGTCGTCGGAGGTGACCCACTTGATCTTCACCCGGGCCTTGTTGGCGAAGCCGCCCGCGCGCAGCGCCTCGGTGACCGACAGGTAGGCGTCGGGCAGGTCGATGTACTTGCCGACCAGGGCCATGACGATCTCGTGGTCGGGGTTGTGGACCCGGTCGAGCAGGTCGTCCCAGGTCGTCCAGTCCACGTCCCGGAACGGCAGGTCCAGCTTGCGCACGACGTAGGCGTCCAGGCCCTCGGCGTGCACGACCTTCGGAATGTCGTAGATCGAACGGGCGTCGGGGCAGGCGACCACGGCGGCCTCGTCGACGTCGCACATCAGCGAGATCTTCCGCTTGATCGCGGTCGGCACCTCGCGGTCGCAGCGCAGCACGATCGCGTCCGGCTGGATACCGATGTTGCGCAGCGCGGCCACCGAGTGCTGGGTCGGCTTCGTCTTCAGCTCACCCGAGGGGCCGATGTACGGCAGGAGCGAGATGTGGACGACGAACACGTTGTCGCGGCCGACCTCGTGCCGCACCTGGCGGACGGTCTCCAGGAACGGCAGCGACTCGATGTCGCCGACCGTGCCGCCGACCTCGGTGATCACGACGTCGACCTCGTCCGTCGCCATCCGGCGGATGCGGTGCTTGATCTCGTTGGTGATGTGCGGGATGACCTGCACGGTGTCGCCCAGGTACTCGCCGCGCCGCTCCTTGGCGATCACCGTCGAGTAGACCTGGCCCGTGGTGACGTTGGCGGAGCCGTCCAGGTCGCGGTCGAGGAAACGCTCGTAGTGACCGATGTCCAGGTCGGTCTCGGCGCCGTCGTTGGTGACGAACACCTCACCGTGCTGGAAGGGGTTCATCGTGCCGGGGTCGACGTTGAGGTAGGGGTCGAGCTTCTGCATCACGACACGCAGACCGCGGGCCTTGAGCAGCATGCCGAGGCTGGAGGCGGTCAGGCCCTTGCCGAGAGAGGAAGCGACACCCCCGGTGACGAAGATGTGCTTGGTCGTCGTGGATTTTGGCATGGCCAAGAGGGGGCTCCCGTGGTCGCGGTCTGGGGGTGCGGGGCGGCTGCCTGCCGGAGGTCTCCGACGGCGCCGTCGCTGCGGTTCGGGGGTGCCCTGTTCGGATTTCCCCTCCGGGGAAGGGGCCCACCGGTCCACGGGCTACCAGCGTATCAGCGACGCGGGGCGATGCCGTTCGGGCACGCTCCGCGCACGCTCCGGCACGGGTCCGTCACCTCTCACAGGCCCATCACCCGCTGCTCACCCGTTCGGCGGTGGTGCGTTGCCCGGAGCGGCACACAGACCCTCTACGTGCGTCGTATCCTGCTCGGACACCCCACCGCCGAGCCCGGCCGGCCGGACGGCACCACCCCGCCCGTCACGCCGGAACAACGGAAGCTCGTCAGTTCGTTGACTAATAATCGACTAATCGACGCTTTGCATTCATGGCTGAGCGACTGCTTTGCTTCGTCTCTCAACGACGCATGACGTGATCCCCTCGATTCACTGTTCCCTTGACCGCACTAGCGACAGCCCCCTCGCGGGGTGACGTGGCCGTTCGACTGGAGTTGCACGTGGCCGGGCGCATCGAAGACTACGCACTCATCGGAGACATGCAGACCGCCGCCCTGGTCTGCCGGGACGGCACAGTCGACTGGCTGTGCCTGCCCCGCTTCGACTCGCACGCCATCTTCGCCGGCCTACTGGGCACCGAAGAGCACGGCTTCTGGCGGATCGGCCCGGCGCACGCCTCCGACGCCCCGCCGCCGGCCGCGACCCGGCGCGGCTACCGCGGCGACTCGCTGGTCCTGGAGTCGGAGTGGGACACCGGGCACGGCACGGTCCGGGTGATCGATTTCATGCCCCCGCGCGACGGCGCCCCGCAGCTCATCCGCATCGTGGAGGGCGTCTCGGGCCGGGTGCCGATGCGTTCGGCGCTCCGGATGCGCTTCTCCTACGGCCGGGTGGTGCCGTGGGTGCACCGGCACGAGGGGCGCACGGTCGCCGTCGCGGGCCCGGACTCGGTGTGGTTCGACACACCCGCCGAGACGTACGGGGAGTCGCTGACGACGTACTCGGACTTCACGGTGGCGCCGGGCGACCGGATCACCTTCACGCTCTCGTGGCAGCCCTCGCACAAGGAGCCGCCGTCGCTGCCGGAGCCGGAGCAGTCGCTGGAGGCGACCGAGGAGTTCTGGCGGGAGTGGGTGGAGCACTGTACGTACCACGGCCCCTACCGCGAGGCCGTGATCCGCTCCCTGATCACGCTGAAGGCTCTCACCTACGCCCCGACCGGCGGCATCGTCGCCGCGCCCACCACCTCCCTGCCCGAGGAGATCGGCGGCGTCCGCAACTGGGACTACCGCTACACCTGGCTGCGTGACGCGGCGATCACCCTGTCCTCGCTGCTGCGCACCGGCTACCGCGAGGAGGCCCGCGCCTGGCGCGAGTGGCTGCTGCGCGCGGTGGCCGGCGACCCGGAGAACCTGCAGATCATGTACGGCATCGCAGGTGAGCGGGAGCTCGGCGAGGCGGAGCTGGACTGGCTGCCCGGCTACGAGAACTCGACCCCGGTCCGGGTCGGCAACGGCGCGGCGCACCAGCTCCAGCTGGACGTGTACGGCGAGGTCACCGAGGCCCTGCACCTGGCCCACATGACGGGCCTGACACGCAACGACTACGCGTCCCTGCTCCAGGTGAAGCTGATCACCTACCTGGAGAAGCACTGGACGGAGCCGGACGAGGGCATCTGGGAGGTGCGCGGCCCTCGTCGCCACTTCGTGCACTCCAAGGTGATGGCCTGGGTCGCCGTCGACCGCACCATCAAGCTCATCGAGTCCGGCGACGCGGAGGGCCCGCTGGAGCGCTGGAGGCAACTGCGCGACGACATCCACCGGGACGTGTGCGAGAAGGGCTACGACAAGGAGCGCAACACGTTCACGCAGTCGTACGGCTCCAAGGAGCTGGACGCCTCCCTGCTGCTGATCCCGCAGATGGGCTTCCTGCCCCCGGACGACAAGCGGGTGATCGGCACCATCGAGGCGATCCAGCGCGAGCTGTCCACCCCGGACGGCTTCATCCTGCGCTACCCGACGGAGGGCGCCGACGAAGGCGTCGACGGGCTGCCGGGCGACGAGGGCGCGTTCCTCGCCTGCTCGTTCTGGATGGCCGACGACCTGGCGATGATCGGCCGCGTGGACGAGGCCCGCAGGCTGTTCGAGAGGCTGCTGGCCCTGCGCAACGACCTCGGCCTGCTCGCCGAGGAGTGGGACCCGGTCAACCAGCGCCAGGTCGGCAACTTCCCCCAGGCGTTCAGCCACGTCCCCCTCATCGACACGGCTCTGCGTCTGACCGCCTCGGGGGCGTACGGGGGCTGAGGAGCCGCCCGACGGCCCGTGCGCCCGTGCGCGCGGGTAGCGTCCGGTGCATGGGCGGCAGCGGCAGCGACAGGGGCAGTGACGGCGGACACGACACGCAGGGTGCCGGGATCACCGTGCGGCAGGCGCTGGAACTGCCCGCGCTGCGCAGCGGGCTGCCCGAGGTGGTGGCCGGAGCCGACGGCCTGGGGCGCACGGTGCGCTGGGTGCACGCGGGCGAGGTGCCCAACATCGCCTCGCTGCTCAAGGGCGGGGAGCTGCTGCTGACCACCGGATACGGTCTCGGCAGCCGCCCCGCCGAGCAGCGGGCGTTCGTGCGCACGCTGGCCGAGCGGGACATCGCGGCCCTCGTCGTGGAGCTCGGCACCCGCTTCACCCGGCTGCCCGCCGCTCTGGTCGACACGGCACGGACGGCGGGGCTGCCCCTGGTCCAGCTGCACCGCGAGGTGCCGTACGTGACGGTGACCGAGGAGATCCACACCGAGATCGTCAACGGTCACTACACGCTGCTGCGGCGTGCCGAGGAGGTGCACCGGCGCTGCACCGAGGCGCTGCTGGGCGGTGGGGGTGTCCCCCAGGTCCTGCGGATCCTGGCCGACGTCAGCGGCAACCCGGTGTTCCTGGAAACGACGGACGGGCGGCTGCTGTACGCCGCCGGGGAGGGCCCCGAGGGCGCCGACCCGCTTCAGGTGTGGGAGGGGCTGCGTGACCGGCACCAGGACGATCCGCCGGCCGGTTCGGCGCTCGTCGACGTGCCGGGCGGCGGGCCGGGCGGCGGCGGGGTACGGGCGCGTCTGGTGCTGCTGCCGGTGCGGACGCCGCCGGCCCCGGTGCACCGCATGGCGGCCGAGCGGGCGGCGGGCCTGCTCGCCGTGGTGCTGATGCAGGCCCGTCAGGAGGAGGAACTGGCGGCACGCGGACGCGGCGACTTCCTGGTCGACCTCTCCGAGGGCCGGGTCGCCCCGCAGGACGCGCCCGCGCAGGCGCGCCTGCTGGGTTTCAGACCGGGCACCGGCCCGCTGCTCCCGGTGGTGATGCGGCTCGATGACGTCCTGTCCCCGCAGGGCGGCGGCTGGGCGGTGCTGGCCCGAGCGGTCGCCGAGGAGCTGGCCTCGCTCGGGGTCCCCGTGCTGCTGGGTGTGCGGCCGGTGGAGGGGCGGGTACCGCTGCTGCTCGGGCTGCGCGCGCAGACGGAGCGGCCGGCGATCGCGGACCGGGTGGCGGCGGCGCTGCGCGCCGGGGCGGAGCGGGCGGGGATGACGCCGCCGGGGGCGCGGCCGCCCGTGGTGGTGGTCGGGGCGGCCGGCGACTGGGCGGCGGCGTCGGCGGGTCTGCGGCATGCGGCCCGGACCGCGAGCGCGGCGCAGGGGCTGCCGGACCGTCCCTGGTACGACGCCCGCCGCCTGGACATCGACCTGCTGATGTGGCGGCTGCGCGACCAGCCGGACCTGGCGGCCTTCGTGGACCGCGCGATCGGCCCGGTCCTGGACCACGACCGCCGCTCGCGGCCGCCGCTGCTGCCCACCCTGGAGACCTATCTGGCCCATGCGGGCCGCAAGGCGGAGACGGCCCGCGAACTGCACCTGAACCGCCAGACGCTGTACAACCGGCTGGCCAGGATCGGGGCGTTGCTGGGCAGCGACCTCGACGACCCGCACACGGTCCTGACCCTGAGCCTGGCCCTGCGGGCACGGCGGCACGTGTCCTGACGCGGCTTGTGACGTCAGATCAACGGACGATGCTGCGTCAACTCGTCGTAGACACTGAGCACCTGGGCCACCGCCTCGTCCTCCGTCGGCCACCCGGCCACCTGCCGGGCGCCCCTGGCCCTGAGTTCCTCCCGGTGCCCCGGGTCGCCCAGCAGCCGTACGACGGAGTCGGCGAGCGCACGCGCGTTGCCGTGGGGGACGAGTTCGGCGGCGTCGCCGACGAGTTCGGGCATGCCGCCGGCCCTGGTCGCGACGAGCGGCACGCGCGCGCGGAGGGCCTGCTGGGCGAGCGCGGAGCGCCCCTCCCACCGGCTCGGCAGCAGCGCGAGGTCCGCGGCCTCGAGCAGTCCGGTGACGTCGTCGCGTCGTCCGATGAGCCGGACCGGCAGTTCCTCGTCCGCGATCCGCCGCTGGAGTTCACCGCGCAGCGGGCCCTCCCCCGCGACGACGACCAGCGGCACAGGGTCGAGGCGGCGCCACCCGTGCGTGGCGTCCAGCAGGGTGTGGCAGCCACGGCGCCGTTCGAGGGGGCCGACCGCGACCAGTAAGGGGCGGCCGACGGCGCCGAGTTCGGCACGCAGTTTGGACCGCGCCCCGTCGGGGTCCTCCGGCTCCTCGGCCGTGCGGGGCGCGGGGAGGGCGACGGCCGCCAGCCGCGCGTCCCGCGCTCCGGTCCGGCGGGCCCGGTCGACCAGGGCGGATGTGGTTCCGAGCACCACGGTGGCCGCCTTGACCACCCTCCGCTCCAGCAGCCGCAGGAAGTGCGCACGGGCGCCGTCGGCGGGCGCCCGGTCGTGCCAGGTGACGATCAGCGGGGTGCGCCGGCCGCTGAGGGCGAGCACGGTCCGGAAGGAGGCGTGCAGTCCGTGCGCGTGCACCAGGTCGGCGTTCGCGCAGGCCGTCCGCAGGGCGGCCACCGAGCCGGGGTCGCTGCTGCGCGGGACGTGCACATGGCCGGCGCCGACGCCCGTGAAGTCGTGGGTGTGCTCCGCCTCGGCGGGGGCGCACACCGTGACCCGCACGCCCCGTGCGACGAGCCCCGCCGCCAGTGAGCGCACGTGGGCGCTGGTGGCGGCGTTGCCGCCGCCCAGCACCTGCACGGTGCTCAGCGGCGACTGGCCGTGCGGTGAGTGGCTGCTCACGGGGGTCACGTGACCGAGCTCCTGGTTCGGGTCGGATGGTCCCGAAGAACGTACAGAAGGACCGTGCGGAGGGGGTGTACCGCACGGTCTCCTACGCGTGCTCCGTCAAGCATGCCAGGGCACAAGGGGATCGCGGCAACGACGGGAGCGCCCGCCTGCACCGGACCGGACAGAAACTTCACCCACAAGAGTGAAGAAAATCCTCCCGTCGGCCGAGCCTCCGGGAGGTACGACGGTCAGGGCCTGCCCGGCGGATCCTGCCGCAGACGTGGGGTCCGGCACGCCCTCCTCCGCCTTGCAACTGGACGCCCCCCACTCTCGGCTTCGCTCGAGCGGGAGGGCCCCATGAGCGGGGGCACCCCCATCGCCCCCGCTCACCCGCGCCGACAAGGCACCGTCGATTTCCTGCGACCCGATCCGCCGGACAGGCCCTAGCCGTCCGCGCGAGCCGTGGCCAGGAGTTCCTCCGCGTGGGCACGGGCCGTTTCGGAGTTCTCCTGGCCGGCCAGCATCCGGGACAGCTCCCGGATCCGCTCCTCCCCTTCGAGCACCTTCACTCCGGACCGGGTGACCGACCCGTCGTCGGTCTTCGCCACCAGCAGCTGCCGGTCGGCGAACGCGGCCACCTGCGGCAGATGCGTGACGACCACGACCTGCGCGCTCTTCGCCAGTTTGGCGAGCCGCCGTCCGATCTCGACGGCCGCCTTGCCGCCGACACCGGCGTCGACCTCGTCGAACAGATACGTCGGCACCGGGTCCGTCCCGGCGAACACGACCTCCACGGCCAGCATCACGCGCGACAGCTCACCGCCGGACGCGCCCTTGGCGATGGGCCGGGGCGGTGCCCCGGGGTGCGGGGCCAGCAGCAGCTCGACCTCGTCCACACCCGAGGGCCCGTGGGCGACGGTGCGCCCGCCGACCTCGACGCCGTCCGGGTCCTCCGTCTGCCGGATCTCGAACGACACGCGCGCGTGCGGCATGGCGAGGGACGCCAGCTCCGCGGTGACGGCCGCCGCGAACCGCTCCGCGGCCTCGGCCCGTGCCTCCGACAGCGCCTGCGCCAGCCCACCCAGTTCGGCGCGCAGGCCGTCCCGCTCGGCGGTGAGTTCCTCGATCCGCTCGTCGTCCCCGTCCAGTTCCGTGAGCCGCGCGGCGCTCTGCTCGGCCCAGGCCAGCACGGCGGCGACGTCCTCGCCGTACTTGCGGGTCAGTCCGGTGAGCGCGGCCCGCCGCTCCTCGACGGCCGCCAGCCGCAGCGGATCGGCGTCCAGGTCCTCGGCGTACCCGGCGAGCTCCCCGGCCACGTCACGCAGCAGGATGCCGACCTCACCGATCCGGTCGGTGAGCGCGGCCAGCGCGGGATCGTGCGCCCGGACGGCCTCCAGGGCCCGCTGGGCGCCCGCGACGAGCGTTCCGGCGTCGACGCCCTCGGGGTCCTCCGGGTTACCGGCGAGGGCGGCGTGCGCGGCGTGCGCGGCGTGCGCCAGGGCCTCGGCGTGACCGAGCCGCTCGGCCTCCTCGGCCAGCTCCACGTCCTCACCGGCGCGGGGCTCCACAGCGGCGATCTCGTCGAGCCCGAAGCGCAGCATGTCGGCCTCCTGGGCTCGCTCACGCGCGCGCGTGGTGATCTGTTCGAGCTCCGCGGCGACGGCCCGCAGCCGCTTGTACGCCCCGGTGTACTTGGCGAGCGGACCGGCGACCGCGTCGCCCGCGTACCGGTCGAGCGCCTGCCGCTGCCGGGACTGCTTCAGCAGCCCCTGCTGGTCGGTCTGCCCGTGCACGGCCACCAGGTCGTCGGCCAGTTCGGCGAGCAGCCCCACGGGCACGCTCCGCCCGCCCAGGTGCGCCCGTGAGCGCCCCTCGGCGGAAACGGTACGGCTGATCAGCAGCGCTCCGTCGTCGAGCTCGGCCCCGGCCTCCTCGGCCCGTACGACGGCCGCGGCGTCCTCGGGCACGGCGATCCGTCCCTCGACGACCGCGTTCCTGGCGCCGATCCGCACCAGGGCCGCGTCCGCCCTTCCGCCCAGCAGCAGCCCGAGGCTGGTGACCACCATGGTCTTGCCCGCGCCCGTCTCACCGGTGACGGCGGTGAAGCCTGGTGATAGCTCGACCACGGCGTCGTCGATGACTCCGAGCGACCGTATCCGCATCTCCTCCAACACGTCCCAGACCTTACGAGGTTTTCCTCGCGCTGTGCGACGCCGCCCCCCGCCCGTCCGGGATCGTGGCAGGTCGTCACCCGTGCGTGGGAGCCCCTCCCCGGCGGGTCCGGCGGGTGCGGAGGCGGGCGGGAGGGAAGCGGGAGAGAAGAGGCACGGGAGTGGTGCCGAAGCGGTCCGGGCACGGCACCACCTCGCGACAGGCCCTAGTGCGGAGCCCCCCGCCACCCCGAGACCGGCAGGGCGAACTTCGCGACCAGCCGGTCCGTGAACGAGGCGTGATGCAGCCGGGCCAGTCGTACCGGTACCGCGCCGCGCCGCACCTCGACCCGCGCCCCGGGCGGCAGCTCCAGGGTCCGCCGCCCGTCGCACCAGAGCACACCCGGCGGAACGTGCGGCAGGACCTCCACGGCCAGCACCGAGTCCGGCGAGGTCACCAGCGGCTTGGCGAACAGCGCGTGCGCGCTGATCGGCACCATCAGCAGTGCCTCGACCTCCGGCCACACCACGGGCCCGCCCGCGGAGAACGCGTACGCGGTGGATCCGGTCGGGGTGGCGCACACGATCCCGTCGCAGCCGAATCCGGTCACCGGCCGCCCGTCGATCTCCAGCACGACCTCCAGCATCCGCTCGGCAGAGACCTTCTGCACGGCTGCCTCGTTCAGCGCCCAGTCCGTGTGCACGATGGTGCCGTTCCGGTGCACGACGACATCGACGGTCATCCGCTCCTCGACCTCGTACGCCTTGCTCACCACCCGGTCGACGACCTTGTCGAGGTCGTCCCGCTCGGCCTCGGCGAGGAACCCGACGCTGCCGAGGTTCACGCCGAGCATCGGCACCCCCGAGGCGCGGGCGAACTCCGCGCCGCGCAGCAGCGTGCCGTCACCGCCCAGCACGATCAGCAGTTCGCAGCCGTCGAGGCACTCGGGCGTGGCCTCCTTGACGGTCTCCACCTCGTCCGGCAGCGGCAGGTCCTGTGCCTCGGTCTCCAGCACCCGCACGCCGAGCCCGGAACGCAGCAGCCCCTTGACCACGAGTTCCGCGCTGCGGATGGCCGCGGGGCGGCCGGTGTGGGCGAGCAGGAAAACGGTACGAACTCGATTCGGTGTCAACGCGGCCCCTCCGCCACTGCACGGTCAACGTCGGCCGGGTCCAGTTCCGGAGCTCCGGCCCGCAGCCACAGAAAGTATTCGACATTCCCCGAGGGTCCGGGCAGCGGACTCGCCGTCACGCCCTTCGCCCCCAGTCCCAGCTCCCAGGCCTTGGCGGCCACCCCCCGCACGGCGTCGGCGCGCAGCTCCGGGCTGCGGACGACTCCCCCGCTGCCCAGCCGCTCCTTGCCCACCTCGAACTGCGGCTTGACCATCATCACCAGATCGGCGTCCGGCCGCGCGCACCGTGCCAGGGCGGGCAGGACCAGCCCGAGCGGGATGAAGGAAAGATCCCCCACGACAAGATCCACAGGCTCCCCATCGATTGCCTCAAGCGTCAACTCCCGTACGTTCGTACGGTCCTTGACGGTGACGCGTTCATCGTTTCGGAGAGACCACGCGAGTTGTCCGTATCCGACGTCCACGGCGACCACGTGCGCGACCCCGGCCCGCAGCAGGACGTCGGTGAAGCCCCCGGTCGAGGCGCCGGCGTCCAGCGCCCGCCGCCCCTCGACGACCAGCCCTCGGGGCACGAAGGCCTCGAGGGCGCCGGCGAGCTTGTGGCCGCCGCGCGACACGTAGTCCGGGTCGCCGGCGTCCTCGGCGACGAGGATCGCGGCGGCGGTCTCCACCTGCGTGGCGGGCTTGGTCGCGACGGTCTTGCCGACACTGACCCGCCCGGCGGCGATCAGCTGGCCGGCGTGTTCACGCGAGCGCGCGAGCTTCCGGCGGACCAGCTCCGCGTCGAGACGGCGGCGTGCGACTCCTGCCACGTTCGGTTCAGCTCCCCTGTCGGTGCGGCAAATGGGATTCGTGGCCCGAAGGACCCCACTGAGGGGTGGTGGTCGGGCGACGGGTGGGCTCGTGGCCGGAAGGGCCTCGTTGAGGGGTGGCGGTCGGATGACGGGCCGGAGCCGGAGGCCCCGGGCGGGCGTCGAGCGCGGTGAGCGCGTCGCGCAGCCCCCGGTGCACATCTTCGTACACCTCGACATGACCGTCCGTGGTGAGGTGGTCGGCGTCGGCCAGCCGCCCCAGCCGCGCGTCCACCTCGGCGTTGCCGGTGGGCGTACGGGGCACGTTCAGGGGTGCGGGGGCCGCGGGGGCGTACTCGGGCGCGGTACGGGAAGTGGTGTCCTCGACCGGTGGTACGGCGTGCTCCACCCGCGGGGGCGGCTGCTGCGCGCTCCCCGGCTGGGGTACTGCGTCGTTCATGCCCCGACGCTACCGCGAACCACTGGGGTACCGTCGTCCGCGATGGCCACGATCGAGGAGTGCCGCGCCGCACTCACCAGACTTTCGGACAGCATGCGGCACGCCGAGGGCGACGTCCGCACGGCTGCGGCGATGGACCGCTCCGTCAGCTGTCACATCACCGACCTGGACGTGACCTTCGTCGGCCGCCTCACCGGCGGGCGGATCGAGGTGCACGACACCCTCGAGGGCCCTCCGCGCGAGAAGGCCCAGCTCAGGCTCGCCATGAAGGGGGAGGACCTGCTGGCCCTGGTCGACGGCGAACTGCACTTCGCCCGGGCCTGGGCCTCGGGCCGGGTGAGACTGGAGGCGGGTCTGCGCGACCTGTTCCACCTCAGGAAGCTTCTCTAGCGCCCACCTTCTCCTGCCGGTCCGCGGCCCGCCCGGTTCCGGCCGCGACGCGCGCATTGCGGGCCGCCGGCACGATCAGCGGCGTGCCCGTCTCGGGATCGTCGATGACCTGGCAGCTCAGCCCGAAGACCTGCTCGACCAGTCCGGCGGTGACGATCTCCTTCGGCGCGCCCTGCGCGATGACCTTCCCTCCGCGCAGGGCGATGAGGTGGGTGGCGTACCGGGCGGCGTGGTTGAGGTCGTGCAGAACGGCGACCAGGGTGCGCCCCTGCTCCTCGTGCAGTTCCGCGCACAGGTCGAGTACGTCGATCTGGTGCTGGATGTCCAGGTAGGTCGTCGGCTCGTCGAGGAGCAGCAGCGGGGTCTCCTGGGCGAGGGCCATGGCGATCCACACGCGCTGGCGCTGCCCGCCGGAGAGTTCGTCGACATGGCGCTCGCCGAGGTCCGCGATGCCGGTCCGGGCCATCGCCTCCTGGACGACCCGCTCGTCCTCGGCCGACCACTGGCGCAGGAGGCCCTGGTGCGGATACCGGCCCCGGCCCACCAGGTCGGCGACGGTGATCCCGTCGGGCGCGACCGACGACTGGGGCAGCAGGCCGAGGGTGCGGGCGACCTTCTTCGCGGGCATCGACTGGATGACCTGGCCGTCCAGCAGCACCCGCCCCTGACTGGGCTTCAGCATGCGCGACAGCGCCCGCAGGAGCGTCGATTTGCCGCAGGCGTTCGGGCCGACGATCACGGTGAAGGAGTTGTCCGGTATCTCCACCGACAAATGCTCGGCGATGACACGCTGGTCGTAGGCGAGGGTGACGTCCTCGGCGGACAGTCGGTTCACGGTGCTCCTTCGGTTGTTCCGTCCGCCGCCGGCGGTGGTGGGGTTCCTGGCGCTCCCGGCACTCATATCCGGCCCGCCTTGCGCTCGGTGACCAGCAGCCACAACAGGTAGACGCCACCGAGTACCCCGGTGACCACTCCCACGGGCAACTGCTCGGCACCGAAGGCCCGCTGCGAGATCCAGTCGGCGCTCACCAGCAGGGCGGCGCCCATGCACATCGACGCCACCAGGTTGGGGCCGGGCGAACGGGTCAGGCGCCGGGCGAGCTGCGGCGCGGTGAGCGCGACGAAGCCGACCGGTCCGGAGGCGGCGGTCGCGGACGCGGTGAGCAGCACGGCGGACAGCATCAGCAGCAGTCGTACGCGCTCCACCCGGACCCCGAGGGCGTACGAGACGTCGTCGCCCATCTCCATCATCCTGAGCCCGCGGGAGTTGGCGAGGACCAGCGGTACGAGGACGGCGCACAGCGCGAGCAGGGGCCAGACCTGGTCCCAGTCACGGCCGTCGAGGGAGCCGGTCATCCACACCACCGCACGGGCCGCGTCGACGATGTCGGACTTGGTGAGCAGATAGCCGTTGACCGCGGTGACGATCGCGGAGACACCGATACCGACCAGGACCAGCCGGTACCCGTGCACGCCCCTCTTCCAGGCGAGCACATAGATGGCGAACCCGGTCACCAGCCCACCGATCAGCGCACCGACGGCGACCTGGTTGGCGGTCCCGGAGAACAGCACGATCATCACGAGCGCGCCGGCCGTGGCGCCCTGGCCGAGGCCGAGGACGTCCGGACTGCCCAGGGGGTTACGGGAGATGGACTGGAACAGCGCGCCGCCGAGCCCGAGCGAGACGCCGACCAGCAGCCCGACCAGCACCCGGGGCAGCCGCAGTTCGGTGACGATGAACTCCTGGCCCGGGTCGCCCTCGCCCAGCAGGGTCCGGATCACGTCGGCGGCCGGTATCGGGAAGTCGCCGGTGCCGATCAGCACCACGCTCGCGGTGAGCGCCACGAGCAGGAGCAGGACGGCGACGACGAGGGCCCGCACGTCCACCCGGAACGAGAAGCCGCCCGGCGTCCGCACGGCACGGTTGGTCTTCACAGCTGGGCCGTCCTCCGCCGTCGTACGAGAAAGATGAAGACCGGGCCGCCGATGATCGCGGTGACGATGCCGACCTGGAGTTCCGCGGGCCGGGCCAGCACACGGCCGAGGACGTCGGCGCCGAGCAGCAGCACCGGCGACAGGACCGCCGTGTACGGCAGGATCCAGCGCAGGTCGGGTCCGGTGAACGAGCGCACGACGTGCGGCACCATCAGACCCACGAAGACGATCGGCCCGCAGGCGGCAGTCGCGGCCCCGCACAGCACGGTCGCGGCGAGCATGGCCAGCGCCCGCGTGCGATTCAGGTCGGCGCCGAGGGCCCTGGCGGTGTCGTCGCCCATGGCCATGGCGTTCAGCGGCCGGGCGAGCAGCAGCGCCAGCACGAACCCGACCAGCAGGAACGGCAGCACCTGCCGGATGACCGAGCCGCTCGCCGAGGACAGCGACCCGACCGTCCAGAAGCGCATCCTCCCCAGGGCCGCCTGGTCCAGGATCATCACCGCCTGGAGGTAGCCGAACAGCGCCGCGGTGATCGCGGTGCCGGCCAGCACCAGGCGCACCGGGGTCGCGCCCCGGCTGCCGCCGAGGAACCACACCAGGGCCCCGACCGCGGCCGCCCCGCAGAACGCGAACCACACATAGCCCGACAGCGAGGTGACGCCGAAGAAGGTGATGGCCGTGACGACCGCCGCCGACGCGCCCGCGTTGATGCCGAGCAGTCCCGGATCGGCGAGCGGATTACGGGTGAGCGCCTGCAGCACCGCCCCCGCCAGGCCGAGCGCGGCGCCGGCCAGCGCGCCGAGCAGGGTCCGTGACAGCCGGTCGGCGACGACGACATCACCGTAGGTGCCCGATTCCTCGAACAAGCCGTGCCAGACCTGGTCCAGGGACAGGTCCTTCGCCCCGATCGCGATGCTCGCCAGGGCGATGACCACCAGGATCGCGGCGGAGAGGAACAGCCCGAGGACACGTGGCGTCGCCCGGCGGTTCGGGGGCGCGGGGGCAATGTCCGCGCGCGGTTCGGGAGGACTGTCGACCAACACGCAGTTAGGTTAGCCTACCCTCCCAAGCGATCACGATCCTGAGGTGCTGAGGCTCTGAATCGAGGGTGCCTCACAAACCCAGCCGGGCCAGCGCCTTCGCCCCGTCCAACGCGCACACGCCGTCGCCCGCCGCTGTCCACGCCGCCGCGCACAACGCCCGCAGCCCGTCCAGAGCGGCACCGTCCCCGTCCAACGCCAGGGCCCCGCCGTCCGCTGCCGCCGTCCAGCCACCGCACCGGAATCCGCCGTCGCCGTCCGCCGCGGTCACTTCCGGCTGCCCGGTGAGCATCCCGCGCAGGTCGGCGTCGACGTAGGTCGGCCGGTGCTGCGGCGGCGCGGCCAGCAGCTGCGCCCCGTCGGTCACCCCGGTCAGCACCAGCAGCGAATCCACCCCTCCGTTGAACGCGCCCTCGATGTCCGTGTCCAGCCGGTCCCCCACCACCAGGGGCCGTTCGGCGCCCGTGCGCAGAATCGTCTCCCGGTGCATCGGCGGCAGCGGCTTGCCCGCCACCTGCGGCTCGGCGCCCGTGGCGATCCGTACGACCTCGACCGCCGCGCCGTTGCCCGGGGCGATGCCCCGCCCGCTGGGGATCGTCAGATCCGTGTTGGACGCGAACCACGGCACCCCGCGCGCGATCGCGTAACTCGCCTCCCCGAACCGGCCCCACGGGAAGTCGGGCCCGCCGTACCCCTGTGCCACCGCGACCGGATCGTCGTCCGCCGACTCCACGGGCACCAGGCCGCGCTCACCCAGCGCTACCCGCAGGCCCTCGCCGCCGATCACCAGCACCCTGGCCCCCTGCGGCACCTGCTCGCTGATCAGCCGCGCGACCGCCTGCGCCGATGTGATCACGTCTTCGGCGTCGGTCGGTATCCCCAGCTCCGTCAGATGCGCGGCCACCGTGTCCGGGGTGCGCAGGGCGTTGTTCGTCACGTACGCCAGGTGCATGCCTCCCGCGCGCGCCGTGGCCAGCGAGTCGACCGCATGGACGATCGCCTCCCCGCCCGCGTACACCACACCGTCGAGGTCGAGCAGCGCCGTGTCGTACGCCTCGCTCAGGGCCTGCCCACTGTCCCCGGGCCTCGTCCTGACGCTCCGGCTCATTCCGCATCGCTCCTCGCTCGACTGCTTTCCCCCGATCATCCCTCATGCCACCGGCCCCGTACGATGCCCTGATGAAGACTGCAGGTCCCTCGGAAGCAAAGGCGCGCCGAGGCCTGGAACTCACCCCGTTCCAAGGCCTTCGCTACGATCCCGACCGGGTCGGCAGCCTGGCCGCCGTGACATCCCCGCCGTACGACGTCGTCGTCCGCCCCGACGGTCTGCATCACCTGCAGTCCGCCGACCCCTACAACATCGTCCGGCTGATCCTGCCCGAGGCCGACACCCCCGGGGCCCGCAACGCCCAGGCCGCCGACACCCTGAGCCGTTGGCGCGCCGAGGGCGTCCTGACCGCGGACCCCGACCCCTGCCTGTATGTCTACGAACAACGCAACGGCGACGGCCTGCTGCAACGCGGGATCATCGGCGCCCTGCGCGTCTCGGACCCCGACGAACGGCTGGTCCTGCCGCACGAGGACGTCATGCCGCACGTCGTCGCCGACCGCGCGGCCCTGATGCTGGCCACGTCCGCGAACCTCGAGCCCCTGTTGCTGAGCTATCCCGGCGACGGTTCGACCGATGCCACCGCCGACCTGATCGAGCGCACGGCCAACACCCCTCCCCTCCTCGCGACCACCACGGAGGACGGCTTCTGTCACCGGCTGTGGTCCCTCACCGACCCCGCCGACCTGGCCACGGTCCGGACCGACCTGGCCGGCCAGCAGGCCCTCATCGCCGACGGCCACCACCGCTGGGCGACCTACCGCCGGCTCCGCGCGGAGCACCCCTCCCCCAGCCCCTGGGACGACGGCCTGGTGCTCCTGGTCGACACGGCCCGGTACCCGCTGCGTGTCCGCGCGATCCATCGCCTGCTGCACGGCCTGCCCGTCGCGGACGCGCTGGCCGCCCTCCACGGCCTGTTCCGGGTCCGCCGCGTGGACGCCCCGTTGCCGGACGCCATGGAGGTACTGGCCGAGGCGGCCGGCACGGGCAACGCCTTCCTGCTGGCCGGTGACGGCACCTTCCACCTCGTCGACCGTCCGGACCCCGATCTGCTGGCCCGCACCGTCCCCGGCGACCGCCCGGCGGCCTGGCGCACTCTGGACGCCACGGTCCTGCACTCCACGCTCCTGAAGCAGGTGTGGCGCGTCCCCGAGGACTCCCCGGCTCATATCGCCTACATCCACGACACGGCCGCGACCGTCGAGAAGGCGGAACGCGACGGCGGTACGGCGGTACTGCTACACCCGGTCCGTGAGGAGGTCGTCCGCGACCTCGCCCGCCAGGGCGTGACGATGCCCCGCAAGTCGACGTCCTTCGGGCCCAAGCCGGCGTCGGGGCTGGTGCTGCGCGCGTTCTGACGGGTGGCTCAGGAAACGGAAAGCAAAAAAAGGGAAGGGGTGGGATCCCCGGTCGGGTGAACCGGAAATCCCACCCCTTCGTCCTGCGCCACAGGCGCGAGCCGTCAATCCTTGTCGGCGTCGCTCTCGTCCTTGCCCTCCGAGGCGTCGGATTCGGTGTCGGCGTCGGTGTCGTCACTCTCGTCGTCGAGCGCGTCCATGAACTCCACGCCGTCCAGTTCGGCCAGCCGGTCCGAAGCATCCGTGCTGCCGTCCCGGTCGGCCTCCACGGCCTTCGCGAACCACTCCCGTGCCTCACCGGCCCGTCCGGCGGCGAGAAGCGCATCGGCGTACGCGTACCTCAGCCGCGCGGTCCACGGCTGCACGGAGTGGGACGCGAGCTCGGAACTCTGCAGCGTCACGATGGCGGCGTCCAGCTGCCCCATGTCACGCCGGGCGCCGGCCGCGACGAGCCGCATCTCGACCTGCCCTGCCTTGTCGAGCTTCTGCACTTCGGGAGCACCGGCCATGTCCAGTGCCTTCTCCGGCCGGCCGATGCCACGCTCGCAGTCGGCCATGAGAGGCCACAGCTCCGCGGTCCCGGTCATCCGCCGTGCCGCCCGGAACTCGGCAAGCGCCTCGGAGTACTTCTGGTTGGCGTAGGCGGCGAAGCCGGCGGCTTCCCGTACGGCGGCGACACGCGACGCCAGCCGGAGAGCCACCCTGGAGTAGCCGTAGGCGCCCTCGGGGTCCTCGTCGATCAGCCGGGCGACCATCACCAGGTTCTTGGCGACATCGTCCGCAAGGGTCTTGGGCAGGCTCTGCAGTTCCTGCCGTACGTCCTTGTCGATCTCCTCACCCGTGACGTCCTCGGGGATCGGCAGCCGCTTGATGGGCTCGCGGTCCCGGTCGCGCTCCTCACGGAACCGGCCGCCTCCGTGCCGGTCGTCACGCCCGCGGAACCCGCCCCGGTCACCACGACTGTCGTCGCGACGGAACCCGCCCCGGTCACCTCCACGGCTGTCGTCACGTCCTCGGTAGCCGCCCCGCTCGCCGCGATCGTCCCGCTGCCGGTCGTCACGCCGGTCGTCCCGGCGTCCGTAACCCCGGTCGTCGTCGCGACGGAAGCCGGAACGCTCCCGGTCACCACCACGGCGATCATCCCGGCGGTCGTCCCGACCACGGTAACCACCGCGCTCGCCACCCCGGCTGTCATCACGCCGACCGTAACCCCGGTCAGCACCACGGTTGTCGTCGCGACCCCGGTAACCGCCCCGCTCGCCACCACGGCTGTCATCGCGGTCTCGGTAGCCGCCCCGCTCGCCGCGATCGTCCCGCTGCCGGTCGTCACGCCGGTCGTCCCGGCGTCCGTAACCCCGGTCGTCGTCGCGACGGAAGCCGGAACGCTCCCGGTCACCACCACGGCGATCATCCCGGCGGTCGTCCCGACCACGGTAACCACCGCGCTCGCCACCCCGGTTCTCGTCACGGCCCCGGTAACCACCGCGCTCGCCACCACGACTGTCATCGCGACGGAACCCGCCCCGATCACCACGCTCGTCGTCGCGACGGAAACCACCACGGTCGCGGTCGTCACGGTCGTCACGACGGAAGCCGCCACGGTCGTCACGCCCGCGGAACCCGCCCCGGTCACCACGGCTGTCGTCGCGACGGAACCCGCCCCGGTCACCTCCACGGCTGTCGTCACGTCCTCGGTAGCCGCCCCGCTCGCCGCGATCGTCCCGCTGCCGGTCGTCACGCCGGTCGTCCCGGCGTCCGTAACCCCGGTCGTCGTCGCGACGGAAGCCGGAACGCTCCCGGTCACCACCACGGCGATCATCCCGGCGGTCGTCCCGACCACGGTAACCACCGCGCTCGCCACCCCGGCTGTCATCACGGCCCCGGAAACCACCACGCTCCGGCCGGCTGCCACCACGGTCGTCCCGACGGAACCCACGGTCGCGGTCTCCGTCCCTGCGGTCCCCGCGGTCATGGTCACTGGATCGACGCGGGCCTCCTCGCTGACCGCCACGGTCCGAACGGTCACCACTGTCCCGTCGCCGCTGGTCGCGCTCCGGTCGATCGTCGGGAGAGTTGGTGGACATGGGTGACTCCTGTCTTCGGTACCGCAAGTATTCTCGCGCAGCCGGACCTCCGGCGCGCTCCAGAAATGAAAAAGGACCCTTGGCCCCAGCTGAACGCTGGGACCAAGGGTCCTTCCAAAGATTGTTCGGCGGCGTCCTACTCTCCCACAGGGTCCCCCCTGCAGTACCATCGGCGCTGTAAGGCTTAGCTTCCGGGTTCGGAATGTAACCGGGCGTTTCCCCCACGCTATGACCACCGAAACCCTAATGGTTTCGAGCGAACAAGCACACTCTTCTATTGTGTTCCGCTCAAAGCCGACAACGGTCGTTGTCTCAGAACCAACACAGTGGACGCGAGCAACTGAGGACAAGCCCTCGGCCTATTAGTACCGGTCAACTCCACACCTT
>NZ_JAESIF010000043.1:0-59596 GCF_016757295.1 Streptomyces sp. M2CJ-2 | reverse complement strand
TGTGGGAGAGTAGGACGCCGCCGAACAAATCGTGGGAAAGCCCCGCACCGATATGGTGCGGGGCTTTCTGCATTTAGGGTCGAGGTCATGCACTATGACCTGGTCATTTTTGACAACGACGGTGTCCTCGTCGACAGCGAGCCCATTTCCAACCGGCTGCTGGCCGGCTGTCTCACCGCGCTGGGGCATCCGACGTCGTACGAGGACTCCATCCGTGACTACATGGGATCCGCCATGCATCGGGTGCACGACCTGGTGGAGGAGAGGACCGGACAGCGGTTGCCGGCCGACTTCGACGATGTGTTCCATGCCCGTGTCTTCGCCGCGTTCGAGCGGGAGTTGAAGCCGATCACCGGTGCCGTGGAGGTACTGGAGCGGCTGGCCGCCGACGGTGTGCCGTACTGTGTCGCCTCGTCCGGGAGCCATGAGCGGATCCGTGTGGGGCACCGCACGACCGGGCTGGACCGGTGGTTCGACGACGAGCGGATCTTCAGCTCGCAGGATGTGGGACGGGGCAAGCCGGCACCGGACCTCTTCCTGCACGCGGCCGAGCGGATGGGGGTCGCACCGGAGCGGTGTGTCGTGGTCGAGGACAGCCCTCTTGGCGTACAGGCGGCGGTCGCCGCCGGGATGGACGTGTACGGGTTCGCCTCGATGACGCCGGCCGAGAGGCTCGCCGGGGCCACTCGACTCTTCGCCGACATGCGGGAGTTGACGGAACTGCTCCGCTGAAATCGAGCGGGATGCATCTTTGGCCGGACCTACCCACCAGTACACCGGGGCCCTACGCTCGCCGCCATGACTGATGTGCTGCGGCGCGGCAGGGCCTCGTTGGCGTTCGGCTTCCTCGTACAGGGTGTCGCCTTCGCTCTGCTCGTGACGCGGATTCCGGCCATCCAGGACCGGTACGGGGTCTCCGACGCGTTGCTGCCGGTTTTTCTCGCCGCGGTGCCCGTCCTGGCCGGTATCGGGAGTGTGACGACGGAGCGGCTGGTGCGGCGGGTGCCGGCGAGCCGGGTGCTGCGGTGGTCGCAGCCGGTCGTGCTGCTGGCGCTGCTCGGGGTCGGGGCCGGGGAGCAACTGGCCGGGCTGGCTGTGTCGCTGGCCGCGTTCGGGTTGGCGGTGGGGGCGCTGGACGCCTCGATGAACATGCTGGGGGTGAGTCTGCAGCGGGCGTACGGGCGCAGCATCATGCTGAGCTTCCATGCCGCCTACAGCCTGGGCGGGATCGCCGGGGCGTCGCTCGCGTGGATGGGGGCGCACTGGCAGTTGGCGCTGTGGGTGTCGTATCTGCCGGTCGTGCTGGTGCTGATGCCGGCGGTGTTGGTCGGGAGCCGGTGGTACGTCGACGGTGAGGGCGGTGGGGGCGGCGAGGTCGACGTGCCCGAGGCGGAGGCGGCGGTGGGGGCCGGGGGCGCGGGCGGGGCCGTCACCTTCAAGCTGCTGTTGCCGCTGTGTGTGGTGATGACGGTGGCGTACATCGGGGACTCGACGGTCTCGAACTGGAGCGCGAAGTACCTCCAGGACGTGTTGGGGAGTTCGGAGCAGTCGGCGACCGTTCCGTACAACGTCTACATGGTCACCACGCTGCTGGGGCGGACACTCGGCGACTTCGGGGTGCGGCGGTTCGGGGCCGTGGTGGTGGTGCGGGCCGGGGCGCTGTCGGCGGCGGCGGGGTTCGCCGTGGTGGCCGGGGCGCCCGGGGCGTGGGTGGGGATGCTGGGGTTCACACTGCTGGGGCTGGGGCTCTGTGTGCTGGTGCCGCAGACCTTCGCGGCGGCGGGGCGGCGCGCTTTCGCGCAGGGAGGCCCGAGGGCCTCGGATGCGGCCGTGGCACGCCTCAACGTCTTCAACTATGTGGGGTTCCTGATCGGTTCCCCGCTGGTCGGGGCGCTCGGGGATGCCTGGAGTTATCGCGGGGCGATGTCGGTGCCGATGGTGTTGGTGCTGGTGACATTGGTGTACGCCAGGTCGTTCGCGCCCGAACCCGACCGGTACGGTGGCGGGCATGAGCGGCCGCACGCAGCTGATGTGGGACGAGGCAGTAACGGGCTATGACTTCGGCCGGGACCATCCGATGGACCCGGTGCGGCTCGCGCTGACCCGGAGCCTGGTGGGTGCGTTCGGGCTGGACCGCGAGGTGGCGGTGGTCGCCGCGAAGACGGCCGGGGACTCGACGCTGCGGCTGGTGCACCGTGAGGACTACATCCGCGCGGTGCGGGCGGCCTCGGCGGACCCGGGGGCGGCGGACCCGTCGTACGGGCTGGGGACGATGGACGATCCCGCCTTCACCGGGATGCACGAGGTGTCGGCGCTGATCGCGGGACAGTCGGTGGGCGCGGCGGAGGCGGTGTGGCGCGGGGACGCGCTGCACGCGGTGAACTTCGCCGGCGGACTGCACCACGCGATGCCGGGGGCGGCCTCGGGTTTCTGCGTGTACAACGACGCCGCGCTGGCCATCGCCCGGCTGCTGGAACTGGGGGCCGAGCGCGTCGCGTACGTGGACGTCGACGTGCATCACGGGGACGGCGTGCAGGCGGCGTTCTGGGAGGACCCGCGGGTGCTGACGGTGTCGTTGCACGAGCATCCCCGGACGCTGTTCCCGCAGACCGGCTGGCCGGAGGAGACGGGGGCGGACAGCGCGGAGGGCAGCGCGGTCAATGTGGCCCTGCCGGCCGGGACCGGGGACGCCGGGTGGCTGCGGGCGTTCCACGCCGTGGTGCCGGAGCTGCTCGAGGACTTCCGGCCGCAGGTGCTGGTGACCCAGCACGGCGCCGACACGCACTTCGAGGATCCGCTGGCGCATCTGGCGGTGTCGCTGGACGCACAGCGCGCGGTGCAGGTGGCGTGCCACGAGCTGGCGCACGAGCACGCCGACGGGCGCTGGGTGGCCCTGGGCGGCGGCGGGTACGCGGTGGTGGAGGTCGTGCCGCGGTCCTGGACCCATCTGGTGGCGATCGCGGCCGAGCGACCGATGGACCCGGCGACGGTGATCCCCGAGAGCTGGCGGCAGGAGGTGTACGCCCGGACCCGGCAACTGGGTCCGGCGCGGATGACCGACGGCCGGTGGCCCGTGTCCTGGGCGCCCTGGGAGGCCGGCTACGACCCGGCGGACCGGCTGGACCAGGCGGTACTGGCGGCCCGCCGAGCGGCGTTCCCGCTGCGGGGGCTGCTGGCGTGAACGGGGCGGAGCCGGGCTCCGCGGCCTGGCTCCGAAGCGGATCCCGCTCGGGGCTCTTACGCCGACCGTGCGGTGTTTCCCGTTTCCCGGGGCGCCCGGGCTCCGGGTCGCGCACCATCGCTCCCGTGCCGACCACCACCGACCTCATCGACCCCATCGACTTCGCCGATCGCGCCGACCTCCGCAGGCATCTGCTGGCCGCCGGGCTGGCCGGGATCGTGGCCACCACGCGGGAGGAGAGCCTGCGGAGTTACCGGCTGTTCGCCGCCCGGGATCCACGCCTGCTGATCGGCCTGGACCCGGAACGGGTGTGGAGCCAGCGGGAATTGATCGAGTTGATGGCGGACAGGTGTGGTGTTTCGGCCGATCCTCACCACGTTTCCGGGCATGATGTGATCGACCCGGAGCGGACCCTGGCGGCCCTGGACGTCTGTGCGGAGCGTCTCGCGGTCGCCGCCCGAAGCGGTGTGCCCGTGCTGCTCGGCACCGGCCACCCGCACCGGCTGCTCGGTTTCTACGCCGCTCTGGCAGACGCCCTGTCGGCGGCGGGATGTGACGTCCTCACCCCGGCGCGGGGTCGCTCTGTCGACATAACGACCCGGTTCGGTCTACGCACGCACCGCCTCGACTACGTCCGGGGAGTCGCGCTCGTCCGGGGCGCGGATCCCGAACACCCCGGTGGTGAGCCCGGCGCACACACGCACTCCCCGCTCCCGGTTCGGACCGCGCTCGCCGGGGCCGCCGAGGCCGGCGGGCCGCTTCCCGGGCTGGTGATCGGAGACCACGGCTGGGCCTGCGGGGCAGGTCAGCTGGGGTTCGAGGTCATCGCGCTGGCCGATGTGAACGACCCCGCCCCGTTCGTGGGGGAGGCCGAGGGGTGTGTGTCGGTGGTGGTTCCACTTGATGACGGCGTGCGGTCCGATCACTATGCGCCGCTGAGCCGCTACGTACTCAATCGGGCCCGTCTGTCACAGTAGGCCGCCGATGGGTACACCTCTTCCCCACTCGCATCACCCGCCCCTACATTGGGGAGTGAGCACGCAACGACGAAGAGTCACCGGAAGGGGAAGCCGGTGGCCGTCGAGTGCGGAAGGTTCAGGTGTGTCATGGCTGCAGCTGGCGAAAGGCCTCTGAACGAGGTTCAGTTCCTTACCGTGGCGGAGGTCGCCTCGGTGATGCGAGTGTCGAAGATGACCGTGTACCGGCTGGTGCACAGCGGTCATCTGCCCGCGATCCGGGTGGGGCGGTCCTTCCGCGTCCCGGAGCAAGCGGTTCACGAGTACCTCCGCGAGAGCTATGTGGGGGTGGACACCGCCTGACGGCGAACCGGGGAGGACCCGTACGGGACACTCGCGGGCCTCCCTGATCTCCTCGATTACGACCTCAGCGCTCGGGCGGGTAGGCTGGCCCCTCGTAGGTCGTGTGGGCCCATGGCGCCCAAACACCGAGTGATGAGAAGTGAGCGAGGGTAGTCGTGGGCTCTGTTATCAAGAAGCGGCGCAAGCGGATGGCCAAGAAGAAGCACCGCAAGCTGCTCAAGCGCACGCGCGTTCAGCGTCGCAACAAGAAGTAAGCGACGTCGCGGAAGCGTGTCCAGTGGCCCCCCACCGGTGAGGTGGGGGGCCGCTGTCTTTACGTCTGGCCGGGTCTGTTCGCCTCTCCCCGGTCGTCGTCACTTCAGGTATCGAGTGGGTACCACAGAGCGACCTCGACCCGTTAGGTTGGCGGGCAGGACGTAGGCAAGAGGAAGGCGCTGGTCTTGGGAAAGGTCGTGCTCGTGACGGGAGTGGCCCGCCCTTTGGGGGGCCGTTTCGTCCGACGGATCCAGCGTGACCCGGATGTGGAACGGGTCGTCGCCGTGGACGCGGTCCGGCCCGCGCACCATCTGGGCGATGCCGACTTCGTCCAGGCCGACATCCGGCAGCCCACCGTCGCGCGTGTGCTCGCGGAGGCCGGCGCCGACACCGTCGTGCACCTGGACGTCACGGGCACGCCGCTCGGCAGCGGCAGCAGCCGGACGGCGCTCAAGGAGACCAACGTCATCGGCACCATGCAGCTGCTCGGCGCCTGTCAGAAGTCCCCGCGCGTCGAACGTCTGGTGGTGAAGTCCAGTACGAACGTCTACGGCTCCGCGCCCCGCGACCCGGCGGTCTTCACCGAGACGACTTCGCCCAAGTCCCTGCCCAGCGGCGGGTTCGCGAAGGACGCGGTCGAGGTCGAGGGTTATGTGCGGGGCTTCGCGCGCCGCCGCCCGGACGTCGCCGTGTGCGTGCTCAGGTTCGCCAACATCCTGGGCCCCGCCGCGGACAGCCCGCTCGCCTCGTACTTCTCGCTGCCGGCCCTGCCGACCGTGTTCGGCTACGACCCGCGGCTGCAGTTCGTGCACGAGGACGATGTGCTCGAGGTGCTGCGCCTGGCCGCGCGCGAGCCCCGGCGCTCCACGCTCAACAGCGGCACCTTCAACATCGCCGGCGATGGTGTCCTGCTGCTGTCCCAGTGCGCGCGGCGGCTCGGCCGGCCCACCGTGCCGCTGCTGCTCCCGGCGGTCACCTGGGCGGGCTCGCTGGTGCGTACGCTGGGGATGTCGGACTTCTCACCGGAGCAGATCCGGCTGCTCACACACGGCCGGGTGGTGGCGACGGACCAGATGCGCGAGACACTGGGTTTCACACCGAAGTACACGACTGCAGAAACGTTCACGGACTTCGTGCGCAGCCGTGGCCCCGGACTGCTTCCGCCGGAGGTCCTCGCGAGGACCGTCGACCGGATCGCCGCACTGCCCCTGCCGGGCAGCGGTCACCCCCCGAAGCAGAGCGCCAACTGAGGAGCGCAGCAACGATGGCGGACGCCAAGGTCATTCCGTTCGACGACGACCGTTCCCGCGGGGGTGCGGGGGGCACAGGCGGTGCCGGGGACGCGGCGCAGCGCCCGTCGCGCCGCCGTGGCGCGGGCAGCCGACGCAAGGGCGCCGGGGCCGCCTCGATGGGCGAGGTCCAGCCCCTGCCGGGCCGGGCGTCCGCGAAGGACGACGCTCCTATGCCCGGCGAACACCGTGAACCCCGCGAACACCGGCCCCGGGAGCCGGTCACCGGCGGCGGTGACGCGGGCGACGGCGCACGCCCGGACACAGGCGACGGAGGCGACCTGGACCGGCGTGTCGCCAGTGGCCTGGCCTTCCTGCGCCGCCGGCTCACGGGGGACTACGCGGTCGACGACTTCGGCTACGACGAGGAACTCACCGACCAGGTTCTGATGTCGCTGCTGCGTCCGGTGTACGAGAAGTACTTCCGGGTCGAGGTGAAGGGCATCGAGAACATCCCCTCGGAGGGCGGCGCCCTGATCGTCGCCAACCACTCCGGGACGTTGCCGATGGACGGTCTGATGATGCAGGTCGCCGTCCACGACAGCCACCCGGCCGACCGGCATCTGCGGCTGCTCGCGGCGGACCTGGTGTTCATGCTGCCGGTGGTCAACGAACTCGCCCGCAAGCTCGGCCACACCCTGGCCTGTGCCGAGGACGCGGCACGGCTGCTGGAGCAGGGGGAGCTGGTCGGGGTGATGCCGGAGGGCTTCAAGGGCCTCGGCAAGCCCTTCGCCGACCGTTACAAGCTCCAGCGCTTCGGGCGCGGCGGTTTCGTGTCCACGGCGCTGCGCGCGCGGACGCCGATCATCCCGTGCTCGATCGTCGGGGCGGAGGAGATCTACCCGATGATCGGCAACGGCCGGACCATCGCCCGGCTGCTCGGCCTGCCGTACTTCCCGCTGACACCGACCTTCCCGTGGCTCGGCCCGCTCGGCGCGATCCCGCTGCCGACGAAGTGGACGATCCAGTTCGGCGAGCCGATCCACACGGAGAACTATCCGCCGGAGGCGGCCGAGGACCCGATGCTGATGTTCAACCTGACCGACCAGGTCCGGGAGCAGATCCAGCACACCCTCTACAAGCTGCTGGTCCAGCGGAGGTCGGTGTTCTTCTAGAGAGCGGACGGACGTGCGTACGCGGATGGACGTGCGTACGTGGTCGGGGGCCCTTGTCGCAAGGGGCCCCCGACCACGTACGGCCTGCCGCTCAGTCCGCTGCGGTCGACGGTCCTAGTCGACGGTCTCGCCGTCGATGCCCAACCCCGGGAGCAGGCCCGGCAGGAGGGGCGGGAGGGTGACGTCGGGCCGGGCGGGCGAGGTGGTGCCGCCGGTGGACGGCGGTGTGGTGCTGACGCCGGTCTCCTCCGGCGGGTCGAGCAGCCCGCCGCTGCTGCCGCCGAGCAGGCTGTCGCTCTCGTCTTCGGAGTCGGCTGACCTGCTGGGGTCGCTGCTGCTGGTGCTGTCCTGGTCGGGGCTGTCGGTGCCGGTGCCGGGCGCCTGGGAACGGTCGGCACCGGACGGGGCGCCGGGTGTGGCCCCGGAGTCGTCCTGCGTCTCGCCGTTGTCGCCGCTGTCCCGGGCCGGTGGGCGGGGGAGCAGGGACTGCAGCGGGGCGACGTCCTCGTCTATGGCGTCGAACACCGACGACACCTGCTCGCTGACGTCCCCGAGCTGCGCGGGCAGTCTGTCGCGCAGGGAGCCCCAGGTCTGCCGGTGCGAGTGGGAGAAGGAGGAGAGGGCCTGCATGGGACCCAGGGAGTCCGGGTCGAGGCGGTACGCCTCGCGCAGCAGCCGATGGCCCTCGGACGCGTCGTGCCGCATGCCGGACAGGGCGCGGCGGATCTCGCCGACCGATTCGTGGTCCAGGGAGCCGCTGCGTTCGCGCTCCATCAGTCGGCGGGCCTCGCTGAGCCGGGTGGAGGCGTGGTCGAGGAGGACGCGGCCACGCTCGTCGTTGCCGTCGGCCAGGCCGAGCTTGACGTCCTCTATGCCGCGCTTGAGGCCGTAGAGCGAGTCACCGGGCAGGGCGTCGGAGCTGGCGGCGGAGACTCCGCCGAGGGCGCCGGCGGCCACGGTGATGCCGAGCCCGCCCGCGGTGAGCCCCTTGGCCAGCCGTGAGCGCGGTCTCAGCTTCCCCAGGGGGGTCGCCCGGTGAGCACCCCGGGCGCGGTGTGAACGCTGTTCGGGCGCGGACGTATCCGCTGCCTCGCCCGCGGCGCTGCCTTCCTGGAGCATGGCCTCGAAGGCGGCCACCAGTCGGGCCCGCTGGACGACCTTCACCTCGGGATCCAGCTCCGGCTTGGGCAGCGCGCCGAGACCGGCGGCGAGCGTGAGCAGCCGCTCCTGTTCCGTCTCCGCGGCGGCCGGTCCCGGTGCCGATCCTTCGGGCTGCTCGGCCGCTGTGACCCGGTCGGACTGCTCCTCCAGGGCCTGGGCGAAGGCGTTCGCCCGCCGGTGCGCCGATACCTTCGCGATCACTGGCGGCACCTCCTCTCGTCATGACGATCGACTCCCCAGGGGGTCCTGAGGGTTCCGCTCCCCGACCATGTCCACACGATCGAGTGATCGGAGTCGGTGGGGGAGCGACCACAGGGAGCCTGTATCCCGCACAACGAGCGGCGCGGTACTTGGGTTACGCGTGCCGGAGGATCGGTTGGGGGAGTCAACGGGGTATCACTGAAGGTGAGTTGGCTGTCACGGAAGGTGCTTCGTCGATGCGGGTCCGTTCCGCTCAGCGCGCGTCCTCCGGGAGGAGCCGGGCGAGGGTGCGGACGGCCCGGTACTGGAGGGTCTTGATCGCCCCCTCGTTCTTTCCCATCACGCGGGCGGTCTCCGCGACGGAGAGGCCCTGGAGAAATCGGAGCGTGACGCATTCGCGCTGTTGGGGGTTGAGTCGTCGTACGGCATCGAGGAGGGCGGCGTTGGAGAGGTATTCGAGGACGGAGTCCTCCGGGGAGCGTTCGACCTCGTTGGCGTCGAGCATCTCCCCGGTGGTGACCTCGAGGCGGAAGCGGCTGGACTTGAAGTGGTCGGCGACCAGGTTGCGGGCGATGGTGACGAGCCAGGCGCCGAAGTCGCGCCCCTGCCAGGTGAAGGTGCCGATGCGGCGGAGCGCCCGCAGGAAGGTCTCGCTGGTGAGGTCCTCGGCGGTCGCCTTGTTGCCCACGCGGTAGTAGATGTAGCGGTACACGGTGTCGCTGTACTGGTCGTAGAGCCGTCCGAAGGCGTCGGCCTCGCCGGCCTGGGCGCGCTCCACGAGGTCCATCATCCGGGCGCTGTCGCTGTCCGCGGCGGGACGGCGCGCGGTGGCCGCGCCGGACGAGCGTCCGCGCCCGGCCACCGCGGCGCTGTCGTCGGTGAGGGCGTAGCTGGGGCCGACGGGCGGGTCGGCGAGTGCGTAGCAGGGGCCGACGGTGGCGGTGGCGAAAGCGGGGACGGCGTACGCGGTGGGGACGAAGCCGCGCAACAACTCCCGGGCCGTGACGACTGCGGTGCGCAGTGCGGTCAGGCCCGAGTCGTCAACCCCGACGTGTGGGTACACGGGACTCCCAGAGGCAGAGCTTCCATCACGTGCAGTACGGGCCGTTCACCCGTCGTAGCGACGGAGGGGTGCCCGAATGCGTCTGAGGAGAATAACGCTTCGTGCAGGCACTGCTACACCGGGTTGCTCAAATCACCGATTACGTCGCTTCCGTGGCCTGTTGACGCACATTCAAGTAACCGATGTTGACCGAATGCTGACTGAAAAGCTTCGCTTCCCGGTTCGGTACGGGGCATGTTGTGGCCGTGTGCAGCCAAGAGGACTGGGCAGCGAGGTTCCGGGGTACAGCAGCTGGATTGGCCGGGTTGCGGGCGGGGCGCCACTTTTGTTCCCCACTGATCAGGCCTGCGGCCGTACGGGTGTCCGTCGCCGCCGAGTTGACCGGTCACCCGGTGCGCGCGGGAGCACCGCCGGGCTCGGAGTGGCCGGGAGCACCGCCGGGCTCGGGGCGGCCGGGCTCAGCGCCGGCGGCGGTGCATCGCGATGGCCGCCGCCGTGCCGCCGGCCACCGCGCCCACACCCGCGGCCGCCGGGATGCCGACCTTCGCCGCCTTGCGGCCCGTCCGGTAGTCGCGCAGGCGCCAGTCCATCGCGCGGGCGTGCTTGCGCAGCTTGGAGTCCGGGTTGATCGCGTACGGGTGCCCGACCAGCGAGAGCATCGGGATGTCGTTGTGCGAGTCGCTGTACGCGGCGCAGTGGTCCAGGTCCAGGTTCTCCGCCGCCGCCAGCGCGCGCACCGCCTCCGCCTTCGCCGGGCCGTGCAGCGGCTCGCCCACGAGTTTGCCGGTGTACACGCCGCCGATGGACTCGGCCACCGTCCCCAGCGCCCCGGTCAGGCCCAGGCGCCGCGCGATCACCTGGGCGATCTCCACCGGCGCCGCCGTGACCAGCCACACCCGCTGCCCGGCGTCCAGGTGCGCCTGGGCCAGTGCCCGCGTACCCGGCCAGATCCGCCCGGCCATGTACTCGTCGTAGATCTCCTCGCCGATGGACTTCAGCTCGGAGACCCGGTGGCCCTTGACGATGGAGAGCGCCGAGTCGCGCGCGTCCTGCATGTGCTCGGGATCCTCGACGCCGGCCAGCCGGAACCACGTCTGCTGCCACGCGAACCGCGCGAGGTCGCGCGTCTCGAAGAACTTCCGCTTGTACAGGCCCCGCCCGAAGTGGAACAGGGCCGCGCCCTGCATCACCGTGTTGTCCAGGTCGAAGAACGCGGCGGCCCGGTCGTCGCCGTGAACCGGGAACTCCGGTTCACGGGCGGAAACCTCCTGAGTGGATTTGCGGGCAGCCTCCGCCGAGGCCTCGCCTGCCAACACGCTCCGCGCCGTGGCGGAGCGCCTACGGGGGGTGAGCCATCCGAGAGCGGCCATGGCGTTGAGCATAACCAGTCCGGTCGACGGTTCCGGACCCGAGAGGTTTGGACACCGTGAACTCTGCACGTCCGTGTCGTTGAAGTACCCCTCCCGGCGGACGGGACCGGCCCTGGGCGGTCCGCGGCGCGGGCCCCGCGCCGCACTCGGCGTCACAGTGGCCGCAGAGGGGTTCCCCTGCACCGCCGCAGGGTGAGAATGGCTGGCATGAGTCCGCTCTTTCGCCGTAAAGCCCCGCAGGATCGCCTCGTCACCCTCATCCGCAAGCCCGGCTGTCACCTGTGCGACGACGCGCAGGCCGTGGTGGAGAAGGTGTGCGGTGATCTCGGGGTCGCGTGGGAGGGCAAGGACATCACCGAGGACCCGGAACTGCACGAGCGGTACTGGGAGCAGATTCCCGTCGTTCTCGTCGACGGCCGCCAGCACACGTTCTGGCGCGTCGACGAGGGCCGCCTTCGTAAGGCCCTGACCGGCTGACCGGCTGACCGGCCGGCCGGGGGTGGCCAGGACCACTGATCGACAACTGACCGACCAGTCCAAATTGGCGGAAAAGTCGCTTAGAATCGATGGCGGCTTGGTCTCGGGGGCGGGATACACAGAGGAGGGTGTGCTGTTTTGCCCCCAGAACAAAGGGAGCGATGGTGCTCGTGCGCCGGTTCCATGTGGCTGTGCCGGGGACGCGTGACCCCGGTCACGTTGGGTGGGCAAATCGGACACCATCTTTGTGCACGCGTTCACAAAGACATAGCCTGCACTCGACGGGGCGGTCCGGGGACGTATGACCGCCTGAAGCCCCGCTCTACCCGCAGGAGCACCGTGGCAACTGGCCGATCTCACCGACCGGCGACCCGTAGCCGAGGGATTCCCGAGGCCACCGTCGCCAGGCTTCCGCTGTACCTCCGCGCCCTCACCGCGCTCTCCGAGCGCTCGGTGCCCACAGTCTCCTCGGAGGAGCTGGCGGCGGCCGCGGGCGTCAATTCCGCGAAGCTTCGTAAGGACTTCTCCTACCTGGGTTCCTACGGGACCCGGGGCGTGGGCTACGACGTCGAGTATCTCGTGTACCAGATCTCGCGTGAACTCGGCCTCACCCAGGACTGGCCGGTTGTGATCGTCGGTATCGGTAACCTCGGTGCCGCGCTCGCCAACTACGGCGGGTTCGCCTCCCGCGGTTTCCGGGTCGCCGCGCTCATAGACGCCGACCCCGCGATGGCCGGAAAGCCCGTCGCCGGCATCCCGGTGCAGCACACCGACCAGCTCGAGGAGATCGTCCGGGGCGAGGGCGTGTCGATCGGCGTGATCGCGACCCCCGCCGGTGCCGCCCAGCAGGTCTGCGACCGGCTGGTGGCCGCCGGTGTCACCTCCATCCTGAACTTCGCGCCGACCGTGCTGTCCGTCCCGGACGGTGTCGACGTGCGCAAGGTGGACCTCTCCATCGAGCTGCAGATCCTCGCCTTCCACGAGCAGCGCAAGGCCGGCGAGGTGGCCGCCGGGACCGTCGTCCCGCCTGACGGTTCCCGCCCGGAGCCCGTCGCCGCGCGCCGGGCATCCGCCGGCGGACAGGAGTCCGCCGCGGACCAGGGGCCCGACGGGGACGTACCCGCGGTGATGCCGACATGAGCCTCCTCGTCGTCGGACTGAGCCACCGCAGCGCGCCGGTCAGCGTGTTGGACCGGGCCTCGCTGAGCGTGGACGCGCAGGTCAAGCTGCTGCAGGACACGGTCGCCGCCGAACCGGCCACCGAGGCCGCGGTGCTCGCCACCTGTAACCGCATCGAGCTGTACGCCGACGTGGACAAGTTCCACGCCGGTGTCGCCGAGCTGTCCACGCTGCTGGCCCAGCACAGCGGGGTCGGCCTGGAGGAGCTCACGCCCTACCTCTATGTGCACTACGAGGACCGCGCCGTCCACCACATGTTCTCGGTGGCCTGCGGACTGGACTCGATGGTGGTGGGCGAGGGGCAGGTCCTCGGCCAGATCAAGGACGCCCTGGCGCGTGCGCAGGAACTGCACACCGCCGGGCGGCTGATGAACGACGTGTTCCAGCAGTCGCTCCGGGTGGGCAAGCGCGCCCACACGGAGACCGACATCGACCGCGCCGGGCAGTCCCTGGTCACCTTCGGCCTGGAGCAGCTGGCCGCCGGCTCGCCCGTCGACAGCTGGGCGCGGGGCAAGAGGGCACTGGTCATCGGTGCCGGATCGATGTCCTCGCTGGCCGCGGCCACGCTCGCGCGGGCCGGTGTCGCCGAGATCGTGATCGCCAACCGCACCGCCGACCGCGCCGAGCGCCTCGTGCAGATCCTCACTGAGGCCGCGAACGCCGAGAACGCCGAGAACACGGGCTTGTCGGCCCGCGCGATACCGATGGGGTCGGTGGCGGACGAACTGACACGTGCAGACGTCGTCGTCTCCTGCACCGGCGCGACCGGCCTCGTCCTCACGGCCGACGCGATCGCCGCCGGTGTCGAGGGCCGCGTCGGACAGCAGCCGGAGACGGTACGCGCCGGAGCCACCCCCGGGACCGTCGGAGCCACGGAGGCGTCGGCGCACGACGTGCGCAAGGCGCCGACCGCGCGGACGACGCCCCTGCCCCCCGCCCCCATGGCCGCCACCAGCACCGACGAGGACTACCCGCTGGACCTGGCCTCCGTACCGCCCGGTTTCTCCGTGATGGGCGAGGCTGCCGTCGCCGGTATGGACGCGGCGACGCTGGAGCAGCACGCGGCATGGACCGTGAGCGGCACCGTCGACCGCCGCCAGGGCGGCCGACGCGGTGCCGAGGTGGACACCGAACTGATCGGCGCGCTGGCCGCGACCGCGGCGAGCGCCGGCCGGATCCCCGAGCGGCGCCGTCCGGAGCCGGTGGTCGAGCCGCCGCGCCCGGAGCCCGTGCTCTTCCTGCTGGACCTCGCGATGCCGCGCGACATCGACGCGGCCACGCACCGCATCCCCGGGGTGCGGCTGGTCGACATCGAGGCGCTCGCGGAGGCGTCGGCGGACGCTCCGATGGCTGCCGACGTGGACCAGGTCCGGCGTATCGTTTCCGACGAGGTCGCGGCATTCGGGGCGGCACAGCGGGCCGCGCACATCACGCCGACCGTGGTCGCCCTGCGCACCATGGCCGCGGACGTGGTGGCCGGTGAGATGGCCCGCCTGGAAGGGCGGCTGCCCGGCCTGGACGACAAGCACCGTGCGGAGATCACCCAGACCGTGCGGCGGGTGGTCGACAAGCTGCTGCACTCGCCGACCGTGCGGGTCAAGCAGCTCGCGGCCGAACCCGGCGGCGCCGGCTACGCGGACGCGCTGCGCACCCTGTTCGACCTCGACCCGGAGACGGTGGCCTCCGTCTCCCGCGCCGGGGAAAGCACCGAGAAGAACGCGAAGACCGCAGAGAACGCGGCCGACGCAGAAAACCGAGGGCCGGCATGACTGAGAAGGCACTGAGGCTCGGGACCAGGCGGAGCAAGCTCGCCATGTCCCAGTCCGGGCAGGTGGCGGATGCCGTGAGCCAGGTGACCGGACGGCCTGTCGAGCTCGTTCCGATCACCACGTACGGCGACACGTCACGCGAGCATCTCTCGCAGATCGGCGGCACGGGCGTCTTCGTGGCCGCGCTGCGCGAGGCACTGGTGCGCGGCGAGGTGGACTTCGCGGTGCACTCGCTGAAGGACCTGCCGACCGCACCGCACGACGAGCTGGTCCTGGCCGCCGTACCGGAGCGCGAGGACCCGCGGGACGTGATCATCGCGCGTGACGCGCTCAAGTTCACCGACCTGCCGCGCGGCGCCCGCATCGGCACCGGTTCGGCGCGTCGCATGGCCCAGCTGAACGCGTACGCACGCGGCCACGGCATGGAGATCACGACCGTGCCGATCCGCGGCAACGTCGACACCCGGATCGGGTACGTCAAGAGCGGTGAGCTGGACGCCGTCGTGCTGGCCGCCGCAGGGATGAACCGGGTCGGCCGCAGCGACGAGGTGACCGACTTCCTGTCGGTCGACACGATTTTGCCCGCTCCCGGCCAGGGGGCCCTGGCGGTCGAGTGCACCGTGCGCAACACGGAGCTGACCGCCGCGCTCGCCGAACTCGACGACCCGTTCACCCGGGCCGCCGTGACGGCGGAGCGGTCACTGCTCGCCGCCCTGGAGGCCGGCTGCACCGCCCCTGTGGGGGCGCTGGCCGACCTTTTGGCCGACGGGCCGATTGTCAAGGAAATGCGCCTGCGGGGTGTCGTCGGCACGACCGACGGCACCACGCTGGTGCAGCTGTCCACCACCGGTCCCGTGCCCGAGACGCATGAGGCGGCGATGGCGCTCGGTCGCGAACTCGCCACCGAGATGCTCGCGCAGGGCGCGGCCGGTCTGATGGGGGAGCGAGCACATTGAGCCCCACCACCCTTCCACCCCCTCCGGAACACGGGCACGTCACCTTCCTCGGTGCCGGACCCGGGGATCCGGGACTGCTCACTCTGCGCGCCGTGGAGGCGCTGGCGAACGCGGACGTTCTCGTCGCCGAGCACGATGTGCTCGACGTCGTACGCCGGCACGCCAGGCAGGGCGTGGCCGAAGTGCCGACGGACACGGACGCGGCGGGTTCCTCCGCGCCGTCCGCTCCGGGCACAGGCACGCCTCAACTGAAGGTTGTTGACAGCACGTCAACAACCGTCGGCGCCCCCGCGGTGCGGGATGCCGCACATCTTGTCATGGAGGCCGCGCGGGGCGGCAGGCGGGTCGTGCGTGCGGTGTCCGGTGATCCCGGCCTCGACGCGTACACCGCCGAGGAGATGCTGGCGTGCGCGGCGGCCGGGGTGACCTTCGAGGTCGTCCCCGGTATCGCTGCCGCGGTCGGCGTGCCCGCGTACGCCGGTGTGCCGCTGCGGGACGCCGAGGGCGCGGACGTGCGGTTCGTGGACGCGCGTACCGCGTCGGACCGGTGCTGGACCGAGGTCGGGGCGTCGGACGGCACGGTGGTCGTCTCCGCCACGCTCGACTCGGTGGCCGCCGCGGCGGGCGAACTGGTGTCCGCCGGTCGCAAGCCCGACACACCCCTGACGGTGACCGTCGCCGGTACGACGACCCGGCAGCGGACCTGGACGGCGACGCTCGGCACGATCGCGCAGACGCTGAAGCAGGCGAAGGCGCTGCCGTCGCCCGACGGCGGCCGGCCGGTGATAGCCGTGGTCGGTGAGCGTTCCGCCCCCGCCCAGCGCGACCGGCTCGCGTGGTTCGAGTCCAAGCCGATGTTCGGCTGGAAGGTGCTCGTGCCGCGTACCAGGGAGCAGGCGGCGTCGCTCTCCGACCAGCTGCGGTCCTACGGCGCGGTGCCGCACGAGGTGCCGACCATCGCCGTCGAGCCCCCGCGCACCCCGCAGCAGATGGAGCGCGCGGTCAAGGGCCTGGTGACGGGCCGCTACGAGTGGATCGCCTTCACCTCCGTCAACGCGGTCAAGGCGGTGCGGGAGAAGTTCGAGGAGTACGGCCTCGACGCCCGCGCCTTCGCCGGGATCAAGGTCGCCGCGGTCGGCGACCAGACCGCCAAGGCGCTGATCGACTTCGGCGTGCGGCCGGACCTGCTCCCGAGCGGTGAGCAGTCGGCCCGCGGGCTGGTGGAGGACTGGCCGCCGTACGACCCGGTCTTCGACCCGATCGACAGGGTGTTCCTGCCCCGCGCGGACATCGCCACCGAGACGCTGGTGGCGGGTCTCATCGACCTGGGCTGGGAGGTCGACGACGTCACGGCGTACCGGACCGTGCGCGCCTCGCCGCCGCCCGCGGAGACGCGGGAGGCCATCAAGGGCGGCGGCTTCGACGCGGTGCTCTTCACCTCGTCGTCGACGGTCCGGAACCTGGTCGGCATCGCGGGCAAGCCGCACAACGTGACGGTCATCGCCTGCATCGGTCCGGCGACGGCGAAGACGGCCGAGGAGCACGGGCTGCGCGTCGACGTCATGGCCCCGGAGCCGTCGGTGCACAAGCTGGCGGCGGCCCTGGCGGACTTCGGTGCGCGGCGCCGGCTGGCGGCGATCGAGGCGGGCGACCCGGTCACCCGGCCGAGCGAACGCCGCCCGGGAGCCCGGAGACGCCGGTCGACGACGTGAGGCCGTGCGGCGGCGTCAGGTAGGACGCGTGAGGTGGTGGCGGGGCGCGCCGTGGGCTGCGCACCGCCACCGCGCGTTGCGGCCGGGCCCGGCCGCCGGACGCACGACGGTGGGGCATGCCGAGCGCGGTTCCGCTCACGGGCTCAGCCCGAGGGCCACTCCAGTACGGTCAGCTCGGGCCACTGTTGACGCCAGCGTGCCGCCTTGGCCTCGTACACGGCACGCGGCGCGAGCACCGGATTGGGACGCACGACGAGCCGGAACACGTCGGAGAGTCCGTGCGGCGCGTAGACACGCCACCGGCCACCGGGCTCCAGACGCACGCCCAGGCAGCAGGTGGTCGCGGCGAAGCTGTCGATCGCTGCCTCGGTCGACGTGTGCGGGGGACACGGGACGCCGAACTTCCGCTCGTACCAGAGGTGGACGCGGGCCTCGTTGCGGAGCTCGACATCGACCTTGCCCGCGGTCTCGGTCGGCAGGTCGGCGAAGGCCCGCGCCGCCGCGCTGATCACCGCGTCCTCCGCCTCCCACGACAGGTCGCTGTCGTCGAAGTAGAAGACGTCGTAGTCCTTGATCCCCTCGGTGGGAGGCCTGCCCGTGACGACGTTCCACACGGTCTGGAAGAGACAGCCCGCCGTCAGGTACCAGCCGGGCAGGTTCAGTGCCGCGGTCCGGTCGAGCACCTCCAGCAGGGTCTCGTTGCGGGACAGCGTGGTTTTCAGGGCAGCGAGTTGCTCGTCCAAGGGGAGGCGACCGGTCACCGCACATGCCTACCACGACGAAAGAGGGTGCCCTGCGGGCGGCAGGGCGGCCCGTGCGCGTCAGCCCTCCGAGGCATCCGAGGCATCCGAGGCGTACGGCAGGAAGGTCACCCAGGTGGTGGGGGTGAGGGCGAGGCGGGGGCCGTTCGGAATCTTGGAGTCGCGGACGTGGATGATTGCCGGAGTGGTGGCGACCTCGACGCAGGACGGACCGTCGTCCGAGCTGTAGCTGCTCTTTATCCACTCCAGCTTGCTATCGGCTCCGTCAGAGGGCTTGAGGGTCATGACTCTCCCAGCACTTTCTCGATGAAGGCCAGCGACTCTCGTGGTGTGAGAGCCTGCGCCCGGATGATCCCATAACGCATGTCGAGGACCGTGGTCTCCTTGGGCTCGGTGATCACCCGGTTGGTGAGCTGGATTTCGTTCAGACCCACGGCCGCTCCGTCCTTGAGCTTGAGCAGTCGGAAGGGGCCGCCGAGACCTGAGTTCTCCTCCCGACTCAGAGGCAACACTTGTAGATCGACGTTCCGTAGCCGGGCCACTTCCGACAACCGTTCGAGCTGATTGCGCATCACCATCTTGCCTCCGATCAAGCGGCGTAGCGTCGCTTCGCACAGCACAAAGCTGAGGAGTGGACGAGTTGTTGGAGCGCAAAGGATCTCTTGACGATCCAGGCGAGCGGCTACACGCTGCTCCAACTCCTCTTCCGCGAACTGCGGTCGCCGGGAGCCGAACACAGCTCGCGCGTATGCCTCGGTCTGCAATAGCCCGTCGACGACGGAGTTGTTGTAGGAGCAGATCTCGACGGCTTCCGCCTCCAGGCGCTTCACGTCCCGCACCTTCTTCGGGTACCGGGCTTCCGCCACGTCTCCCTTCATCGCAGCGATCTTGCCGCCCGCGCCCAATACCTCATCCGCTGCGTCCAGGTACTCCGGCCGGGGAATCCTCCGCCCCCGCTCCACCGAGGAGACCAGTTCCTCCCCGTACCCGATGGCCGTACCGAACTCGGCCTGGGTGAGGCCGGCTGCCTCGCGCCACAGCTTCAACTGCCGTGTGACAGTGCGCATCACAGCCCCGGCTTCTTCGTCGTCCGGTCCCGCTTCCCACTCGCTCATGTCCGCCGCCTCCCGCCTCGCGCCCTTCCCCGGACCAACTCCGGCCGTCCGTGCCCGGTCACCCCGGGCAGCCCGGACGGAACCGGACACCTCACGGACAGCCGCCGGTCGCACGGGCCGTCCGACTTCACACGGTACGCATGTGTGAACACGCTGGGTGACGTGAATCGGGAAATCGCCGCTCCGAGCGCCTCGCTCCGCCAGTTCACCGTGCCGCTCTCCACCACACGTCGGGGCGCCCGTCTCGCCCGGTTGCTCGCCACGGAGCAACTGCGTTCCTGGGGGCTGCCGTTGGATCCGGCCCGGTTGATCGTCGCCGAACTCGCGACGAACGCCGCCGTGCACGGCCGCGTCCCCGGCCGCAGCTTCCGGCTCGGCCTCACCGTCACCGCGCGCGGGGTGTTGCGCATCGAGGTGACCGACACCCGGGGCGAGCACCTGCCCGCGCGCCGGAGCGCCCCTGTGGAGCCCGCCGAGTCCGGCTACGGACTGCTGCTGGTCGAGGAGCTGGCCGACCGCTGGGGCGTACGCAGCGGCCCGGTGCCGGCCAAGACGGTGTGGGCGGAACTGGACCTCACCCGGTGACGGCCGCTCGGTCGCCCGTGGGAAGAGCCCTGCCGGGGCGGTGCGCCATGGGCACGGGTTCCAGGTCCGGTCCGGCCCTGTCGCCTGCGGTTCCGTGACGGCGCCCGACTGCGTGACCACCCCGGCCCGTCCTCAAGGAGTGTCTTGTATATGCGACATCGTGTCGGGTATACATGACACATGGCCGCGACTCGAAGCGCCCGCGAGCCTCGGCGCGTGAACACGCGCATGAAGCTCAAGCGGGTGGCACTCGGCATGACCCAAGCCGACCTGCCCGGACAGGTCGGGGTCACCCGGCAGACGATCTCCATGATCGAGGCGGGTACTCACAACCCGACCCTCAGCCTGTGTGTCGCCATCTGCCGGGCACTGGACACCGATCTCAACTCCCTGTTCTGGGAAGAAGGAGCGCACGGACACCATGGATGAGCGTCAGCACCTCAAGGCGGGCAGGTCAGCCCTCGTCGCCCTGGGCGCCGTCATGTTCGCAGCCCTCGGGGTGCTCGTCTGGGAGTACATCCGGACCAAGGAGGTGACGAACACCGCGGCGATCCTGGTCCTCGTCGGCGGCGCGGGAGTGTTCGCGCTGGTGCAGCGCGTGCTGGGCGCCGAGGCCCCCCGCTCCCTCATGGGGGTCGAGCTTCCCACCGGCGCGGACGCACCCAGCCGTCGCCAGAGGCGGCGCGCCTACCTGCGCGGGGCGCTCCTGTTCGCCGCGGTTCTCACCGGCCTCAGCCTTGCCGGCCTGGCGCTCGGGGACACGCAGGAGCTGACCTCCGCCCTCCCCTTCGCGGTCCAGGGCACGCTCGGGCTGGTGGCCCTCCTCGGTGTCGAGTTCCTGGCGCTGTTCGCGGTTTCCTATGCGATCGACTGGGCGCTGGGAGAGTGGAGCGCGAAGGCCGTCGAGCGGCAGTACGCGCGCCTGGAGGGCTGACCGTCGAGCCCCGTCGCCCACGTCGGCGTCGAGTTGCCGCTCGGCCCGGGCGCCGACGCCCACTGCATCGGCTGCGTCGCCACCTGGGGCGAGGGGAACCTGACATTGGCGTGTACGGCCGGGGGCGAGTACCTCTTTGGAAAGCGTGAGCAGTTGGCAGGAAAGTGTCACGTGCTCGGGTGGTCACAGGCGGGCACCTCGTGCGAGGTTCCTCACCGGCTCAGCGGCAGAGTTCGTCGATGTCGTCGGTGAAGGTGGGGAATTCGGTGCGGGCCCCGGTGATGATGTCCCGGGCCGGGCGGCGCGGGGTGGTGGCGTGGCGTTCGGCGAGTTCGGTGAGCTCCGGGTTCGGGCGTGCCTCGTGGTCGTCGTACAGCACGGACTCCAGCGGTCCGATGCCGTCGGCCAGCACCCACAGGAATTCGGACAGGTTCCCGGCCACCACGCCGCACTGGCCCTCCGAGCCCATGAACACCACGGGTTGCTCGGTGAGGGGTCGGCCGGGCCGCCCGTACCAGACGGCCGCGAGACCGCCGGTGCCGTCCTGGCCGAAGACCCGGTAGGCGTCGCCGTCGAGTTCGGGGTTTCCGGTCCACTGGCGCAGCCAGTCGGTGGTCTCCTCGGCCGAGCAGAAGGCGTGGTAGGGCTCGAAGTCGATCCCGTCACCATCGGCGTAGTCGAACGCGACGCGGGCCACGTCGGCGAGGGCGGGCGGAAGGCGGCGGTCGTCACCGGTCGTCTCGTTCACAGGCGTACCGTAGCCGCCCGCACTGACATTCGACCTTTGCATCGGTGCGCCGGGCGGGCGGCCCATCGGGGCCGGTCAGCCGGTGAAGCCCTGGGCGGTCAGGGCTTTTTCTATGCGGGCGCGGTGGTTTTCCTGCCAGGTGTCGAGGGATTCCTCGGCCTCCTGGGCCAGCTTCGTCCGAGCTGCCGCGAGGATCTCCTCCTCGCGTGCGGCGGGGACGACGACGATGCCCTCCTCGTCGGCGACCACGATGTCCCCGGGGTGCACCAGGACACCGCCGACCCGGGCCGGCTCACCGAGCGCACCGATCTTCTCCTTGGTGCCGGGGATCGGGATGACGCCGCGCGCGAAGACCGGGAAGCCGGCCTCGCGCACCTCGCCGAGGTCGCGGATGACGCCGTCGACCACGAAGGCCGCGACGCCCCGGCGCTGGGCGACGGCACAGACGTTGCCGCCGGCGAGGGCGTGGTCCACGTCGCCCGACTCCACGACGATGACCGAGCCAGGCTCGGCCCGGTAGATCGCGGCGTGCAGCATCAGGTTGTCGCCGGGCTCGCACCGCACCGTGTACGCGGGCCCCGCGACGCGCGGTGAGTCCCACAGCGGGCGGATGCCGATGTCCATGACCTGCGCGCGGCCCAGCAGGTCGGCGAGGGTGGTGGGGGGAACGTGCGTGAATGCCTGGTTCATGGATTCCTCTGTTTCCAAGACGCCGCGGTCAAGGATCGGAGCGTACGGGAACCGGTCACGGCGTCAGGTGGGGATGACGGGTTGTCGGGTGTCCGGGACGACGAGGACCGCCAGGTCGAACTCCAGGCTCTGGGACAGTTCCGAGGGCAGTGACCGGACGTGGGGCGTGGACCGGAACGTGGGCCTGTGCCCTGTCGGCCCCGTTACCCACTTTCGGGCGAAGGGCGGGGTGGCGCGTGTGGTGGCGTGCCGGGGCGTGAGTCTGGCTGAACGGTGGCGGACCCGGACGGGACACGGGTCGATGCGTGATGCACCGATTCTGACTCCGTATTCGAACGGTATGTGTGCATCCGGCAACCGACTGTTCCGGACATGTCTGTATTGAGTCACCCGTGGAGGGACTTCCTGCGAAAGGGCCTGTCGCGGCGGCAGGGTGTGAGACCTCGGCAGCCAGCCGGGACGTACCACTCGGAGAGCGCCGCCCGCCCGTACCCGGGGTGGGCCGGCGCACGAATGCGAAGGGGACCGCATGTCTGCTTCTTCCGCCGCTCGCCGTCTGACCGCTGTCGCCCTGGTGACCGGTTCCGTCGTGGCGGCCGCCGCCCTGCCGGCGTCCGCCGTCCAGGACAGGAACCCCGATCGCCGGCAGGTCGTCATCAGCGACGTCCAGTACAACGCTCCCGGCCCGGACACCCGCAGCAACCGTTCGCTGAACGGCGAGTGGGTGAACATCACCAACCGGTCCCGCCACAGCGTCGACCTGAGGGGCTGGACCCTGCGCAACAGCAAGGGCGACAAGTACACCTTCCGCCACCTGCGGTTGAACGGCCGCTCGACGGTCAAGGTGCACACGGGATCCGGCCGTGACACCCGCCATGACGTCTACCAGGACCGCCGCCACCACATCTGGGACAACCGCTCCGACCGGGCCACCCTGTCGGACCGCCGCGGCTCGGTCGTCGACACCGAGAGCTGGGGTCGTGGCCGCGGCCACGACCGTGACCGTGACCGCGGCTACGACCGTGACCGCGGCTACGACCGTGGCCACGACCGTGACCGCGGCTACGACCGTGGCCACGACCGTGACCGTGGCCACGACCGTGGTAACGACCGCGACCGTGGTAACGACCACGGGCGCCACCAGCGCTGACTCACCGCCCCGAGGGCGTGTCACGGCAGCCGGCCGTGACACGCCCTCGGGCGTTTTCCGGGCCGGGGCCCGGGCCCACGGCCGGCAGCGTGGTCAGGCCACTGTGCGGATCAGCTTCTTGTTGACGAACTCCTCGGTGCCCGGGCGGCCGAGTTCGCGGCCGAAGCCGGAGCGCTTGATGCCGCCGAAGGGGAGCTCCGCGCCCTCGGCGCCGACGCCGTTGACGAAGACCATGCCGGCCTCGATGCGGTCGGCGACGCGTTCCGCCTGGGCGGGGTCGGTGGTGAAGACGTAGGAGCCGAGGCCGTAGGGGGTGTCGTTGGCGATGCGTACGGCGTCGTCCTCGTCGGTGGCCGGGAAGACCATGGCGACCGGGCCGAAGAGTTCCTGGCGGGCGGCGGTGTGGTCGGTGGTGAGGCCCGTGAGGACTCCGGCGGGGAAGTACGCGCCGCGCCGCTCGCCCTCGGTGTGCAGGACGGCCCCCTCGGCGACGGCCCCGTCGACCTGGCAGCCCAGGTTCTCGGCGGCGGCGGCCGACGACAGGGGAGCGCCCGTCGCGCCGGCGAGCAGGCGGGCGGTGAACTTCTCGACGAACGCGTCGTAGAGGTCCTGGACGACGACGAACCGCTTGGCGGCGTTGCAGGCCTGGCCGGTGTTGTCCAGGCGGGCGGCGACGGCGGCGTCGACGACCGCGTCGAGGTCGTCGGTGGACAGCACGATGAACGGGTCCGAGCCGCCGAGTTCGAGGACGACCTTCTTCAGGTGGCGTCCGGCGATCTCGGCGACGGCGGAACCGGCCCGCTCCGAGCCGGTGAGCGAGACGCCCTGGACGCGCGGGTCGGCGATGACCCCGGCGATCTGCTCGTTGGTGGCGTAGACGTTGACGTACGCGCCGGAGGGGAAGCCCGCCTTGGTGAACAGCCGTTCCAGCAGCGCCGCGGTGGCCGGGCACTGCGGGGCGTGCTTGAGGACGATGGTGTTGCCGAGGGCGAGGTTCGGGGCGGCGAAGCGGGCCACCTGGTAGGCCGGGAAGTTCCACGGCATGATCCCGAGCAGGACGCCCAGCGGGCTGCGCCGGATGACGGCGCTGCCCGGGCCGGAGGCGACGTCGAGCGGTTCGTCGGCGAGGAACTCCTCGGCGTGGTCGGCGTAGTAGCGGTAGATGTCGACGCAGAAGTCGATCTCGCCCTCGGCTTCCGCGAGCGGCTTGCCCATCTCGCGCACGATGCTCGCCGCCAGCTCGGCCCGGTGCTCCGCGTGGAGGTCGCCGAGCCGGCGCAGCAGGGTGGAGCGTTCGGCGACGGTGCTGGTACGGCCCCACCCGGTGGCGGCGTGGGCGGCGGTGACGGCCGCCTCGACCTCGGCGTCACCGGCGGTCGGGTAGAGCTCGGCGACTTCGCCGGTGGTGGGGTCGGTGACGGCGTACATCAGTGCTCCAGTGCTCCGGGGAAGAGTGGGGTGCGGGTGGGGGTAGGGCTTTCCGGCCGCACGCGGTGGGCGCGCGCCTCATTGCCCGATTGTCTTATTGGCCGCTCACTCAATAACATCCCCGGCATGACGTCAAGGGGTCCGGAAAAGCGTGTTCGCAAGGCGCCGGCCGAGCGCCGCAGCGAGATGGTCACCGCCGCCGCGCGGGTCGGGCTCGCCGAAGGACTGGAGTGCGTCACCCTGCGCCGGGTCGCCGACGAGCTCGGCGTCCGGCCCGGACTCGTCGGCCACTACTTCCCCGCGGCCGACAGGCTCGTCGCCGAGGCCTTCACCAGTGCCACCGGGGCGGAGCTCGACAGTCTGCTGCCGGAGCTGCCCGCCGACCCCGGTCCCGGCGGTGCGGTGCGTGCGCTGCGGCGGCTCTTCTCGCTCACCTCGAGCGCCGACTTCGACGACGTCAGCAGGCTCTGGCTCAACGCCCGGCACCTGGCGCGCTACCGGCCCGTGCTCCGCGAGCACGTCGTCGAGCAGGACCTGCTCTGGTGCCGGCGTATCGAGCGGGTCGTCGCCGCCGGGGTGGCGGCGGGGGACTTCCGCTGCGCCGACCCCTGGGCGGCCGCCGTCCGCATCCACGTCGCGATCGACGGGACCAGCGCCTACGTCAACACCGGCGTGGGGCACCGTGCCGCCCCGATCGCCGACATGGCCCGCACCTTCGCGGAGGCCGAGCTGGGGCTGGCGTCCGGAACCCTCGGACCGCGCTGACGGCGGGCCGGCCCGACTCGGCGTCGGCAAAGGCACGGGTGGGACGGGCGTAGCGTGGGAGGTATGACGACGTACGGATCTTTTCCCGGTACCCGGCCCCGGCGTCTGCGGACCACCCCCGCCATGCGTCGGATGGTCGCCGAGACGCGGTTGCACCCCGCCGACCTCATCCTCCCGGCCTTCGTCCGCGAGGGGGTCGGCGAGCCGGTGCCGATCGAGGCGATGCCGGGCGTGGTGCAGCACACGCGCGACACCCTGAAGAAGGCGGCGGCCGAGGCCGTGGCGGCCGGGATCTCCGGGATCATGCTGTTCGGGGTTCCGGAGGAGTCGAAGAAGGACGCCCTGGGCACGGCGGGCACCGACCCGGACGGGATTCTCCAGGTCGCCCTGCGGGACGTGCGGGCCGAGGTCGGCGACGACCTGCTCGTCATGTCCGACCTCTGTCTCGACGAGACGACGGACCACGGGCACTGCGGGGTGCTGGACGAGCAGGGGCGGGTCGACAACGACGCGACGCTCGAGCGGTACGCCGAGATGGCGCAGGTGCAGGCCGACGCGGGCGCCCACGTCGTGGGGCCCAGCGGGATGATGGACGGGCAGATCGGCGTCATCCGTGACGCCCTCGACCAGATCGGCCGCGAGGACGTCGCGATCCTCGCCTACACCGCCAAGTACGCCTCCGCCTTCTACGGGCCGTTCCGCGAGGCCGTCGGCTCGTCGCTCCGGGGCGACCGCAAGACGTATCAGCAGGACCCGGCCAACGTCCGTGAGTCGATGCGGGAGTTGGCGCTGGACCTGGCGGAGGGCGCCGACCTGGTGATGGTCAAGCCGGCGGGTCCGTATCTGGACATCCTCGCCCGGGTCGCCGACGTGGTGGACGTGCCGGTGGCCGCGTACCAGATCTCCGGTGAGTACTCGATGATCGAGGCCGCCGCGGAGAAGGGCTGGATCGACCGCGACCGGGCGATCCTGGAGACCCTGACCGGCATCAAGCGGGCCGGCGCGCAGAACATCCTCACCTACTGGGCCACCGAGGTCGCCCGGAAGCTGGGGGCGTAGCTCAGCGCACGGTGGCCTCGAAGCAGGACCGGCTCCGCTGCGTCCGGCCGGACGCAGCGGCCGACGGTGAGCGCCCACAGGCGGTTCGCCGACGGCAACCCCACCTGACCGACCGCCGGTCGGCCGGCTGACCGCGTGAACGGATGCGGCCCGCCCCCCGATGGGGGCGGGCCGCATCCGTGCCGTCGGTACGGGATCAGAGCCGCTCGGGCGTCCGGATGCCCAGCAGGGCCATGCCCCGGTGCAGGGTGCGGGCCGTGATGTCGCACAGGAACAGGCGGTTGGCCACCTGGTCCGGCGACTCGGCCTTCAGCACCGGGCACTTGTCGTAGAACGACGTGTACAGGGACGCCAGTTGGTACAGGTACGCGGCCAGCTTGTGCGGGGCGTACTCCCGCGCCGCGTCCGCCACCGTCTCCGCGAACGCGTCCAGGTGCAGGCCCAGCGCCCGCTCGGCCTCGTGCAGGGTCAGCTCCGGGTGCGCCGAGGGGCGTACGCCGTCGGGGGCCTTGCGCAGGATCGACTGGATACGGGCGTAGGCGTACTGGAGGTAGACCGACGTGTCGCCGTTCAGGGAGACCATCTGGTCGAGGTCGAACTTGTAGTCCCGGTTCGCCGACGTCGACAGGTCCGCGTACTTCACGGCTCCGATGCCGACCTGCGCGGCCCGCTCCCGGATCTCGTCCTCGGTGAGGTCCCGCGCCTTCTCCCGTACGACCTGCGCGGCCCGCTGCACCGCCTCGTCCAGCAGGTCCTCCAGCCGTACGGTCTCGCCCTCACGCGTCTTGAACGGCTTGCCGTCCGCGCCGAGCACCGTGCCGTAGCCCATGTTGTGCGCGGTGACGTCGTCGCTGAGCCAGCCGGCCCGGCGGGCCGTCTCGAAGACCATCCTGAAGTGCAGCGACTGGCGCACGTCGACGACGTACAGCAGCGTGGTCGCGTGCAGGTCGACGACGCGGTTGCGGATCGCCGTCAGGTCCGAGGCCGCGTAGCCGAAACCGCCGTCGGCCTTCTGCACGATCAGCGGGACCGGCTGGTCGTCCTTGCCGCGGATCTCGTCGAAGAACACCACGAGCGCGCCCTCGGAGCGCACCGCGACGCCCATCTCCTCCAGGAGCCGGGCGGTCTCGGGCATGCCCTCGTTGTACGCGGACTCCCCGACGATCTCCTCGTCGCGGATCTCCATGTCGAGCTTCTCGAAGACGGAGTAGAAGTAGACCTTCGACTCGTCCACGAACTGCTGCCACAGCTCGAGCGTCTCCTTGTCACCGGACTGGAGGGCGACGACCCGCTTGCGGGCCCGCTCCTTGAACTCCTCGTCCGAGTCGAAGAGCACGCGCGACGCCTTGTACACGCGGTTCAGGTTGCTCATGGCCTGCTCGCCGTCGACCTCGCCCGCGGGGGCCAGCTCGCCCGGGTGCTCGAACAGGTACTGGATGAGCATGCCGAACTGGGTGCCCCAGTCGCCGATGTGGTGCCGGCCGATCGTCTTCTCGCCGGTGAAGTCGAGCATGGCGCGCAGGGCGTCGCCGATGACCGCCGACCGCAGGTGACCGACGTGCATCTCCTTCGCCACGTTCGGCTGGGCGTAGTCGACGACCGTGACGCCCGCGTTCTCGTTCAGCGGCACGCCGAGGCGCTCGCCGTCCGCGTGCCGCGCGGCGAGGTTCTCGGTGATCGCCCGGTCGGCGACGGTGATGTTGAGGAAGCCGGGGCCGGAGACCTCGACGTCCTTGATCAGGTCACCGGTCGTGATGTGCGCGACGACCTCGGCGGCCAGCTCCCGCGGGTTCGCCTTCGCCTTCTTGGCCAGCGCCAGGATGCCGTTGGCCTGGTAGTCCGCCCGGTCGCTTCGTCGCAGCAGCGGGTCCGCGGACGCCTCCGGCCGGGTGGCGGAGATGGCGGACGCGAGCTGCTGGTTGACGAGATCGGTGAGCGATGTGACCGAGGCCATAGGAGTGGGTGCCGTTCTCCTCGTGGGTTCAGATAGACCAGCCCAGTATCCCACGGGTGGCAAAGCGGTTTCCTGGCCGCGGGCCGGCGGGGGGCTCGTCGCGTCCGAGCGGCGGAGGCGGGGGTCCGTCGCGCCCGAGCGGCGGAGCCGCGTGTCGACACGGCCCCGCGTTCCCGGGGCGCCGGTGAAAAGCGGTTTTCGCGGATGCGGTCCGGACTGGGAGAATGGAAGGGTCAGCCGTGCGACCGTACCGGCTGCCCGAGCAGAAAGAAGGACGTGCCGATCGTGGCTCAGAGCACCGAGACCACCGACTGGGTCTCCCGTTTCGCGGATGACGTCATCGAGGAATCGGAGCGTCGGGCCCCGGGCAAACCCGTCGTCGTCGCGTCCGGACTGTCGCCGTCGGGCCCGATCCACCTCGGGAACCTCCGCGAGGTCATGACCCCGCACCTGGTCGCCGACGAGATCCGCCGCCGCGGCCACCAGGTGCGGCACCTGATCTCCTGGGACGACTACGACCGGTACCGCAAGGTCCCCAAGGGCATCGACGGCGTCGACGAGGAGGAGTGGGCCGGGCACATCGGCAAGCCGCTCACCTCGGTCCCGGCCCCCAAGGGCTCGGCGCACCCGAACTGGGCGGAGCACTTCAAGGCCGCCATGATCGAGTCGCTCGCCGAGCTGGGCGTGGAGTTCGACGGGATCAGCCAGACGGAGCAGTACACCTCCGGTGCCTACCGCGAGCAGATCCTGCACGCCATGAGGCACCGCGGCGACATCGACGCGATCCTCGCGCAGTACCGCACCAAGAAGGCCCCGGCGAAGAAGCAGCAGCAGAAGCCGGTCGACGAGGCCGAGCTGGAGGCCGCCGAGGGTTCCGGCGCCGCCGCCGAGGACGACGGCAGCCTCGGCTCCGCCGGCTACTTCCCGTACAAACCGTTCTGCGGCAACTGCGAGAAGGACCTCACCACCGTCACCGCCTACGACGACGACTCCACCGAGCTGACCTACGCCTGCACCGAGTGCGGCTTCTCGGAGACGGTCCGGCTGAGCGAGTTCAACCGCGGCAAGCTGGTCTGGAAGGTCGACTGGCCGATGCGCTGGGCGTACGAGGGCGTGATCTTCGAACCGTCCGGCGTCGACCACTCGTCGCCGGGTTCGTCGTTCCAGGTCGGCGGGCAGATCGTCGGGATCTTCGGCGGCAAGCAGCCGATCGGCCCGATGTACGCCTTCGTCGGGATCAGCGGCATGGCGAAGATGTCGTCCTCGCGCGGTGGCGTGCCGACCCCCGCCGACGCGCTGAAGATCATGGAGCCGCAGCTGCTGCGCTGGCTGTACGCCCGCCGCCGGCCCAACCAGTCCTTCAAGATCGCCTTCGACCAGGAGATCCAGCGCCTCTACGACGAGTGGGACCGGCTCGACGCCAAGGTCGCCGAGGGCACCGCGCTGCCCGCCGACGTCGCCGCGCATTCCCGCGCGGTGGGCACGGCGAGCGGCGCGCTGCCGAGGACGCCCCGGCCGCTGCCGTACCGCACCCTCGCCTCCGTCGCCGACATCACCGGCGGGCACCCGGACCAGGCGCTGCGCATCCTCAGCGACTTCGACCCCGCGAACCCGCTCGCCTCGCTCGACGAGGCGCGGCCGCGTTACGACAAGGCCGAGGCGTGGATCTCCCTCCACGTCCCGGCCGACCAGCGCACCATCGTGCGTACGGAGCCGGACGAGGAGCTGCTGAAGTCCCTGGACGAGGAGGGGCGCCGGTCCCTGCGGCTGCTGGTCGACGGGCTGGCCGAGCACTGGTCGTTGGACGGGCTCACGCACCACGTGTACGGGGTTCCCAAGGTGCAGGCCGGTTTCCCCGCCGACGCCACGCCGAAGGAGCTGCCGGCGGAGATCAAGACCGCGCAGCGGTCGTTCTTCGCGTTGCTGTACCACCTGCTGGTCGGCCGTGACACCGGTCCGCGCCTGCCCACGCTGCTGCTCGCGGTGGGGCAGGACCGGGTGCGGAGGCTGCTCGGTCACTGACCGGCACATCGATGCGTACGGCGGGGGCGCCCGGTGAAACACCGGGCGCCCCCGCCGCCGTCCTACCGTGTGCGGGTCACGCGATGTGGTCTTCCTCCAGCTCGAGGGAGTGGCGGTTCTGGAAGTCCAGGACCATGCGCTTGGCATCGGCGTCCAGCAGGGCGTGGCCGTACGTCGCCTCGACGTATTCGCCGAACTCGCGCGGAGTCGGGTAGCCGCCGCCACCTATCGACTGCTTGAACAGCCGGTAGTACTCCTCCTCGTCCGGAGCCGGGGGCTCAGGAGGGCCGCCGCCCTCGCCCAGTTCACGGGTGCGGCCCGGACCGACCGGGATGGGGAAGGTGCCGGTGTCCTCCGGGGACGGCTCCTGCAGCGGGGGCGCCTCATCGAACTGCCGGCGGTACTGCTCGGCCTGCTCCTGCTCCGCGTACCACTGGGCGTACGCGGCGTCCGGGTCGTACGTGGGGTCGTAGCCGCCGTGGTACTCGACGGTCTGCGGGTGACGGGCGTGCAGCCACTGGTTCTGGTCGGGAGCGGGCTGCCGGTCGTACGGGGGCCGCGCCGTGGGCTCCTGCGCGTCCGGGGACTTGCGGAGGCTCTGGGGGGTCTGGGAATTCCGGGGGCCCTGGGAGTCCTGAAGGGCTTGGGGGTCCTGGGAGCTCCGGGGGTCCGCGGTGCCGGGGTCGTCCGTCAGCTCGGGGCGCCGCTCGGCGGGAGGGGCGGCCTGCTCCAGGGCGGGCGCCGGCGGCGCCACGGCAGGGCCGTCCACGGCCGTCCGGTGCTCGGGGGCCGGCGGGAGTACGGCCGGTTCGATGCCGGCCGCCGCCAGACCCGCCGGGGCCGTCTCGGCGAGGGGGACGCCGTACTTGGCCAGGCGCAGCGGCATCAGGGACTCCACCGGGGCCTTGCGGCGCCAGCTCCGGCCGAAGCGGGAGCGCATCCGGGCCTGGTAGACGAGACGTTCCTGCTCCAGCTTGATGACCTGCTCGTAGGAACGCAGCTCCCACAGCTTCATCCGCCGCCACAACAGGAACGTGGGGATCGGCGACAACACCCACCGGGTGAGACGGACGCCCTCCATGTGCTTGTCCGCGGTGATGTCGGCGATCCGGCCGACCGCGTGCCGGGCGGCCTCCACCGCCACCACGAACAGGACGGGGATCACGCTGTGCATCCCCACGCCGAGCGGATCGGGCCAGGCCGCCGCGCCGTTGAAGGCGATCGTGGCCGCCGTCAGCAGCCACGCCGTCTGACGCAGCAGCGGGAAGGGGATACGGATCCAGGTCAGCAGCAGATCCAGGGCCAGCAGGACGCAGATGCCGGCGTCGATGCCGATCGGGAACACGTAACTGAAGTTCCCGAAGCCCTTCTGCAGGGCCAGCTCACGGACGGCCGCGTACGAACCCGCGAAGCCGATCCCGGCGATGATCACGGCTCCGGCGACGACCACGCCGATGAGAACCCGGTGTGTCCGTGTCAGCTGAATGGGCGCGGCCACCCGTACTCCCCTCCTCTTGCGTGTTGTTGCGCGCAACAGAGTGGCACATGTGTGTGGAGGGCGGGTGGCCGGTTCCGTGTCGGAGCCTCACCGCACGTTCCCGTGCACGCCTTCGGGTACGTCTTCGTGCACGCTTCTGTGCCTGTTCGTCAGCTCTTCGACGCCGAGGGGGACGCCGGCTCCAACGACGCACCGCTCCCGGGGGCCCCGCCGTCTCCGTCGCCCTTGTCGCCCTTGTCGCCCTTGCTGTCCTTGTCGCCCTTGCTGTCCTTGTCGGCCTTGGTCCCGGTCACGGACGTCACCGCTTCGGCGGCCGCCTTCTTCGCGTCCTTCATCAGGTCGTCGGCGTTCGGCGTCTTGTCCCCGGCGAGGCCCGCCCCGTTGTAGTCGAGGGTGACGACCACGTTCTCGACGTGTGCCACCACCGTCTGCTGCTTGAAGGTGCCTTCCTTCTTCTTCAGGTCGTAGCGCACGGCCGTCGCCTCGTCGCCGGTGCCGGAGAGCGGCTCCGCCTCGACATCCTTGGCGCCGTCGGTGGCCTGGGCGTCCTTGACCTGCTTGTCGTAGTACTCCTTGGCCAGTTCGTCGCCCGCGCCGCGTGCGGTGTCCGAGTCGAAGCGCAGCATCGACACGTTCAGCCAGCGGAACTGTGAGCCGTCCACACCGTTGTCGGTGAGGCTGTCCCAGGAGCAGCGAGTACACGAGCAGTGAATTCCGTCGCGAGATAAGGGCTCGCAGAAAATCAACACGCTGGTTTGATCTTTGTTCCGTCGTTGGCTGTGGCGAGGAATGCGGCCACGTCGGCGGGTGTTCGGAATCTGGCCGTTGAGGGCGGGACGGTGCGGCCGCGTTCGGCGAGGAGTGGTTGAACCTGGTGGATTGACCTGATGAGGGTGCTGCCGGTGATGTCGAAGAGCTGGGCCGGCAGGTCTCGGGGGCCGAGTCTGCGCAGGTAGAGCACGGTGGCCAGGACTCTGTCGGCCGTGGCCAGTTTGTCTTTGGCGCCTGCTCCGGGAGTGCGGCGTCGTTCACTGCCGCGTTGGCGGAGCCGTTGCCGTTCACGTAACTCGGCCAGTTCAGCTGCCAGTTCGTCGACGAGACGGTCCAGTCCCGCTTCGGGCATGCCGGTCAGTCCCGGGCTGCGCAGGGCTGCAGCCTCAGGCCGCCGCGGTGCCGCTGCCGGCCAGGTGGCCGGGGCTGTGCCCCGCGCGTTCGCGGTGCCGTGCCGGTCGGGATGGAGGGTGCGGTTCCAGTCGCCGTGGAAGCGGTGCCGGGTCATGGGCAGGGCGTCGATCTCGGCGTCGGTGACCTTCACTCCGGTGTGGCAGGTGCCCGTATCGAGTTCGGCATGGACTTTCAGTCCGGTGCGGGTGGTGGTCGCGGTGATGCTCTGTATGAGCGGCTGGGCTGGGAACTGCTGGCCGCTGTCGAACAGCAGCGGATGGTCACGGCAGGCTCACTGTCCGCACCGAGGTCGACGAGTCGGCCGGGAGAGCCACGGAAGCCACCCAGGGAGCGGGCAGCGGAAGGTCTGAGACGGACCAGGCTGCGGGGGTACCGGGGACGCCGGCGTTCATGACGGCGGTGCCGGGGGAGCCGGGGTGGCTCTCCAGGGCGCCGAGATCGGTGCTGATGCCCACGCCCACCGCCTTGAGGACGGCTTCCTTACGGGTCCAGCACCGAAGGAACGCCGCGGTGCGCGCGGTTCTGTCGGGAAGGAGACGCAGGAAGGCGCCTTCGGAAGGGGTGAGAGCGGTGTCCGCGAGTTCCTCGATCCGCACGTCCCTCATCCGTTCGACGTCGACGCCGACAGGGACCGAGGCCACCGCGAGCATGCCGCACCCCGCGGTGTGGGAGATGCTGATCCACCATGGGGTGCTGGGCCGCAGGACGGTGGGCGGGCCGTGACGCGGGTCGCCGCAACCGGGGCACGGCCTGGTCCCGAGGCGGATTTCGTCCGGCGGGGTGTCGAGCAGGCCGGAGAGGATCCGGCGCACGGATGCCCGGCAGCTCACGAACTCGGCGGTCTTGGCAGCGGATCGTATGCGGTCGGCCCGTTCCCGCTCGTGGTCGTCCAGGAGGGCGATGTCGGCCGGGGCTGCGGCGCTTGTGGGCCACCACCAGGCGGCGGCGTCACCGGGGCCTGGTGTGGGGTCGTCGCTGAGGCGTGGGCCGGACAGCCGGATGCTGGACCTGGTCATGACGAGAAAGAGTAAGACGATCCCTGGGATTGCTTTGGGGGATGACCGGTAGCGGACATCCGTGCAGGAAGCAATCACTGCATGTGATCGAGCGAATGCTTTGAGTGTGTGAAACGGGGAGGTGCGCCGGGCGTTTTGGTCCTGCCGCGTGCAGCTTGCTGACACCGGGTGAGAACCACGGCTTCCGCGGCAATCGAAAGCGGGGGCATTTGTCGATGTCTGGCCGGAAGGGCCGGAAGGGCCGGAAGATGAATTCGAGACGGCGCTCATGGCGGTCCGGAGCCTGATAGAGTTGACAGTCGTCAAGCGTCGCGATTCCATTCTCCAGGAATAGCTGATAACCGTGGTCAGGGCTGATCGCGAAGAATTCACCCAAACGGTCTTTCGGATGGTTTCGGAAGCTGAGGAGAGCGTTGATTTCCTGATCGCGGATGCCAGGTTTCCGACCGCGGTGCACGCCGCGTCCGAGGAGTTGCTGTCCGCGCACGAGCGGTCAGGGATACGGCTGCTGTGCACCCAGACCATCATCGACCAGGGGCTGGTGCGGGTCGAGGAGTGCAGGGGGAGCGGATCGAGGTCCGGATCGCACGGATGCCGATGCTCCAGGCCCTGATCGTCGACGGTCGAACGGCCCTGGTCGCCGCCACGTCCTCCGGCGTCCTCCAGGCTTCCGTCATCCGGTCGATCACGGTGATCCGCACCCTGCAGACCATGTTCGAAGGGGCGTGGCGGAACGCCGCTCCCGTCTCGGAGCGGATCAGCTCCAGCAACCACCCCCGCACGGAGGTGGTGCGCCAGATCCTCTGCTGTCTCTGCGCGGGGGTCACCGACGAGGTCGCCGCACGCCAACTGTCCGTCTCGGTCCGCACCTACCGCCGCTACGTCGCGGAGATCATGTCGATGCTCGGTGCCAGCTCCCGCTTCCAGGCCGGGGTCCGCGCCGCCGAACTGGGACTCCTGCCCGCCGATGGGTTCACGGCGGGTGCGCACTCCGGCGTCGGCGGTGCCTTTCGGCCGGGACTGCCGGCTGCCGGCCGGGGCGGGCAGCCGCGGCGGCCGGGCGCGGGCCCGCGGCAGTAGCGGCCCCGCCGCCGGAGACTGGCAGCTTCCTGAAGCAGTTGTTGCCCTGGGTTTCCGACGGCGGCTAGACATGGCGCCAGGAACGGGGACTCCGCCTTCCACCGACCCCGGCCGCGCCGGGTCGGCGTCTCCTGGGACCTCCAGCGCCGCGATGCGCGCTGCCGCTCCCCGGAACGCGGGGCGCCCCACCGGCGAGGGCGGCCCTGGAGCCGCCGCCCCGTGTCCTGTCGGGCCCGCCCCCCGGGGCGGGCCGTTGCGGAAGGTGGAGTAATGGAACCGTTGCCGGTCGGCCTGGTGTTCCCCGGGCAGGGAACGCAGCGTGAGGGAATGGGGCTGCCCTGGCGGGACAGCGAGTCGTGGGCACTGGTCGCCGAGGTCTCGGAGCACGCCGGCCAGGACATCGAGGAGCTGCTCCTTCGCACCTCGGCCGACACGCTGCGCCGGACCGACCTGGCCCAGTTGTGTGTCTACACCGTGGCGATGATGGCCCACGGGGAGGCCCTGCGGCGCGGTGCCCTCGAGGGGGCCGTCGCCTGTGCCGGCCACAGCCTGGGCGAGTACGCCGCACTGACCGCGGCGGGCGCCCTGACCCTGCCGGACGCCGTGACTCTGGTGGCGGCCCGGGGCCGGGCGATGCGTGAGGCGGCGGAGCTCCGTGAGGGCACCATGGGAGTGCTGGTGGGTGCGCCCCTGGAGGAGGTCGAGGGGCTGGTCCGCACGGTGCGGGCCGACGGGCTCCTGGTGTGGGTGGCCAACATCAACGCGCCGGGCCAGGTGGTTGTCTCGGGCACCGTGGACGGTATCGAACGAGTTTTCGCGGACGCGCCGGGTATCGGGGCGAAGTTGATCCGGATGCAGGTGGGCGGTGCCTTCCACAGCCCGCTCATGGAACCCGCCGCCGAACGGCTGGCCGCCGCCCTGAGGGGCGTCTCCTTCGCTCCCCGCCACACTCCTGTGGTCGCCAACGTGGACGCCGAACCGTACTCGGGCGACTGCGACTGGCCCGGGGTCGCAGTCCGTCAGCTCGTCTCGCCGGTCCGGTGGGAGCAGAGCGTACGGACACTCACCGACCGGCTCGGCTGCCGCCGGCTGGTCGAGCTGGGACCGGGACGCACCATGGCCGGACTGATCCGCCGGATCTCCCCCGACACCGAGGTCGTGTCGGTGGACGACCCCGGCGTCCTGAACTGACGACGACGAGGAGAGACCGATGTCCACTGGGGGAGGGAGTACGTGGTTCCGCAGGTACGAGCTTGCGGCGCCCCCGCGCGCACGGCTGCTCTGTCTGCCTCACGCAGGCGGCTCGGCGAGCTTCTTCCACAGCTGGGGGCACGCTTTCGGTGACGACGTCGAGGTCCTGGTGGCCCGTTACCCGGGGCGGCAGGAGCGGATCGCCGAACCGCTCCTGGAGAGCATGGACGAGCTCGCGGACGCTGTCACCGAGGAGCTGTTGCCCTTCCTGGACATCCCGTTGGTGGTGTTCGGTCACAGTATGGGCGCCTCCTTGGCCTACGAGGTGGCCCTGCGCCTGCAGGAGCTGCACGGTGTGCGGATCGCCGGTCTGTACGTCTCGTGCCAAGTGCCGCCGCAGCTGAAGAAGCCGAAGACGGCGTACCTCGGAGGGGACGCCGAGGTGATCGACGAGGTCCGCCGCCTCGGCGGCACCGACCGGGCTCTCCTGGACGACCCCGACCTGCGGGATCTCGTACTCCCGGCGATTCGGGCGGACTTCCGGATCGTCGGCGGGTACGGGCTCCGGCCGGGCGTTCCCCTGCGCTGCCCCGTCGCCGGGTACCTGGGCGGGGAGGACCCCGACATCACCGAGGCCGAGATGGAGGCGTGGTCCGAGGTCGCGCCGGCGGGGTTCGAGCTGCGCGTGATGCCGGGAGACCACTTCTACCTGGTGCAGCAACGGGACGCGCTGATCGACGACCTGACCAGGCGTCTGTCACGCATCCGGTGAGTGCCCCGGGCGCCTGCGGATCCGGTGCCGCCGTCGAATTTCGCAGCGCGCACGATGACGCATTGCTGCATTCCCTGGGAGGTTCCGCAGGCTGCGGCCGACGTTCCGTCACTTCGCCTGGCAGCTTGCTGCAGTACGCGTTGTCGTGTCTGGTTAATCGTCGCTAGAAATCTCGTGAGAGCTGCAAAGAATTGCCTCTCTGTGGCCCCTGGAAGGAGCATCCGGCGTGAGCAACGAAACGTACGAAGAGCGTTTTGAGACCATCAAGGACATTGTTTGCGACATTCTCGAGATCGAGGATGACGAGGTCTCGGAGACGAGCCTTTTCAAGGAGGACCACAACGCGGACTCGCTGCGCTCCATCGAAATCCTGGCGGCGCTGGAGAAGGAGTTCGGTGTGGTGATCAACCAGTCCGAAATGCCGCGCATGGTGCATCTCAAGGGCGTGTACGAGGTCGTCTCGGAGTCGGCCGGCTGGTAGTCGCCACCCGCTGCCTGAAGGGGTGACGGGCCGGTTCGGGACGGTGGATTGGGAGGATGGCATGTCGGCAGTGCAGAGTGCAGGTCCGGGGGAGGCGAGACCTCATCGCGTGGTCCTCACCGGGCTCGGTGTGGTCTCCAGCATCGGGCTGGGAGTGACGGAGTTCCTCCAGGGACTGCGCGAGGGGCGAAGCGGGGCGAGGCCCATCACGGTCTTCGACACCGAGGGTTTCGACTACGCCAACGGCTGCGAGGTCGTGAACTTCGACCCGCTGGATTGGGTCCGCACCCAGGACGCGGACCGGCTCGGCAGGGCGGCGCAGTTCTCGGTCGCCGCCGCCAGGATGGCTCTGGAGGACGCCGGGCTGGACGTCGCAGAGTTGCGCGACCGGCGCGGGCTGGTCTCCGTCGGGACCACCGACGGGGAGTCCTACGACCTCGACCAACTGGTCGAGCAGGAAATCACCCGCGGGCCCGACACATTCGACCCGATGGCTGTCCGGCGGGTGCCCGCCGCGAGGCTGTCGGTGGCCATCGCCCAGGAACTGGAGTTGGCCGATGTCGAGGCGGTCACCGTCCCGACCGCCTGCGCCGCGGGCAACTACGCCATCGGCTACGGTTTCGACGTGGTCCGCTCCGGCGAGGCGGACTATGCCCTGTGCGGCGGTGCGGACGCGATGTGCCGCAAGAACTTCTCCGGTTTCTACCGGCTCGGCACCATAGCACCGGACCGCTGTCAGCCCTTCGACGCGGAACGTAAAGGCATCCTCACCGGTGAGGGCGCCGGGGTGCTGGTGCTGGAACGGCTAGAGACGGCCCTCGCTCGCGGTGCGAGGATCTACGCCGAGGTACTCGGCTACGGCCTCAACTGCGACGCCTACCACCAGGTCGCGCCCAACCAGGACAGCGTCGCCCGGTGTATGGAACTGGCACTGGAGAACTCCGGCGTCAAGCCGGACGAGGTGGACCTGATCTCCGCCCACGGCACCGGGACCAAGGCCAACGACGTCACCGAGGCGGGTGCCATCCGCCAGGTGTTCGGGGACCGGACGCCCCGCACCGTCTCCTTGAAGTCGATGCTCGGGCACAGCATGGGCGCTGCCAGCGCCCTCGGGGCGATCGGCTGCGCGCTGGCGATCGACAACCGGTTCATCCCGCCGACCATCAACCACGTCACCACCGACCCGGAGTGCGACGTCGACTGCGTGCCGAACCACGCGATCGAGGCCGACCTGAGGATCGTCCAGAACAACGGCCTGGCGTTCGGCGGCAACAACGCGGTGGTGCTGCTCGGCCGGTACGACGGGGCTGAGGAGGAGACGCGGTGAGCTTTCCGATCACGGGAATGGGCGCCGTCGCCAGCACCGGCAGGGGCGTCGACGACTTCTTCGAAAGCCTCTGCAGGGGCGACAACGGGTGCGCCGAACTGCGCGGTTTCGACCGCGGCCTCTACCAGGCCCAGCACGCGTACGAGGTGGACAACCGTCCCGCCGAGGGCCGGGACGTTCCCGCCCGCGCCACCGGGCTGCTGCTCGACGCGGTCGGCCAGGCCGCGGCCGATGCCGGCCTCGGCGAGGACCTGAGCGGCATCCCGGTGCTCGTCGGCACGGGCCTGGGCGAGCTGCGTTCGATGGAGCTGTGGTGGCGGGAGGGGACGCCGTTCGACGCCACCGGCCTGTCCTTCGGACCCGCGCTGCGAGAACGTTTCGGCGCGGATGTGACCCACACCTTCTCCAACGCCTGCTCCGCCTCCCTGTACGCCCTGGCACTCGCCTACGACCTGTTGGCACAGGAGGACGACGAGGCACCCGACGCGGTGATCGTCGCCGGAGTCGATGTGCTCACCGAGAGCATGTACGGGCTGCTGGAGCGGGTCCAGCCCGTACCGCCGGAACGGGTGCGGCCCTTCGACCGCGACCGGGTGGGCGTGCTCATGGGCGAGGGCGCCGCCGCAGTCGTGCTGCGCCGGGAAGCCGACGGCCGGCCCGTCCACGGCCGGCTGCGCGCCGTCGCCACCGACTGCGACGCGTTCCACGTCACCGCCCCCTCCGCCGAGCGCATCGCCCGGACGATGCGTGCAGCGCATTCCCTGTCCGGAACCAAGCCGGAGGACATCGACCTGGTGATGCTGCACGGCACCGGGACCGCGCTCAACGACCCGGCCGAGGCCGTGGCGCTGGCCGACGTCCTGGGCCCCCACGCGGACCGTCCGCTGATGACGGCCGTCAAGGGGATGACCGGGCACACCTCCGGGGCGTCCGGACTGCTGAACCTGGTCGCGGCCCTGAAGACATTCGGCGAAGGGCGGGTGCCGCCGACCGCGGGCCTGGACAACCCCATCGACGAGGCTGCGGAGTTCCGCTTCGTCAGCGGCGGGCCGGCCACCGCGTCGCCGAACGTCGTGCAACTCAACGCGTTCGGTTTCGGCGGGGTCAACGCCGTGGCAATCGTGGAGGCAGCACTGTGAGCGTGAACGTCTTCGTGAGCGGCGCCGGGGTGGTGCTGCCGGGAGCCGGTTCGGTGCAGGCCCTGGTCGGGGGCCCGGAGGCCGACGCCCCGCCGGTGTCGCCGGCGGATCTGGTCGGCCGCAAGGGGCTGCGGTACAAGAACCGGGCAACTCAGCTCGGCTACTGCCTGGCGGCGGCCGCCCTGCGCGACGCGGGACTGCTGGACGACGACGGACTGACGGTGCCCGGTGAGAGCGTCGGCGTGGTCGTCAGCTCCAACTTCAGCAACCTGGACACGGTGGCCCGGGCGCTGGACACGATCCGCGAGGAAACCGCCGCGGCGGCCAGCCCGATGGACCTGCCCAACGCGTCCAGCAACGTGATCGCCTCCTCGATCGCGATCAGGTTCGGGCTGAACGGCCCCAACCTGCTGGTCTGCAACGGCGCCACCTCCGGCCTGGACGCGGTGCACTGGGCACTGACGATGATCAGGGCCTCCCGGGTGGACCGGGTGCTCGTCGTCGGCGTCGAGCCCGACAACGACGTGGTGCGACGCCTCCTGGACGGCGGACACGCCGTCGACGGCGGTGCGGCGGTCGTCCTGGAGAACGGGTTTGCCGCGCGGGAGCGCGGCGCGACGGCGCGGGCCGTGATGGGCCGGTACGTCAGGACCGCCCGGACGGCCGACGTCCTCGACCGGCTCGGGGGCCCGGGTCGGCCGGAGCCCGCCCGGTGGCAGCTTCCGGACAGTGCCGGCCCGGCACCGGCCGAGGAACTGCTGCCCGGTGTGGAGCGCGTTTCCCTCCCGCCGCACTGCGGCAACGCCTCGGGAGCGCTCGGTGTCCTCCAGTGCGCCGCGGCCGTCGGCTGGTTCGACGGTGGGGGGACCGGCCCTGTCTACGCGACGGCGGGCAGCGGGGATGACGACGCGAGCGCCGGACTCGTACTGCTGGCGCCCGGGGCAGCGTGATGTACCAGGACGACGACCAGCGGCCCGTGTCGATCAGGCGGCGCACCCGAGGCAGCGGACCCCGGATGTTGCTGCTCCACGGCCTGGCGGAGAACGACAGCGTCTGGGACCGGTGCGTCGAGGGCCTGGAGGAGTACGAGGTGTGGTCCGCCCGTCTCCCCTGGCGCAGCGAGCGCACCAACGAATGGGCCCGGGAGCGGGACCTCGCCGTCCCGCTGGCCGAGGCGCTGGAAGCGGTGCCCGGCGGGCCTCAGGTCGTCGTGGCGCATTCCATGTCGTCCAACCTCCTGCTGGACCTGTTCGACCGGGAGAGCCGCGCCGGCCGCGACCCCTTCGCCCGGTTCGGCGTCCGCGCCGTCGTCCTGGTCTCCCCGTTCTACCGGCGTACCGCCGAGGAGTTCGTCTGGGAGAACCTCAGTTCCTCCCTCGACGGATTCCTCCTGATCATGGAGGAGGGCATCCGGGTCCACTCCGCCGGCCGGCTGCCCTCCGAGATCCAGCTCGCCATGGCCCAGCGGGTACGGGACCGCGTGGGGCCGCACGGCTGGCTGCGGTTCTTCGAGTCGTACCTGCGCACCCCCGAACTGGAGCCGGTCCGGATGACCGTTCCGTGCCTGGTCCTGGGGGGAGAGAACGACATCGCGGCCGTGCCCGCGGAGAGCGAGACACTCGCCGCCGACCTGCCGGACGCCCGGGTGCGCATCCTGCCCGGCTGCGGGCACTTCCCGATGATCGAGGAGGCCGAGCGCTTCGCCTCCGAGATCCGGGCATTCGTCAACTCCCACACCACCGAGGCGCCGCAGTGCGGGCCTGCCGCTCACACAGTCCTGGAGCATCGCCGATGACCACTGTCACCGAGACCGCCGTCGAGGCGCTCCTCACCGACACGACCACCACCCGGGTGCGCCCCCGCTACGAGGGCTCCAACATCAGCACCTGGATCGGCTTCAAACACATCAACTACATGGTCGAGGAAGTCGTCCTCGAGCACTTCCGCCAGGCGGGGCTGTCGGCCCGAGGCCTGTACGAGGAGCACGGGCTCGGACTGGACATCGTCGGCCTGGACACCCGCATCCTGCAGTCCTTCCACATGGACGACCTGGTCGACGCCGAGGTCGTGCCGAACACCAAGGAGGGCGACCACACCTTCGGTTTCAAGGTCACCCTCTCCGTCGAGCGTGACGGAGAGGTTCAGAAGGCCTCCACCTCCAAGGTGCGTGTCTCCCTGCGCGTCGACACCTACCTCGAGGAGGCCGGGGAGATCCCGGCCGCGCTGTCCCGCTTCGCCGTGGACCGGCTCGGCACGGACTCGGAGCGGGAGCCGGCCGCGGACGCCGGACCGCGGGACGAGGTCCTGGAGCGGCTGCTCGAGGGGAAGAACGCCTACGGGTGGAAGTGGACCATTCCCTACCCGTACTGCCACTTCACCGAGCGCCTGCAGATGTCCGGCTACCTGCGGCTGATGGAGGAGGCCAAGGACCGCTTCGTCGCCGACCGCGGCATCTCCATCAAGACGCTGCTGGACGAGCGGCGGTGGATCCCCGCGGTGCCGCGCTCCGACATCCGCATCCTCGACGAGGCGCTGATGGAGGAGGACCTCTACACCGTCTACGAGGTGGAGGAGATCTTCAAGGACTTCACCTACACCTCCCGGGTCGACTGGTATGTCGTCCGCGACGGTCGGCTGCTCAAGACCGCCACCGGCCGGATCGTCCACGGCTACGCGGTGATCGCCAACCGGCGCGACTGGAGCCTGGAGCACTTCGACCAGCGCGTGATGGACGCCCTCAACAACAAGGCGCAGCAAGGGTGACCGACTTCCCAGGAGCGAGCGGCGGCAGGGCCGCGGGCCACGGACCCGCGGGCCTGCCGCCGCGAGCACCGAAGGCCCTGTCACCTGTGAACCGAAGGGAATCGTGGCGGTCATGAGCACCACCGCAACGGGCGCCGGGCGCCCGGTCATCACCGCATGGTCCGCCGTGTCGCCGTTGGGCATCGGCCGGACCGCTTTCACCGAGGGAGTACGGGAGGGGCGGTCCACCGCTGTGCCGCTCGGCCCCGAGGCCGGGAACGTGCCCGAGGACACCGCGTGCCTCGTCCCCTCCTTCGACATCCGTGCGCTCCTCGGACGCAAGGGCACGCGCTCCATGGACCGCGTGACCGGCCTCGTCGTCACCGCGGTCGGAGCGCTGCTGGACGACACCGAGCGCAACCGCGCCGTCGGCACCGGGGAGGCCGCGGCGCTCGCGCTGGGCACCACCACCGGCAGCGTCCAGAGCATGGTGGACTTCACCCGGGACTCGCTCACCGGTGAGAGGCCCTACTTCGTGGACCCCGCCCGCTTCCCCAACGCGGTGATGAACTGCGCTGCGGGCCAGAGCGCCATCCGGTACCAGCTCAAGGGACCGAACACCACTCTCGCGGGCGGCCGCACCTCGGGACTGCACGCCCTCAACTACGCGCGTCGCCTGCTGGCCGCGGGGCGGGCGCAGACCGTGCTGTGCGGGGCCGCCGAGGAATACTCCGCCTCCCGGGCCTGGCTCGAGCACCACTCGGGCGACGGCACTCCCACCCCGCCGCTCGGGGAGGGCTGCGCGATGCTGCTCGTCGAGCCGGCGCGGGCCGACGACGGCGACCAGCCGGTGCTCGCCGAACTCCTCGCGGTGGAGCTGGGCGTATGCCTGGGCGGCGACGTCCAGGAGGCGCTTGCCCGCTGCCTCGGCAGAGCGCTGGAGCGGGCCGGCGCCGGACCCGAGGACGTGGCGGTCCTCGCCCGGTCCGGCGCACCCGGCCCGGAGGGCGACGGCGAGGTCGCGGCGGTGCGGGAGGTGCTGGCGGAAGCGGAGTACGCCGACGTCACTCCTGCCGGACTGCTCGGTGACACCGGCGCCGCCGGCGCCGCGTTCCAGGTCGCCGCGCTGCTGACGTACGCACAGGACCGGCCGGACCAGGCGGCCGGCAAGGTCGGCGTGATCACGGCCGTCGACCGCGCCGGCACGCTCGGCTGCGCCCTGCTCCGCCTGCGCTGACCGCCGCACCGCACCAGAGAACGAGAACTCACCGGAAAGTTAAGGGGAACACCCGTGCTGGACAAGGAAGAACTGCGCGCCACGGTGGCTCAGGTCCTCGACGTCGAGGTGTCGGAGGTGACCGACGACGCCAACTTCGTGGAGGACATCGAGGTCGACTCGCTGATGGCGCTGGAGGTCGTGGTCGTCCTGGAGAAGAAGTACGGGGTGAGGCTCTCGGAGACCGAGCTCCGTCGCATCACCTGCCTGCAGAACGCCTACGACCTGCTGCTGGGAAAGCTGCAGGCCGCCTGATGGACGCCGCCGCGACTCCCTCCGGTCGCCGGGCGGCCGGGCCGGTCGCCGGGGACATCGAGGTCCTGCCGGCCGACGGGGAGCTGCGCACCTCCACCCGCTTCACCGTTTCGCGGGAGGAGACGGTGCTGCCGGGTCACTACCCGGGCTTCCCGATCTTTCCCGGGGTGTGCCTGGTGGAGTGCGTGCACCTGAGCGCGCTGGCGACGGCGCCCGCCGGGGCAGCCGCTCCGCAGCTCGTGACGGTGGAGTCCACCCGCTTCACCACCCCGGTCTACCCGGAAGACGAACTCCTCGTGACCATCGACTGGAAGCGACGCGACGAGACGACGTGGCAGTGCCGGGCGAAGGTCGCCTCCCAGCGGGGCGACGCCGCGTCGGTGCGGCTGCGCTACCGCTGCCGACCGGACGTAGGTGCCGCATGACCGGCCAGGTGGAGATACGCGGCCGGCTGCCGCACCGCTACCCGATGCTCCTGGTGGACCGGGTGACGGACCTGACACCGGGCGTGCAGGTCACCGCGCTCAAGGCGGTGACCTGCAACGAACCCTGGTACGCCGAGCTGTCCCCGGACACCCCGGAGGAGGGCTACGGCTACCCGCAGACCCTGCTGGTGGAGTCCTGGTGCCAGGCCGCCGGCGTCCTCGCGACCTGGGACGACCCCAACCCCGACGTGCTGCGGGGCAGGGTCATGCTCTTCGGCGGCATGTCCGACGTGGAGTTCCACCGGGCCGTGTACCCGGGGGACGTGCTGGAGCACCGGGTCAGGATCGGCCGCAGGGTCGACGACACCGTGATCTTCGAGGGCGAGAGCGTCGTCGGCGGCGAGCCGGTGATGACCGTCGGCCGGGCCGTCGTGACCTTCCGCCCCGCCGACGTCCTGCGCCCCACGACCGACTGACGGAGAACCGATGGAAGACAAAACCCCCCGGGTGGCACTGGTCACCGGCGGATCGCGCGGCATCGGCCGGGCGACCGTCCTGGCGCTCGCCCATGACGGATACGACGTGGCCTTCTGCTACCGGTCCGACGACGAGGCGGCCCGAGTACTGGCGAAGGAGGCGGCGGAGACGGGAGCGCGCGTCCTCGCCCGCCGTACGGACGTGACCGACGCCGAGTCCGTGCGGTCCCTGGTCGCCGAGGTCGAGAACGAGCTCGGACCCGTCGACGCGGCGGTCACGGCGGCGGGCATCACCCGCGACAACCCACTGGTACTGATGGACGACGACCAGTGGCACCAGGTCCTCGACACCAACCTGGACGGCGTCTACCACCTGTGCCGGGCAGTGGTCTTCGGGATGATGAAGCGCCGTCACGGGGCGATCGTCAACGTCTCGTCGGTCGCGGGCGTGTACGGCCACGCCAGCCAGACCAACTACGCGGCCTCCAAGGCGGGCATCATCGCCTTCTCCCGGTCCCTGGCCAAGGAGGTGGGCCGTTCGGGCATCCGGGTCAACACGGTGGCCCCGGGCTTCATCGCCACCGACATGACCGCGGTGCTGAACGACAAGGCCCGCAAGGAGGCGTTGTCGGCGATCCCGCTGCGGCGCATGGGCGAGGCCGAGGAGGTCGCCGACCTGATCGCCTACCTCGTCTCCGACCGGGCCTCGTACATCACCGGTTCCGTGCTCCAGATCGACGGCGGCATCACCATCTGAGCGGCGCCCGCCCCGAACGTCCGCACACCCACCCTGCCCGGAATCCGGGTGACACCCCGAAACGACCTTGGAGGCGGTGATGGCCCGACGGAGGCCGCGCTGGTACTTCTCCTTCCGCAGCCCGTACTCGTGGATGGCCTACCGCGACCTGATGGCGGACCACCGCGACGTGGCGGAGCAGATCGACTGGCTGCCCTGCTGGGAGCCGGACGATCCGACCGAGAAGACCCTGGAGCAGTCCGGCGTACGACTTCCCTACGTCCCCATGTCCCGGGAGAAGCACCTCTACATCCTCCAGGACGTGCGCCGGCTCTCCCGGGACCGCGGCCTCACCGTGGTGTGGCCGGTCGACCGGGAGCCGCGCTGGGAGGTCTCCCACCTCGCCTACCTGGTGGCCGAAGAGCTCGGCCACGGGCGGGAGTTCATTGACCTGGTCTACCGGGCCCGGTGGGAGGAGGGCCGGGACATCTCCGACCCCGCGACGATCGCCGGGATCGCGGAGAGCCTGGGACTCGACCCCGCCCGGCTGGCCGGCGCCTGCGACGACCCCGAGGTGCGGGAGCGCGGCACGGAGGCGCTGAACGCGGTGCACCGCGACGGAGTCTTCGGCGTCCCCCTTTTCATCGACGGCTACGAGAAGTTCTGGGGCATGGAACGCCTGGAGGGGTTCGTTGCCTCGGTCCGGTCCCGCGCCGAACGCACCAGCCGGACCTGAGCACCTACTAGAGAGTGAAGGGAATCGACCAATGGCGACCAATCCTTTCGAGGACGACGACGCGACCTACTACGTGCTGGTCAACGAGGAGAACCAGCACTCCCTGTGGCCGGCGTTCGCCGAGGTGCCCGCCGGCTGGACCGTGACGCACGGTCCGGACAGCCGGCAGGCGTGCCTGGAGCACATCGAGAAGAACTGGACGGACATGCGCCCCAAGAGCCTGGCCATGGCCATGGACGCGGGCGCGAACTGACCAGGAATCTCCGGAAATTCCCCCGGGCAACGGCCGTTGGCAGCAATATGCAACGCCTGTTGCCCGGGAACTCCGGCCGGTGCGACGGTTGACCCGCCGGACCGGGTTCTTCTGAACACCGTTGTCCCCGTGACTTTCCGAGAAAGCGATGCGGTTCATGGACTACTCGTTGGTGTGCGTTCCTTTCGCCGGGGGCGGCGCTGGTTTCTACCGTGCCTGGAAACAGCTTCCGAGTGCTGCGCCGAGGATCGTCCCGATCCAGCTCCCCGGCCGTGAGGAGCGATTCGTCGACGAGCCCTTCCGCGACGCCGTCGAGGCGGCTGCGGCGCTCGCCCCGCTGGTGGTCGAGGCGACCCGCGGAGGCGGCCCGGTCGCCCTGTTCGGGCACAGCCTGGGCGCCGTCCTCGCCTACGAGCTGGCCCGCCGCCTGGAACAGGACGAGGCCTGTGACCTGCGGCACCTGTTCGTCAGCGGCTCGCCGGGCCCCTGGACCGGCCGCACCGACCGGGCAACCGGTCTCGACGACGAGGAGTTCCTCGCCCGGGTCCAGGAGTTCGCCGGCTACCAGCACGAGGCGCTGGCCGACCCCGACATGCGTGAACTGCTGCTGCCCATGCTGCGGGCGGACGTGGAGATGCACGAGAACTACAAGCCCGTCTCCGACGAGCCGCTCCGGATCCCGGTCACCTCGCTGCGCGGCGCCGACGACACCCTGGTGTCCGCGGAGCAGGCCGGCGAGTGGCGGTCCGCCACCGGCGGCCCCTTCCGCTACGTGGAGATGCCCGGCGGGCACATGTATCTGGTCGACTCCCCGCTGCCGCTGCTCGAAGCGGTCGTCCGGGCCGTTCAGGAGTGAGGAGGCACAGCGGCATGCTCCTGAAGGGCAAGACCGTCATCGTGACGGGAGCCGCCCGTGGGCTCGGGCGCGCGTGCGCCGTACGGTTCGCCCGGGAGGGCGCGGACCTGGTGCTCGTCGACGTGGCGGGGAACCTCGACGGCGTCCCGTACCCGCTCGGGTCGGACAGCCAGCTGGCGCACACCGCCGACCTGTGCCGTGAGCACGGGAGCTCGGTGGTCGCCACCGCCGCCGACGTCCGCGATCCCGGGGACGTCGAGCGGGCCGTGGGGCAGGCGCTCGACCGGTTCGGCACCGTGGATGTCCTGGTCAACGCGGCGGGCATCGCCGCGCCGTCGGGCAAGGCCGTCCACGAGATCACCGAGGACGAGTGGGGCCTGATGATCGACATCGACCTCTCCGGCGCCTGGCGCATGATGAAGGCCGTCGTCCCGTCGATGATCGAGCAGCACGCGGGCAGCATCGTCAACGTCTCCTCCACCGCGGGCCTGGTCGGCTACCGGCACTTCGCCGGCTACGTCGCGGCCAAGCACGGACTGATCGGCCTGACCAAGGCGGCGGCGCTGGACTACGCGCCGTACCGGGTGCGGGTGAACGCCCTGTGCCCCGGGTCCGTGCGCGACGACCCCGTCCACGAGGGCCGCATGCTGGCGGAGATCGCACGCTCCCTGGACGTCGCGGTCGACGAGCACGAGGAGATCTTCGTCCAGGCCCAGCCGATGAACGCGCTCATCGAGCCGCACGACATCGCGGGCGCGGCCCTCTGGTTGGCCGGTGACGACTCCCGCCAGGTGACCGGCACGACGCTCGCCGTCGACGGCGGCTTCAGCGCCCGCTGAACGCACCGCGGCCACCCCGTCCCCGATCCCGTCTGTCCCCGATCCCGATCCAAGCCTTTCCCCACCTTGCAGGAGACCGCCCATGGTGCCAGCCGCCCGCTACCGAGTGGCCGCTCCGATCACCACGGATCGGCGGCCGGGAAGTCAGGCCAAGGCCTGCCACAGTCTGGTGGTCCGGGTACGGGGCCCGGTCGACCCGGCCGCGTTGCATCGCCGCTTCCACGAGGCGGCGGCACGGTGGCCCGGGCAGACCGTGCCGCAACTGTGGGAGGAGACGCTTCCGACAGGCTCCACCGACCCGGCCGCGCTGGCCCGCGTCCGGCGGGAGGCCGGACGGCCGGTGTCCCCGGCAGCAGGCTTCCCGCTGCGGGCGGTGCTGCTGCGCTACGCCGACGGAGAAGCGGACCTGGTGCTGGTGGCTCTGCGCCCGGTGGTGGACGGACGGGCCCTGCACGGCCTGGCCGGCCTGCTGCTGGACGGATCGGCGGATCTGCCGGAGCCGGGCGTCGGAGAGATACCGCGCCACCAGGAAGCCGCCCGACGGGGAGCCGGCGGCACCCGGCCCGAACTGGAGTGGGGGCTCGGCGACCCGGCCCGCGCGGGGCGGACGGGCGAGGTGACGCTCGAACTGCCGGACGGGCTGCGGCCCGCGGACACGGTGCTCGTCGGCGCGGTGGGCCTGGTGCTCGCGCGCTACGAGTCGGCGGAGGCCACCGCGGTCGGCGTGTTCGACGCCGACGGGGCGGGCGGGGACATCTCGGTGCTCCGCGCCTCGGCCGACGGGACACAGCGCGTCGGTGATTACCTGGCGCAGTGGCACGGCCCGTACGGCGGCGAGCCCGTGGAGCGGCAGCCGCTGCCCGGGGTGGGCGTGGTGCTGGGCCGGTCCCGGCCCGGCTTCTGCCACCGGCCGTTCCTGGCGCCGGTCCTGCCGGTCACGCTTCACTGGGAGCGGGACCGGGACGACGCCGTCGCGGGGACCCTGCTGTACGACGAGGGCGCGGTGGCGCCGGAGGTGGCCCGCTCTCTCGCGTGCCACGTCGCCCACGTCGCTGTGCAGCTTGCCTCCGGCCCGGACCGCGGCCTCGACAGCGTCGAGCTGATGACCGAGGCCGAGACGCTCCAGACGCTGCGGGCGGGGGCCGTCCCCGCCACCGGCAGCGCCGTGGCCGCCGGGCGGACCATTCACGGACTGTTCGAGGACGTGGCGCACAGCCGGCCCGACGCCGTCGCCCTCACCGCGGGCGACACCGAACTGACCTATGCGGAGCTCAACGCGCGGGCCGGCCTGCTGGCGGCGGGACTGCGGGCGCTCGGCGTCGGACGGGGCGACCTGGTCGGCGTGGCACTGGAGCGCGACGCCGAGCTGGTCGTGACGCTGCTAGCCGTGCTCAAGGCCGGCTGCGCCTACGTGCCGATGGATGTCCGCTACCCCGAGGAGCGACTGCGGTACACGATGGAGAGCGCGGGCGCCGCGTTGGTCGTCGGCGCGGCCGACGCCTTCCCGGCTGTCGACGGCGTCCGGGTCGTGGGCCCGGACGAGCTGCGGGCGCTCGGCGAGGCCCGGTCCGACGAGGACGGGCCGGCGCAGGACACCGGGGACGGGGCGTCCGCCGCGTACGTCATCTACACCTCCGGCTCCACCGGCCGCCCCAAGGGCGTCGTGGTCCCGCACCGCAACGTCGCGGCGCTGGTCGAGGCCACACGGGAGGACTTCGGACTGGGCGCGGACGACGTGTGGACGCTTTTCCATTCCTGCGCGTTCGACTTCTCGGTCTGGGAGATCTGGGGCTGCCTGCTCACCGGCGGACGCCTGGTCGTGGTGCCGTACTGGGTGACGCGGGACACCGAGCTGTTCCACGAACTGCTGGTCCGGCAGCGGGTCACCGTGCTCAACCAGACCCCCTCGGCCTTCGCGCAGCTCGTCGAGACGGACCGCCGGTCGGCCGACGAGGTCGCCCTGCGGCTGGTCGTCTTCGGCGGGGAGCCGCTGGACGTACGGGTGCTCGCCCCCTGGTTCGCCCGGCACTCGCCCACGCGCTGCCGCCTGGTGAACATGTTCGGCATCACCGAGACCACCGTGCACGTCACCGCGCACACGGTGACACCCGCCGATGTCGTGGCCGGCAGCCGGTCGGTCGGCCGTGCGCTGCCCGGTTGGTCTCTGTCTGTGCGCGACCCGCACGGGCGGGTGCTGCCGCCGGGCGCCGCCGGAGAGATCTGCGTGGGCGGTGCCGGTGTCGCCGACCGCTACCTGGGACAGCCGGAACTCACCGCCGAACGTTTCGTCACCGACCCGTTCGGAGGCGGCCGGATCTACCGCAGCGGGGACCGCGGCCGACTGCGTCCGGACGGTCGGCTGGACCACCTCGGCCGGCTGGACAGCCAGGTGAAGGTGCGCGGGCACCGCATCGAACTGGACGAGATCCGCAACGTGCTGCTCGGCCACCCCGAGGTCGTGGGCGCCGCGGCCGTCCTCAACCACGAGGTCCCCGGGGACGCGGCCACCGCCCGCATCGACGCCTACGTGGTGCTGCGGAACGCCGTTGCCACGGTGGAGGTGCTGGCCCACGCCCGCGGAGTCCTGCCCGCCTACATGCTCCCCGCCTCGGTCACCGCGGTGCCGGCCATCCCGCTGACCATCAACGGGAAGCTGGACGCGGCTGCCCTGCCCGCGCCCGCCGTCGCGGTCCCCCGGCAGCAGGAGGCCACCACCGCGGCCCCGGTGGCCGACGGCACGGTGGACGGTGCGGCAGACGGCGGACAACACGACCCGGTCGCCGACGAGATCCTGAAGCTGTGGAGCCACGCTCTGAACACGGAGGTAGGCCTCGACGACAACTTCTTCGAACTCGGCGGGAATTCGCTCCTGGTCATTCGGCTGCTCCGCGAGATGCGGGACCGGGGCCTTCCCCGGATCGCCACCCAGGACTTCTACCGGAATTCGACTGCGTCCCGTTTCATCGAAATCGTACGGGAACAGAAGGGCTGACGGGGAATCCGGACCGCGCCGCTTCGGGGACTGCCCGGGGCGGCGCGGAACCGCCCGGAGGGTAATCCCCGGACAAGAAAAAACCGGAGACGGAAGGGCCCCGGGTGCCGAAATATCGGCACCCGGGGCCCTCGGCGTCCCGGAGTGGCGGGACCTCGGATCAGGCCGCGGCCCGGACACGCCGCTGGACGGCATGCAGAAGCGAAAGGCGGGTCATCCCGCTCGGTATCCGGATGATGCGCCAGTACCGGCCGAACTGACGCTTTCTTTCTTCGTCCGTCAGGAAGACGCGGGTCTCGGTGAACAACCGTCCGTCGAGATATCGGAAATTGAACACGATCTTGGTGTGACCGGGCTCGTCGAACTCGCGGAAGATCTCTGACAAGGGACGATCCGACTCGATCGGGCCCGCGTCGGTTCCGATCCCCCCGTAGACCAACTCGCTCTCGCCGATCTCCAGGGTGTTTTTCCCATCCTTTGCGAAATCGTCGACGATTCGACTGTCGCTGGATATCTGGTTCTTGGTGAAGAGGAGGAGGAATCGGGCCGCCGGGGCTTCCTTCCAGGTTGCTTCTTTCGTGACTCGAAGAACTTCTTCGCGCGATGCTTTCACGGGCACTGAATGGACTTCCCGAAAATGCCATACCGGCATGTAATGGTCCAGACGGGTGGCCGCGGATTTTTCTTCCTCGTTCATGGTCCGACGCTAGCACGGGGCCTGTACGGGTGAGGTGGCAACTTACTGCAACTTCGGTTGTGGGGGCAGATCGACCGCTGTTAGACACGCCTAGGACGCCATGCAGGGCTCCGCTTCCGTCTTTTAATGAGGGTGAATGGTTGTGTCTGACCGCCGGGGCGCCCATCTACCGCTGACCGCCGCCCAGACCGGTGTCTGGTTCGCGCAGCAGTTGAACCCGCAGAACACGGTCTTCAATATCGGCCAGTTCTTCGAGGTCGACGGCCCGGTCGACCAGAGGCTGTTCGAGACCGCGCTGCGCCGAGTCGTGGCGGAGGCCGAGACCCTGCGGGTGAGGTTCGCGGAACTCGACGGGACCCCGGTGCAGTACGTGGTGCCGGCCGAGGAACTCGACTGGCAGCCGCACACCGTGGACGTCAGTGAGGAGCCCGACCCCTGGGCCGCCGCCCGTGACTGGATGGACCGGGACCTGGCCCGCCCGCTGGACCCGGCGCACGACCTGCTGTTCCTCTTCGCACTGTTCAAAGTCGCCGAGGACCGCTACATCTGGCTGCACCGCTACCACCACCTGCTGGTCGACGGATTCACCATCGCGCTGATCGCCGAGCGGGTCGCGGCCGTCTACTCGGCCCTCGCCGCGGACTCCCCGGTGCCCGACAGCCCCTTCGCGCCCCTGGAGACCCTCCTGGCGGAAAAGGAGTCCTACCGAGGCTCCGAGAGGTTCGCCGAGGACCGGGCCCACTGGCTGGAGCACCTCGACGACTGCCCGGAACCGGTGAGCCTGAGCGGCCGTCGGCCGGCCCTGGCCCGCTCCCTCCTCCGCCGGACCGCGTACCTGAGCCCGCAGGAGACCGACCGGCTGCGCGATCTGGCGAGCGGGGCGACCGTGCCCTGGCCCCCGGCGCTGATCGCCGCGGTCGCCGTCCACCTGCAGCGACTCACCGGCGTGCCCGAAGTCGTCCTCGGACTGCCGGTCTCCACCCGCCTGGGCCGCACTGCCCGCAGTGTGCCCGGCATGGTCGCCAACGTGCTGCCGCTGCGGATCGCCGTCGACCCCGAGGTCACCGTCGCCGGACTGCTGCAACAGGTCTCCGCCGAGATGCGCGCCGCGATGCGGCACCAGCGCTACCAGTTCGAGGACCTGCGCCACGACCTGGGCATGCTTGCCGACGAGCGGCGACTGGTCGGCCCGCATGTGAACATCATCATGTTCGACCGGGCCCCCACCTTCGGCGGGCACAGCGCCCGGCCGCACAGCCTGTCGATCGGCCCGACCGACGACATCTCCGTGGTCGTGTACGACCGGGGCGCCGGATCCGGACTCCAGATCGACTTCGACGCCAACCCCGAGCTGTACGAGGACACCGAACTGGCCTCCTACCAGCAGGGGTTCATGGACTTCCTGCACCGGCTCGCCGAGGCCGGCCCGAACCTGCCGGTGTCCGGCATCAGGATCGAGGGCGCCGGGCAGGCGGCCCCGGGTACCGCGGAGCGGCCCGACCGCCCCGCCGCGCAGCGGACCGAGCCCGAGCCGCCGCCCGCCCCCGCACCCGACCGGGCCCCCCGCACCCCGCAGGAGAAGGCCCTGTGCGGCCTGTTCGCCGAGGTGCTGGGGGTGGAGAAGGTCGGCATCGACGACAACTTCTTCAAGCTGGGCGGAAGTTCGCTCCAGGTCACCCGTCTGGTCAGCCGGGTCCGTTCCGAACTCGGCGTCGAACTGGTCCTGCGCACCGTCTTTGAGAACTCCACCGTCGCAGCCCTCGCCGAACGGCTCGGCCTCGCGGGTGACGCCCGCCAGGCCCTGACCGCCCGGGAACGGCCGGCACAGCTCCCGCTGTCACCCGCCCAGAACCGGCTGTGGTTCCTCAACCGGATGGGCAACACCGACGTCGCCTACACCGACGGACTGCTCGTCGAACTCTCCGGCGAACTCGACGCCGAAGCGCTGCGCACGGCCTTCATCGACGTCACCGCACGCCACGAGAGCCTGCGTACGGTCTTCCCCGAGACCGACGACGGACCCTGCCAGATGGTCCTCGCCCCCGAGGACGTCCGGCTCGAACTCGAGGTCACCGACGTCACGGCCGACGAGGTGGAGGCGGCCGTCGCGGACGCGGCCCGCCGGGGCTTCGACATCGCCACCCGCATCCCGCTGCGCGCCCACCTGTTCAGGCTGGCGCCCACTGAGCACGTCCTGCTGGTCGTCATCCACCACATCGCGGGTGACGGCTGGTCCGTGGCGCCCTTCACCCGCGACCTGTCGGCGGCCTATGCGGCCCGCTGCGCGGGCACCGCCCCGCAGTGGGCGCCGCTGCCGGTGCAGTACGCGGACTACACGCTGTGGCAGCGCGAGATCCTCGGCGACGAGGAGGACGCGGACAGCGTCCTCGCCCAGCAGATCGACCACTGGAGGACCGCGCTCGTCGGCCTGCCCGAGGAACTGACCCTGCCCGCCGACCGGCCCCGCCCGGTGGTGGCGAGCCACCGCGGCGGCCGGGTGCCCTTCCGGCTCTCCCCGCAGACCCACCAGCGGCTCGCCGGGATCGCGAACGAGACCGGCGCCAGCCTGTTCATGGTGGTGCAGGCCGGACTGGCGGCGCTGCTGCACCGGCTCGGCGCGGGTGAGGACATCCCGGTCGGCACCGTGATCGCGGGGCGTACGGACGAGGCGCTGGACGAGCTGGTCGGGTTCTTCGTCAACACCCTGGTGCTGCGCACCGACGTCTCCGGTGACCCGACCTTCCGTGAGCTGGTGGAGCGGGTGCGGGAGGCGGACCTGGCGGCCTACGCCAACCAGGACGTGCCGTTCGAGCGGCTGGTCGAGGTCCTCAACCCGGCCCGCTCCCTGGCCCGCCACCCCCTCTTCCAGGTCACCCTCGCTCTCGAGGACAACGCCCGGCCCGAACTCGGACTCCCCGGCCTGACGGCCGTGCCAAGGCCCCTGGAGAACGACACCGCCAAATTCGACCTCTCCTTCCGGCTGGGCGAGCGGTTCGGCGTGGACGGCACCGCCGCCGGCATCGAGGGCGGCATCGAGTTCGCCCACGACCTCTTCGACGAGGGCACCGTCCACACGCTGGGAGAACGGCTGGTCCGGTTCTTCGACGCGGTCACCGCCGCCCCCGACACCCGCGTCGGAACGGCGGACGTACTGTCCTCCCAGGAGCGGTACCGGATCCTCGAGCAGTGGAACGACACCGCCCGCGAGGTACCGGTCGGCACGCTGCCGGGGCTGTTCGAGGCTCAGGCGGCACGTACTCCCGACGCGGCCGCGGTGGTCTTCGAGGAGACTGTGCTCACCTACGCGGAGCTGGACGCGCGGGCCGACCGGCTGGCCGAGGTGCTGCGTGAGCGGGGAGCGGGCCGCGGTCGGTTCGTGGCCGTGGCACTGCCGCGCTCGGTGGATCTGATCGTCTCGATGCTCGCCGTGATGAAGACCGGGGCGGCGTACCTGCCGGTGGACCCGGACTATCCGGCCGACCGGATCGCCTACATCCTCGACGACGCCCGGCCCGCCCTGGTGGTCACCGTCGGCGAGGCGGCCGAAGCGCTGCCCGCCCCGGTCCAGGACGGTCCCGTCCTGCTGCTGGACCACCTCGCGGACACCGCCGACCGGGTGACGGACGGCCAGGCGGACCCCGCCGGTGCCTCTCCGGCCGACGCCGCCTACGTGATCTACACCTCGGGGTCGACCGGGCGTCCCAAGGGCGTGGTGGTCACCCACGCGGGTATTTCCAGCATGGTGGCCGCATACGCCGAGCGGTTCGCGGTGGACGCGTCGAGCCGGGTGCTGCAGTTCGCCTCGCCGAGTTTCGACGCCTCGGTGTGGGAGATCTCCCCGGCACTGCTGTCCGGGGCGACGCTGGTGCTGGCTCCGGCCGAGCGGCTGGCGGCGGGCGAGCCGTTGGCCGAGTTGCTGGCCGAACAGCGGGTGACCCATGCGACGCTGCCGCCGGTGGTGCTGGCGGCCATGGGTGACGCGGTCCTGCCGGAGGGGATGGCGCTCACGACCGCGGGCGAGGCCTGTTCGGCCGAGCTGGTGGAGCGCTGGTCGGCGGGCCGCCGGATGGTCAACGCCTACGGGCCGACCGAGTCCACCGTGTGCGCGACGATGAGCGCGCCCCTGGCCCCTGGCGGCGGGGTGCCGCCGATCGGCCGGCCGGTCATCAACACCCGGGTGTATGTGCTGGATGGTGGGTTGCGTCCGGTGGCGCCGGGGGTGGCCGGTGAGCTGTATGTCGCGGGGGCGGGTCTGGCGCGCGGCTATCTGGGGCGTGCGGGGCTGACCGCGGAGCGGTTCGTGGCGTGCCCGTTCGGCGCGCCGGGGGAGCGGATGTACCGCACCGGCGACCTGGTCCGCTGGACCGCCGACGGTGAGCTGGAGTACCTGGGCCGGGTCGACGATCAGGTCAAGCTGCGCGGTTTCCGCATCGAGCTGGGCGAGATCGAGTCGGTGCTGCGCTCCCACGAGCGGGTGGCGCAGGCCGTGGCCGTCGTCCGCGAGGACCGGCCCGGCGACCGGCAGCTGGTCGCCTATGTCGTCCCCGACGGCGACGGGGTGCCCAAGACGGCGGAGCTGCGCGGCCATGCGGCCGTCACCCTGCCCGACTACATGGTGCCGTCGGCGTTCGTGGTGCTGGACGCGCTGCCCGTCACGGCGAACGGCAAGCTGGACCGCAGGGCCCTGCCGGCCCCGGACTTCTCGGCGCTGGCCACGGGCCGGGAGCCGCGCACGGCGCTGGAGAAGGAGCTGTGCGGGCTGTTCGCCGAGGTGCTGGGCCTGGAGAAGGTCGGCATCGACGACAGCTTCTTCGACCTGGGCGGGCACTCGCTGCTCGCCACCCGCCTGGCCGGCCGGGTCCGCTCCGTACTCGGTGCCGAACTGCCGGTGCGGGCGCTGTTCGAGGCGCCGACGCCGGCCGCGCTGGCCGCCGAGATCGACACGACGGGAGACGCCCGGCCGGCGCTGCGTCCCATGGAGCGGCCGGAGGAGATCCCACTGTCGTCCGCCCAGCGGCGGCAGTGGTTCCTCGGTCACCTCGAGGGCCCCAGCGGCACCTACAACCTGGGGTTGTCGCTGCGGCTGACCGGCGGGCTGGACGTGGAGGCGCTGGCCGCGGCACTGGCCGATGTGGTGGCCCGGCACGAGTCGCTGCGTACCGTCTTCCCCGAGAGCGACGGCCGGCCCCGGCAGCTGGTGCTGGACGCCGAGGCCGCCCGGCCCGAACTGCGCGTCACCGAGACCACCGCCGGGGAGCTGGACGCGGTGCTGGCGGAGGCCGCCGCCACCGGCTTCGACGTGTCCGTCGAGACGCCGCTGCGGGCCCGGCTGTTCGCCCTGGGCCCGGACGAGCACGTGCTGCTGGTGGTGGTGCACCACATCGCGGGTGACGGCTGGTCGATGGCCCCGCTGGCCCGGGATCTGTCGGCCGCGTATGCGGCCCGCTGTGCGGGTCAGGCGCCGGTGTGGGCGCCGCTGCCGGTGCAGTACGCGGACTACACCCTGTGGCAGCGCGAGGTCCTCGGCGACGAGGAGGACGCGGACAGCGAGCTGGCCCGCCAGGTGGGCTACTGGCGGGACACGCTGGCCGGCCTGCCCGAGGAGCTGGCGCTGCCCGCCGACCGGCCCCGCCCGGCGGAGGCGAGCCACCGCGGCGACAGCGTCCCGTTCCGGATCGGCGCCGGCCTGCACCGTTCGCTGGCCGCCCTGGCCCGCGAGACCGGCACCAGCCTGTTCATGGTGATGCAGGCCGGACTGGCGGCGCTGCTGCACCGGCTCGGCGCGGGCGAGGACATCCCGATCGGTTCGCCGATCGCGGGGCGGACCGACGAGGCGCTGGACGAGCTGGTCGGGTTCTTCGTCAACACCCTGGTGCTGCGCACCGACGTCTCCGGTGACCCGACCTTCCGCGAGCTGGTGGAGCGGGTGCGGGAGGCGGACCTGGCGGCCTACGCCCACCAGGACGTGCCGTTCGAGCGGCTGGTCGAGGTCCTCAACCCGGCCCGCTCCCTGGCCCGCCACCCCCTGTTCCAGATATCGCTGTCGATGCAGAACATCCCCGAGAGCGAGCTGGACCTGCCCGGCGTGCAGGTGCGCACCCAGCCGGTGCGGCTGGACACCGCCAAGTTCGACCTCACCGTGCTCCTGGCGGAGCAGTTCGGCGCGGACGGCAGCCCGGCCGGCATCGCCGGCACCCTCGAGTACGCCATTGACCTGTTCGACCGGGAGACGGTGGAGGAGCTGGCGGCCCGGCTGGCGCGTGTCCTGGAGGCGGCCACCGCCGACCCGGCGGCGCGCGTCGGCGCACTGGAGGTGCTCTTTGACGAGGAGCGGCACCGGGTGCTGGAGGAGTGGAACGACACCGCGCGGACGATCCCGCCGGCGACCTTCCCGCAGCTGTTCGAACGGCAGGCGGCCCGCACCCCCGGGGCCCCGGCGGTGGTCTTCGGCGACGAGGTGCTGACCTACGCCGAGCTGAACGCGCGGGCCAACCGGCTGGCCCGCCGGCTCGTCGAACAGGGGGCCGGCCCGGAGCGGGTGGTGGCGCTGGTGCTGCCGCGATCGGTGGAGATCGTGGTGGCGCAGCTCGCGGTCGTCAAGGCCGGTGCCGCCTACCTGCCGGTGGACCCCGACTATCCCGCCGAGCGCATCGACTACATGCTCACCGATGCCGCCCCCACGCTGGTGATCCGGGAAGACACGGTCTTCACCGACCTCACGCGCCACCTCGACCACGACCTCGCGGATGAGGAGCGCGGCGGCCCGCTGCGGCTGTCCCACCCGGCCTACGTGATCTACACCTCCGGGTCGACCGGGCGTCCCAAGGGCGTGGTCGTCACCCACGAGGGGCTGGCGAGCTTCGCGGCCGCCGAGGTCGAGCGGTTCGCGGTGGACGCGTCGAGCCGGGTGCTGCAGTTCGCCTCGCCGAGCTTCGACGCCTCGGTGCTGGAGCTGTGCATGACCTTCGCGGCCGGAGCCGCTCTGGTGGTTCCCCCGCCCGGTCCGCTGGCCGGCGAGGTGCTCGCCGATGTGCTGGCCGGGAACCGGATCAGCCACGCGCTGATCCCACCGGCGGCGCTGGCGAGCGTGCCGGCCGGGGACTTCCCCGACTTCCGGTCGCTCGTCGTGGGTGGTGACGCCACCTCCGCCGAGCTGGTGGAGCGCTGGTCGGCGGGCCGCCGGATGGTCAACGCCTACGGGCCGACCGAGTCCACCGTCGCGGCGACGATGAGCGCGCCCCTGACCCCTGGCGGCGGGGCGCCGCCGATCGGCCGGCCGGTCATCAACACCCGGGTGTATGTGCTGGATGGTGGGTTGCGTCCGGTGGCGCCGGGGGTGGCCGGTGAGTTGTATATCGCGGGGGCG
>NZ_JAESIF010000042.1:0-60160 GCF_016757295.1 Streptomyces sp. M2CJ-2 | reverse complement strand
GCATGCGGCTCGCCTCCACCAACTCAAACCAGCATCCCCACCAACCTACGCCCCGAAAGAGGAACCCTGCACTAGGACCCTGGTCGGCAGGGCAACGGCACCACCGGTCCGGTCAGCCGCGCGACCCGCACGTGACCTCGGACGACACCGCGTGCCGGGCCCGGCGGCAAGGAGTGTGACCGTTGTCCGGAGACCTCTGTTCACCAGGCGTTCCTGTTGCTAGCGTGCCGCGCTACGCAAAAAAATGACCAAGGAACCGTGATCATGTCCAGTCCTTCCCGTGAGCAGTGGGGAAGCCGCGCAGGCTTCCTGTTCGCCGCGATCGGATCGGCGATCGGCCTCGGCAACATCTGGCGCTTCCCCGCCGTTGCCTACGAGAACGGCGGCGGGGCCTTCCTCCTGCCGTATCTCGTCGCACTGCTGACCGCCGGTATCCCGTTGCTCGTCCTCGAGTACTCGATCGGCCACAAATACCGGAAGTCACCCCCGGCGGCCTTCCGCAAGCTGTCCAGACCCGCGGAGATGATCGGCTGGTGGCAGGTCGCGATCTGTTTCGTGGTCGCCGCCTACTACGCCGTCATCCTCGCCTGGGCGGTGCGCTACATCGGTTACTCCTTCGGCGAGCAGTGGGGCAACGACGCCAACGCCTTCTTCTTCGGCGACTTCCTCCAGGCCGCCGAGCAACCCGGCGTCATGTCCTCCTACGTCGACGGTGTGCTCTGGCCGCTCATCGCGGTCTGGGTGGTCGTCCTCGTCATCCTGGCGCTCGGCATCCGCAACGGGATCGAGAAGGCCAACAAGTTCTTCATCCCGCTGCTGGTGCTCTTCTTCGTCGTCCTGGTCGGCCGCGCGCTCACGCTCGACGGCGCCGGCAAGGGACTGGACGGCCTGTTCCGGCCGGACTGGTCGGCGCTCGGCGACGGCAGCGTGTGGGTCGCCGCGTACGGGCAGATCTTCTTCTCGCTGTCCATCGGCTTCGGCATCATGATCACGTACGCCTCGTACCTGCGGAAGCGCTCGGACATCACCGGCTCCGCGATGGTCGCCGGCTTCGCCAACAGCGCCTTCGAGATCCTCGCGGGCATCGGTGTGTTCGCCACCCTCGGCTTCATGGCCGCGGCCCAGGGCGTCGGGGTCAACGAGGTCGCGAGTTCCGGCATCGGCCTGGCGTTCGTGGCGTTCCCGACGGTCATCTCCCAGATGCCGATGGGCGCGCTGTTCGGCGTGCTGTTCTTCGCCTCGCTGGTGCTGGCCGGCCTCACCTCGCTGATCAGCATCGTCCAGGTCGTCATCGCCGCCGTGCAGGACCGCACCGGTATGCGCCGGGTCCCGGCGGTCCTGGGCGTCGGCGGGGCCATCGCCCTGGTGTCGATCCTCGTCTTCCCGACCGACAGCGGCATCTACCTGCTGGACGCGGCGGACCACTTCATCAACCAGTACGGCATCACCCTCGCCGCGCTGGTCGTGCTCGTCGTCGTGGGCTGGCTGCTGCGCCGGCTGCCCGCCCTCCAGAAGCACGCCAACGACATCTCCACGATGCGGCTCGGCCGCTGGTGGCTGATCTGCCTCGGCGTCGTCACCCCGCTGGTGCTCGGCTGGATGATGGTCGACAGCCTGCGGGCGGAGTTCGCCGAGAACTACGAGGGCTACTCGACGGAGTTCCTGCTCTGGGCGGGCTGGGGCGTCGCCGCGGCGGCGCTGCTCGTCGGCGTGGTCCTCAGTCTGGTGCCCTGGCGCTCCGCCGACTCCGAAGCCGCCGAGGAGGCGGACTCCGAGGCGGGCACGGGGGCCGGCGCGAAGGTCGATCCGGTCCCTGCCGTGGAGGCGGGCGCAAGCACCGGCTCCGACGCGCCGGAAGGGGGGAAGAACTGATGTCGACGAGTGCGATCATCATGCTGGTCGTGGCCATCGTGATCGTCTGGGGCGGTCTGGTGGGCGCCATCGTCCACCTGCGCCGCCATCCCGAGCGTCCCGAGGAGGACGCGGCCCCGGCGCAGCCGACCGCCTGAGCGGTCCGGACACACCTGTACGGCGCCGTCGTACGGCTCTGTTCCGCGGGGAGCAGAGCCGTACCGCTCCCGAACCCGTCGTCGAGCGGCGCCGATCAGCCGCCGGACGTGTCGAGTTCGGCGTCCTCGCCGACGCCCGCGCACTCGTACGGGTCCTTCAGCCAGCCGTCCGGCAGCGCCACCCGGTTGTTGCCGGACGTACGGCCGCGGGGGCCGTCCGCGCCGGTCGGCCAGGGCTGGTCCAGGTCCAGCTCGTCCAGCCCGGAACGCAGCTCTTGGAGCGAGGAGGTGATCGCGAGCCGCTTGCGCATCTCCGAGCCGACCGCGAAGCCCTTCAGGTACCAGGCGACGTGCTTGCGGAAGTCGATCACCCCGCGCGACTCGTCCCCGATCCACTCCCCGAGCAGGGTCGCGTGCCGGACCATGACGTCGGCGACCACGCGCAGCGTGGGCCTGCGGAAGTCGTCCCGGCCCTCGAAGGCCGCGACCAGGTCGGCGAACAGCCACGGCCGGCCCAGGCAGCCGCGCCCCACCACGACGCCGTCGCAGCCCGTCTCGCGCACCATCCGCAGCGCGTCGTCGGCGGACCAGATGTCGCCGTTGCCGAGCACGGGGATCTCCGGCACGTGCTCCTTCAGCCGGGCGATGGCGTCCCAGTCGGCGGTGCCGCCGTAGTGCTGGGCGGCGGTGCGGCCGTGCAGGGCGACGGCGCTCACGCCCTCCTCGACGGCGATGCGGCCGGCGTCCAGGTAGGTCAGGTGGTCGTCGTCGATGCCCTTGCGCATCTTCATCGTGACCGGCAGGTCCCCGGCGCCGCTCACCGCCTCGCGCAGGATGGACCGCAGCAGGTTCCGCTTGTAGGGCAGGGCCGAGCCGCCGCCCTTGCGGGTCACCTTCGGCACCGGGCAGCCGAAGTTGAGGTCGATGTGGTCGGCGAGGTCCTCCTCCGCGATCATGCGGACGGCCTTGCCGACGGTCGCCGGGTCGACGCCGTACAGCTGGATCGAACGCGGCGTCTCGCTCGCGTCGAACCTGATCAGCTGCATGGTCTTCTCGTTGCGTTCGACCAGCGCCCGGGTGGTGATCATCTCGCTGACGAACAGCCCCTTGCCGCCGCTGAACTCCCGGCACAGGGTGCGGAAGGGCGCGTTGGTGATCCCGGCCATGGGAGCCAGCACGACGGGCGGTCGGACCGCGTACGGACCGACCGTCAGGTTCGAGTGGTCCGGCCGGTTCGACGGGGGCTGGGCCGGGGTGGGCGTGGGCGTGGGCATTCCCCCATTGTCCCGCATCCGGAGAGCTGCCCGGCACGACACATGTGCAGCAGTCATTAGTTAACCGCACTATCGAACCGCGCGTACGATGGAACCCATGCCCGAGCTCAGCCCGCGCCGACGCCTCCTCGTGCTCGCGATCTGCTGCATGAGCCTGCTCATCGTGAGCCTGGACAACACGGTGCTGAACGTCGCCCTGCCGTCCCTCCAGAGGGACCTGCACGCGAGCACCGCGGGCCTCCAGTGGACCATCGACGCGTACACCCTCGTCCTCGCCTCGCTGCTGATGCTCGCGGGCTCCACGGCCGACCGGATCGGCCGCAAACGGGTCTTCATGGCGGGGCTGGTCGTCTTCACCCTCGGCTCGGTGCTGTGCTCGCTCGCCCCGAACCTGGACTCGCTGGTCGCCTTCCGCATGGTGCAGGCGGTGGGCGGTTCGATGCTCAACCCGGTCGCCATGTCGATCATCACCAACACCTTCACCGACCCGCGCGAACGCGCCCGCGCGATCGGCGCGTGGGGCGCGGTGGTCGGCATCTCGATGGCGGCGGGCCCCCTGGTCGGGGGCCTGCTGGTGGACTCCGTCGGCTGGCGCTCCATCTTCTGGATCAACCTGCCGGTCGGCCTCGCCGCCCTCGCCCTCACCCTGCGCTTCGTCCCGGAGTCCCGCGCCCCCGAGGCCCGCCGCGCCGACCCGGTGGGCCAGCTGCTGGTCATCGTCCTGTTCGGCTCCCTGACGTACGCGATCATCGAGGCGCCGCACGCGGCGCCCTCCACCACCGCTCCCTTCGCCCTCCTCGCACTGGTGGCCCTGATCGCCCTGCTGATCTACGAGTCCCGCCGCCACGAACCCCTGATCGACCTGCGGTTCTTCCGCTCGGCACCGTTCAGCGGGGCCACCGTGATCGCGGTGAGCGCGTTCGCCGCGCTCGGCGGGTTCCTGTTCCTCTCGACGCTCTACCTGCAGAACGTACGGGGCCTGAGCGCCCTGGACGCCGGCCTGTGGATGCTCCCCATGGCCGTCCCGACCTTCCTGTGCGCCCCGCTCTCCGGCCGTCTGGTCGGCAGCCGGGGCCCCCGGCTGCCGCTGCTGATCGCGGGCGGCGCGCTGACGGTGAGCGGGCTGCTCTTCGCCCTCTTCGAGGCCGAGACGTCCGACGTCACGCTGTTCACCGGGTACGTCCTGTTCGGCGTCGGCTTCGGCTTCGTCAACGCCCCCATCACCAACACCGCCGTCTCCGGCATGCCTCGCGCCCAGGCCGGGGTGGCCTCGGCGGTGGCCTCCACCAGCCGGCAGCTGGGCCAGGCGCTCGGGGTCGCGGTGGTGGGCGCGGTGCTGGCGGCGGGGGTGGGCTCCTCGTCGTACGCGGACAGCTTCGTGTCGGCGGCGCGGCCCGGCTGGTGGATCCTCACCGTGTGCGGGCTAGCGGTGCTGGTGGTGGGCGCGGCGACCTCCGGCCGCTGGGCCCGTGCGACCGCGCGGCGGACGGCGGAGCGGCTGGAGTCGGCGGAGATCCGCGAGGCGGCCGGCGTGGACGCGTAGCCGCGCCCGGTTCCTGCCCTGGCTCAAGGCGGAGGAACATCCGGCCCGGGCCCACCGGGCGACGGTGGACCCCACGGAACGTGAACCGCCCCGGGCGGCGCGGGAAGCGCTGCCCGGGGCGGTTCGACGGAGTCGAGGTGCTACGACGTCAGCAGCCGATCAGGCGGCTCGCCAGGTAGCCCTCGATCTGGTCGAGGGAGATCCGCTCCTGCTTCATGGTGTCGCGCTCGCGCACCGTCACCGCGTTGTCGTCCAGGGTGTCGAAGTCGACCGTGACGCAGAACGGCGTGCCGATCTCGTCCTGGCGGCGGTAGCGGCGGCCGATGGCACCGGCGTCGTCGAACTCGATGTTCCAGTGCTGCCGCAGCGCCTGGGCGAGGCCCTTGGCCTTCGGCGACAGCTCCGCGTTGCGGGAGAGCGGGAGCACCGCGACCTTGACCGGGGCCAGGCGCGGGTCGAGGCGCAGCACCGTGCGCTTCTCCAGCTTGCCCTTGGCGTTGGGCGCCTCGTCCTCGACGTAGGCGTCGAGGAGGAAGGCGAGCATCGCCCGGCCGAGACCGGCCGCCGGCTCGATGACGTACGGCGTCCAGCGCTCGCCGGCCTCCTGGTCGAAGTAGGAGAGGTCCTGACCGGAGGCCTTGGAGTGGGCGCCGAGGTCGTAGTCGGTGCGGTTGGCGACACCCTCCAGCTCGCCCCACTCGCTGCCGCCGAACTGGAAGCGGTACTCGATGTCAGCTGTGCGCTTGGAGTAGTGGGAGAGCTTCTCCTGCGGGTGGTCGTACCACCGCATGTTCTCCTCGCGCATGCCGAGACCGGTGTACCAGTTCCAGCGCTGCTCCATCCAGTATTCCTGCCACTGCTCGTCCTCGCCCGGCTTGACGAAGAACTCCATCTCCATCTGCTCGAACTCGCGGGTGCGGAAGATGAAGTTGCCGGGCGTGATCTCGTTGCGGAAGGACTTGCCGATCTGGGCGATGCCGAACGGCGGCTTGCGGCGCGAAGCGGTCTGCACCTGGGCGAAGTTGGTGAAGATGCCCTGGGCGGTCTCGGGGCGCAGGTAGGCGACGGAGCCGGAGTCCTGGGTCGGGCCGAGGTGGGTGGAGAGCAGACCCGAGAACTGCTTGGGCTCGGTGAACTGGCCCTTGTTGCCGCAGTTCGGGCAGTTGACGTCGGCGAGGCCGTTCTCGGGGGCGCGGCCCTTCTTCTCCTCGTACGCCTCTTCCAGGTGGTCCGCGCGGAACCGCTTGTGACAGGCGGTGCACTCGGTGAGCGGGTCCGTGAAGGTGGCGACGTGACCGGAGGCGACCCACACCTCGGGGGCCAGGATCACCGACGAGTCGATGCCGACCACGTCCTCACGCGAAGTCACCATGTAGCGCCACCACTGGCGCTTGAGGTTCTCCTTGAGCTCGACACCCAGCGGCCCGTAGTCCCAGGCGGCACGCTGGCCGCCGTAGATCTCACTGCAGGGGAATACGAAACCTCGGCGCTTGCTCAGGCTGACGATGGTGTCGATCTTGTCGGCGGCCACAGTGCTCTCTTCATTACGACGTCGGGCGACGAAGCGAGATTGCTTCCAGCGAAGTTCCCAGGCTACCGGCGGGCCCTGCCCCTGGACCAATTAGGGGCCTGCCACAGGCCTCCGCCCACCTTGTTGACAACGGTTTCCATTTTTGTTGAAAATGGGTGTCATGAACGTACGACGACGCCTCATACCCGCGGCTGCGGCGACCGCGGTCACCGCAGCCGCCCTCGGCACCCTGTCCGCCTGCTCCTCCGGCAGCAGCGCGGCCGTGGGCAACACCGACAGGTTCGACGTCGTCGCCTCGTTCTACCCCATGGCGTTCCTCGCCGAGCAGATCGGCGGCGACCATGTGAACGTCACCAGTCTGACCCAGCCCGGCCAGGAGCCGCACGACCTGGAGATCAGCGCCAAGCAGGCCGCGCAGCTCGAGGAGACCGACGCGGCGCTCTACCTCAAGGGCCTGCAGCCCACCGTCGACGAGGCCATCGGCCAGTCCGGCGTGCGGACGAAGATCGACGCGGCCACGCTGACCTCCCTCGACCACGACGCCGGCGGCCACGGCGACGAGCACGGGCATGACGACGACCACGGGCATGACGACGGGCACAGCCACAGCCACGACGGCCAGGACCCCCACGTCTGGCTCGACCCGGTCAAGTACGCCGAGATCGCCGAGGGCGTCGGCAAGGCCTTCCAGAAGGCCGATCCCGACCACGCCGCCGACTACAAGAAGAACACCGAGGCCCTGGTCGGCAAACTGAACGACCTCGACGCCGAGTTCGAGGCCGGCCTCGAGCACCGGAAGACCGACGTCTTCGTCACCACCCACGCCGCCTTCGGCCACCTCGCCGCGCGCTACGGCCTGACCGAGGAGGCCATCAACGGCCTCGACCCCGAGTCCGAGCCCAGCGCGGCGCGCGTGAAGCAGCTCACCGAGACCGCCAGGGCCGACGGGGTGACCACCGTCTTCTACGAGACGCTGATCAGCGACCGGACCGCGAAGACCGTCGCCCGCGACGCCGGACTCAAAACGGACGTCCTCGACCCGCTCGAGGGCATCACCGACAAGTCCCGCGGCGACGACTACTTCCAGGTCATGGAGTCCAACCTGCGGTCCCTGCAGACGGCGCTGGGCGCCAAGTGACCGACTCGAACCCACCGGAGGGACCGCAGCATGAGGACGGCAGCATGAGCACCGAGCCCGTCATATCCCTGCGCGGTGTCCACGCCGAGCTCGGCTCGCGCCCCGTCCTGCGCGGCATCGACCTCACCGTGCACCGCGGTGAGGTGGTCGCCCTGCTCGGCGCCAACGGCTCCGGCAAGTCGACGGCCGTGCGCAGCGTCATCGGCCAGGTGCCGGTCGGCGCCGGCGAGGTCGAGCTGTTCGGCACCCCGCAGCGCCGGTTCCGCGACTGGGCGCGCGTGGGGTACGTACCGCAGCGCACCACGGCCGCGAGCGGCGTGCCCGCCACGCTGACCGAGGTCGTCTCCTCCGGCCGGCTCTCCCGCACCCGCTTCGGCGTGTTCCGCAAGGCCGACCGCGAGGCCGTGCACCGCGCCCTGGACCTGGTCGGCATGGCGGACCGGGCGAAGGACTCGGTGGACGCCCTCTCCGGCGGCCAGCACCAGCGGGTCCTGATCGCCCGCGCGCTCGCCGCCGAACCCGAGCTGCTGATCCTGGACGAACCGATGGCGGGCGTCGACCTGGCCAGCCAGGAAGTGCTCGCGAAGACACTGCGCGAGCAGGTCGCGAAGGGCGCCACCGTCCTGCTCGTCCTGCACGAGCTGGGTCCGCTGGAGCCCCTGATCGACCGGGCGGTCGTGCTGCGCGACGGCTGCGTCGTGCACGACGGCCCGCCCCCGAAGGCGGTCGGCCAGCACGCCCTGCCCGGCCACGACCACGTACACCCGCACGCACCCGCGGGCGTCGAACCGATCCGCACCGGACTGCTGAGCTGATCCATGGAAATCCTGAACTACGCCTTCATGCAGCGGTCGCTGCTGGCAGCCGTCCTGATCGGCATCACCGCCCCCGCGGTCGGCATCTACCTCGTACAGCGCCGCCAGGCCCTCATGGGCGACGGCATCGGACACGTCGCGATGACCGGCGTCGGCCTCGGCTTCCTGCTCTCCTGGTCGCCGGTGTGGATGGCGGCCCTGGTCTCCGTCCTCGGCGCCGTCCTCATGGAGCTGATCCGCTGGTACGGCAGGACCCGCGGCGACATCGCCCTCGCCATGCTCTTCTACGGAGGCATGGCGGGCGGTGTCATGTTCATCAACCTTGCCCCGACCGGGTCCAACGCGAAGCTCACCTCGTACCTCTTCGGCTCCCTGTCGACGGTCTCCGAGTCCGACGTCACGGCCATCTGCCTGCTGGCCGCCTTCGTCGTGCTGGTCACCCTCGGTCTGCGCCGCCAGTTGTTCGCGGTCAGCCAGGACGAGGAGTTCGCGCGGGTCACGGGCCTGCCGGTGCGGTTCCTGAACCTGCTCACCGCCGTCACGGCGGCGGTCACCGTCACCGTCGCGATGCGCGTGGTCGGCCTGCTGCTGGTGAGCGCGCTGATGGTGGTGCCCGTCGCCGCCGCCCAGGCGCTCAGCCGCAGCTTCGCCGCCACCTTCGCCATCGCCGTCGCCATCGGCGTGACGGTGACCATCGGCGGCACGGTCACCTCGTACTACCAGGACGTGCCGCCCGGCGCGACGATCGTGCTGCTGACGATCGCCGCGTTCATCGTGCTGACCGCGCTGGCCACCCCGCTGGCCCGTCGCCGCGCCCGGCCCCTGGCCGCCGCACGGCCCGCCCCGGACCCCGCGGAATGCGCGGTCCCGGCCGGCCGGGGCGCCACCGGCAAGGCCGACGCCTGACTGCTCCCGGCCCGGATCTTCCCCGGACTGGCACAATGGCCGCGGCAGAGTCGGACGTGAGGAGGAAACCGGTGACCACCGCTGGACCGCCCGTGAAGGGCCGCGCCACCAGGCAGCGGGCCGCTGTGGCGGCTGCGCTCCAGGATGTCGACGAGTTCCGCAGTGCGCAGGAACTGCACGACATGCTCAAGCACAAGGGCGACTCGGTGGGGCTCACCACGGTGTACCGCACCCTGCAGTCCCTCGCCGAGGCCGGCGAGGTCGACGTGCTGCGGACCGCCGAGGGTGAGTCCGTCTACCGCCGTTGCTCCACCGGCGAGCACCACCACCACCTGGTCTGCCGCACCTGCGGCAAGGCGGTCGAGGTCGAGGGCCCGGTCGTGGAGACCTGGGCGGAGGCCGTCGCCGCCGAACACGGCTACGTCAACGTGGCCCACACGGTGGAGATCTTCGGCACCTGCGCGGAGTGCGCGGCGGCCGACCGCGACGACTGAGACCGCGGCGGCGGCAGCTCAGGGCAGCATGTCGCCGCGATTCACGCAGTGGTAGGAGCCGTCGTCGTTCCGCCCCACGCTGTCGTGGGACCAGCAGTGCAGCATCGGCGCGAGCGTCCAGATCCGCACCGCCATGAGAACACCGAGGACGACGACGGCGCCCCACCCCGCGTACGACCGTCGCCCGGCCAGTGCCAGTCCGCCTGCGGCGAGCAGCGCCGCGAACACCAGCAGGTACACGGCAACCGGCGCCAGGTTCTCCCGCAACCCGGGGAACGACTCCATTTCCACCGTGCTGCCGAAGCCCAAGAGCACGGCGAACCCCGCGAAGGCGAAGACGGCGGCCGCCGCGCACCCGCGGGCGGCGCGGGCGGCCGTCATACGCGGGAGAGGTTACGGTCGAGCAGGACCCGCAGGCGCTGTGCGTCCTCTTCGCCGCGCAGACTGCGCATGGGCAGCACCTCCAGCACCAGGATGTTCGGGTCGCGGCTGAGCAGTACCAGATGGTCGCGGGTCTCGCGGTAGCCGCGGAACAGCGACCAGCGCTGCACCAACGTGGTGTGCTCGGTCTCGACCGTGATCCCGGCGTCGGTCACCGTGGTGCGGTACTCGCCCTGCCACGAGATGGCCCGGAACACATGGTTGGCCTGGATGCGGGGGGCGCCCCAGATCAGGACTGCGGTCAGCAGGGAGAGGGCGGCCAACGGCGCGGCGTCCGCACCTCCGAACGCGGTGAACGCGGCGAACCCGGCGAACAGCACGGCGAACGTCCACCGCACCGGCGCCAGCCGGCGAATGCGGTCGCGGACCTGGATGGCCCGGAGGATGTCGGTGCGTGTCGGCCGGAAGGCCGACTCGACGGCGTCGCTGTCCTGCATGATGTCCCGCCCCTGGTGAACCATGGGCGGAACCCTAACGTCCCGCGGCCCGGCGTCAGCTGTCAGGCTGCTTGCCCTCCATGGCCAGCAGCTCCTCGTTCGGGATCGCGCCGCCGAAGCGCCGGTCGCGGGAGGCGAACTCCAGGCACGCCCGCCACAGGTCCCGCCGGTCGAAGTCCGGCCACAGGACGTCCTGGAAGACCATCTCGGCGTAGGCGCTCTGCCACAGCAGGTAGTTGGACGTACGCTGCTCACCGCTCGGCCGCAGGAACAGGTCCACGTCCGGCATGTCCGGGTAGTACAGGTAGTTCTGCAGGGTCTTCTCGGTGATCTTGGCCGGGTCGAGGCGCCCCGCCTTCACGTCCTCGGCCATGGCCTGCGCCGCGTCGGCGATCTCGGCGCGGCCGCCGTAGTTCATGCAGAAGTAGAGCGTGAGCCGGTCGTTGTCCTTGGTCTGCTCCTGGGCGATCTGGAGCTCCTTGGCCACCGACTTCCACAGCTTGGGCATCCGGCCCACCCAGCGCACCCGGATCCCGAGTGCGTCCAGCTCGTCGCGGGACTTGCGGATGAAGTCCCGGTTGAAGTTCATCAGGAAGCGCACCTCGTCCGGCGAGCGCTTCCAGTTCTCGGTGGAGAAGGCGTACAGCGAGATGGCGCCCACGCCCATCTCTATCCCGCCCTGGAGCACGTCCAGCACCCGCTCGGCGCCGACCTTGTGCCCCTCGGTGCGCGGCAGGCCCCGTTCCTTGGCCCAGCGGCCGTTGCCGTCCATGACGATCGCCACGTGCTTGGGGACCAGCTCACCGGGGAACTTCGGGGGCCGCGCGCCGGAGGGGTGCGGTTCCGGCGTCTTGTACTCCCGGCGCTGACGCCCCAGGAACCCGCGTACGGCCATGTGCTTCCTCGTCTCCCTCTAGCTGGTTTCTGGTTACTTCTCGACGTATTTACTTCTCGACGTACCGGAGTGAGCGCAGCCCGCGCTCGAGATGCCAGTGCAGGTAGGCGGAGACCAGCCCGCTCCCCTCCCGGACGTGCCGCTCCTCGCACGCGTCCGCGGTCTCCCAGTCCCCCGTCAGCAGCGCGCCGAGCAGTTCCAGGGCCTCCGGCGAGGGTACGACGCTGCCGGGCACCCGGCAGTCGGCGCAGACGGAACCTCCGGACCCGACCGAGAAGAACCGGTTCGGTCCGGGCATCCCGCACCTCGCGCAGTCCCCGAAGCTCGGGGCGTAGCCGTTGACGGCGAGGGAGCGCAGCAGGAACGCGTCGAGGACGAGATGCGGTGCGTGCTCGCCGCGGGCGAGGGTCCTGAGGGCGCCCACGAGCAGCAGGTACTGCTGCACGGCCGGCTCGCCCTCGTTGTCGGTGAACCGCTCGGCGGTCTCGAGCATGGCCGTTCCGGCGGTGTAGCGGGCGTAGTCGGTGACGATCGGGCCGCCGTACGGCGCGATGGTCTCGCTCTGGGTGCACAGCGGGAGGCCGCGCCCGATCAGCTCGCTGCCCTTGGCGAAGAACTGCACGTCCACGTGCGAGAACGGTTCGAGGCGGGCGCCGAACTTGGACTTCGTCCGGCGCACGCCCCTCGCGACGGCGCGTACGCGTCCGTGACCGCGGGTGAGCAGCGTGATGATCCGGTCCGCTTCACCCAGCTTCTGGGTGCGCAGCACGATGCCGTCGTCGCGGAACAGACTCATGCCCCCATTCTCGCGTACGCCCGACGCTCCCCCGTCACGCGGTCAGGGCCCGTCCGGCGGACCGTGCCGGACGGGCCCGCCGGACGGTCAGGCGGTCACTCGTGGCTCAGGCCGAAGCCGTAGGCGTAGGTGTCGCCCGCCGCGTTCTCGTACGCGTAGTCGTACCCCTCGTCGTAGCTGGGCACGTCCGAGGCGTTGCGCTCCACCGCCGCCTTGTCCGCCGGGATGCCGAACGGCAGCTTGCCGGAGGGGTCGAACCGTCCCCGGATCACGTCCAGGGCGGCCTCGTGCGAGGTGTGGAAGGTGGCCAGGACCGCGTCGGCTCCCGGCTCGATCTCGTGGATCAGCCAGGGATTGACCATGTCGACGTTGAGGACGACGGTCCCGATCTGCTCCTGGAGGGCCAGGATGCGCTCGGAGTCGATGCCGGTGTCGGAGTCCTTCGTCAGCTCGATGGACGGCCCGTCGTCCTCCGTGTCGTCCTCGCTCCAGGCCAGGCTCGGCGCCACGTGGAGGTAGGCGTGGGTCGCGTCCGCCGGGTCGTCGACCAGGGTGACGGCCGGGTCGTACTCGCGGATCAGCTTGCGCAGCGCCGCCGTCTGCGTGTCGGCGTCGCGCTCCTGGAAGACCTCCACGTAGAGTTTGACGCCGCCGACCCGGTCGTCGGTGATCGGGAGCACCTTCCGGTCGCCTCCCGCGTCGTCGTTGCGCAGCAGCACCACGGACTTGCGGTGCGCCTCGTCCGCCCTGGCCTGCGAGGCGGGGTCGTCGGCGATGCGCTGCGCGCGGTCCGGGTCGGTGTAGGGGTTCTCGAACAGGCCGAGGTCGAACATCTCGGTGAGCAGACGGGTCACCGACCGGTCGATCTGCTTCTTCGTCACCAGGCGTTTCTCGATCGCTTCGAGCAGCGGGGCCACGTCGGTGCCGCCGGAGAACAGGTTCGTACCGGCGTGGACCGCCTTGGCGTACTGCTCGGCCTCGGAGAGGTGCTCGACGCCCCAGGCCCGGTCGCCGATGATGCCGGTGTCGGAGTTGATGTAGCCGTCGAAGCCCATCTCCTCGCGCACCAGGTCCTGCAGGATCGGCCTGTTGAAGGCGAAGCCGACCTCCTCGAACTGCTGGTCCTCGGTGTACCAGAGCTTCTTCGGCAGCTGGGGCGCGCTGCCGTCGTTCTCCGGGCGGGCGTAGTACGGCATGATCGACGTGGTGCCGGCGTCGATCGCGGCCTGCACGGGCGGCAGGTGGTACTTCGCCAGGCTGCCCGCGGTCGGGTACTCGTTGGTCTGGCCCCACGCGTGGTGCGGGTCCTTGCCCTCGACCCGGGGACCGCCGCCGGGAGCGTGCTTGGTGGTCTGCGCGACACTGTGCGGACCGAGCTTCCCGCCCTGGAAGCCCTTCACCACCGCGCTGATCATGTCCGCCGCAAGCTGCGGGTTCTCGCCGAACGTGCCGTCGGTCCGCGTCCAGCGCGGCTCGGTGGCGAGGTCGGCCATGTACATGTAGCCCTTCTGGATGCCGACGGCGCGCCATTCCCTGGCGGCGATCTGCGCGAACTCCCGGACGAGTCGGGGGTCACGGGTGGCGGCCAACCCCAACTCTCCCGGCCAGGTGGATAGTTGCCCACCGGCCTCCGCGTGGCCGATGGTGCGGCTGGGATTCACATGGTTGCGGGGGTTGGAGGTCATCACGACCGGTATGCCGAGCCGCGACGCCTCACCCAGTTCCTGGAACTCGTTGTTGCGCTGCGCGAGGTCCCTCGGCTCAGGGTCGTCGCGCACGATGAAGTAGCGCAGGTGGTCCTCACCGAGCACGGTGCGGCTCGTGGTGTCGCTGAAGGTGGAGATGAGCATCATCCCCGCCTTCTCCTCCGTGGTCATCCGCCCGACGAGGTCCTGTGCGCGGCTCTTCGCCGGCAGGCGCCAGTTCTCGTACGGGTCCACGCGGCCGTTGTCGTTGAGGTCGCGGAACCGGTCACCGCCCCGGGTGAGGACGTCCTTGACCCTGCTCTCGACGGAGGGCGCCTTCCCGCCCTGCGCGGCGGCTCCGGCGGCGGTCGCCGGGCCGTGCGGGACGAGCGCCAGCGGGAGGACGGCCGCCAGAGCCAGCCCCACCCTCCGGGCGATTCCGGCATTTCCGGCATGCGGAGACGAACGCATTGCTGAACTCCTTGTCATGGGGTGACGAGTGCCGGTCACGACCGCGGCGGCTGCCCGTACGCGGTCGGCGGTGGTGGGGCCCGTCTACTCCTTCCCGGTCGGGCTGCCGGTGGAGTCGCGCACGACGAGGTGCACGGGCAGCTCACGGCGGTGGGCCGCCGGCTGCTCCGGGTCCCGCAGACGGTCGAGCAGCAGGTCGACCGCGGCCCGGCCGACCTCCCGCGCCGGGACCTGGACCGTGGTCAGGGCGGGGTGGGCCATGCCCGCCATCGGGATGCCGTCGATGCCGACGACGCTCAACTCCCCCGGAATGCGGACGCCCCGGGCGTGCAGCCGCGCCAACAGGCCCAGGGCCATGGTGTCGTTGTACGCGACCACGGCGGTGGCGCCGGAGGCGACCACCAGGTCGGCCGCCGCCACACCGCCGTCGTAGTACGGAGGGAACTGCCCCACCTCCGCCAGCTCCAGCCCCAGCCGCGCCGTCGCGGCCCGCAGGCCCGCCGTGCGCCGACGGTTCGACCACGACGCGGGCGGACCACCGACCCAGGCGAGCCGGCGATGCCCGAGCGCCGCCAGATGCTCGACGCTCTGCCGCATGCCGTCGGCGTTGTCCACGGTGACCGCGGGTGTCCCCGCCACCCGGCGGAACACCGTGACCAGCTCGGTCTCACCGGCCAGTCGCGACAACTGCTCGTCGTCGGTCCGGGGCGCGCACAGGATGACACCGTCGACCTGTTTGGCCAGCGCGCGGACCAGGTCCCGTTCGGCCGCGGCGTTCTCGTCGGTGTCGGCGATGAACACCGCGTAGTCCGTCTCGCGGCCTCGCGCCTGGACCGCCTTGATCACGCTGGGGAAGATCGGGTTGAGCAGGTCGGGCACGACCAGTCCCACGTTGCCCGTACGGCCGGTGATCAGGCCGCGTGCGGCCCGGTTGGGCGCGTAGCCCAGGCGGGCGGCCACGGCGCGCACCCGCTCCCGCGTCGCCGGAGCGACCAGCTCCGACATGCCCAGCGCGCGGGACACGGTGGCCGGCGAGACCCCCGCTGCCTTCGCCACATCCCGGATCGTTGTTGGCACGTGACCCTCCGATCTGCGTGGAGGGAGTCTGAAATCCTTTGTAGGCCCGGGTCAACACATGCGTCGTAGAAACTTCTAACACTTTCACAGGAACGGGAAACAGCGCAGGTCAGCGAGGTGCCCGACAAAGCATCGAACCAACTCGGAAGTCCTGAAACCGTTTTCATCACGTTTCATTTGTTTCATCGCCCGGAAGTCGACGGGGCCCGGTCCGCACCAGACCCCGCGTCCCTGCGTTCCTGCGTCAGGCCAGTTCCCCCCGGCTGCGCGCGTTGGCGTACGCGGTCGCCGCGCGCAGCCGTTCGGCGGGGGTCGCCCGGCGCAGGGCGAGCGGCTCGGCGTCCCACTCCCGGCCGCCGCCGTACGGTCTCAGCTGGACGTAGGGCCCCTCGTGCCCCATCACGATGCCGATCCGCTCGGTCCGGGTGTCCACGACGTACACGCCGACCGGCGGTCTCATCGCGCCGCCGCGGCCATCGCGGCCGCGATGCGCCGTGCGGTGTCCACGGAGCACCGCCCCAGGTCGACGAGCGGACAGGGCGCCTCCCGCGCAAGACTCACCGGGTCCAGCCCCAGTGACGGCAGGGTAATTCCGGTCTTCGCGAGTAACGCCCGCAACTCTTTCACCACTTCCTCCGCTTCTTCGACGCAGAGCGCCGAGTGTTGCGCCTTCACCCTGATTCCCTTCTTTTCGGCATTCACGCTTCCAGTCCTTGAGGTGCCCGCCGGAACCTACACTCGGAAGGGGGTTGCAGCCTACAAATAACGGGCTGTGAAAAGAGCTTGAGAAAGGGGCCAGCAATGGCCAACGGTTCACGCCAAGCGGCATGGGCGTTCTTCGGCGCGGAACTGAAGCGACGCCGGGAGGAATCAGGGTTCGCGCAGGTGGAGCCGGGCGCACGGGTGTTCGTCTCCGGCAACTACATCGGCTAATTCGAACAGGCTATTCGAAAACCCCAACTGGACGTGGCCCAGCGGATCGACGAGACCCTGCAAACCGACGGTATTTTCGAGCGGCTGCACAGGAAGCTGATCGACGATCGCCGGTATGCGGATTACTTCGTAGAGGTCGTGGAGCTGGAGAGGCCGGCGACAAAGATCTGCGAGTTCGCACCCACACTGGTGCCGGGCCTCCTCCAGACGGCGGCATACGCCCAATCGGTAACCGCGGCAGCCAACCCGTTTGTCACCAATGAGTACGTTGCGGAAAAGGTCACCGCTCGCTTGGAACGGGCGAGCATCCTCAGGGACGCAACACGCCCCGAGTATTGGGTCGTTCTGCACGAGAACACGCTGCGCATGCCCGTAGGCAGCCGGGAGGCCATGGCTGAACAGTTGGAGCACATCGCGCTGCTGATGCGTGAGCGTCACGTGGTGGTGGCGGTGCTGCCGTACTCGGAAGGAGCCCACCCCTCCATGGGCGGGATGCTGGCGCTCATGGACTTCGACGACGCGCCGCCCATCGCCTATACAGAGACATCGTTTTCGGGAACATTGGTCGATGACCCGGCCGTGGTGAAGCGGGCGCAGCGCGCATACGATCTGCTCAGGGTCGCCGCGTTGTCGCCGGAGGCGTCCCTCGCCTTGGTCGAGTCGGCGGCGGAGGACTTCAGACGATGCGCGAGTACGACCTGAGCAACGCTCGCTGGCGCAAGAGCAGCCACAGCGGCGGCGACGGGGCAGAGTCCTGCGTCCTGGTCGCCGACGGCGTCCCCGGTGTCGTCCCCGTCCGGGACAGCAAAGTGGCCGACGGGCCCGTGCTGGTGGTCCGGGCGGCGGCCTGGACGGAGTCCATAGGCACCGTCACCGAGGGGCGCCCGGCCCGGGGGTGAACCCCGGACGAACACGCCCGTCGCCCGGACGGCCGGCGAGTCCGCTGCCGGCCGCCCGGACACCGATCCGTCAGATCGGGAAGCGCGCGTGTCCCACGGCCTGCGCGGTGACCCAGCGCGTGTCGGTGAAGGCCTCGGCGCCCGCCTGCCCGCCGAAGCGGCCGTAGCCGGAGCTCTTCACGCCGCCGAAGGGGGCCTGCGGTTCGTCCGCGATGGACTGGTCGTTGACGTGCACGATGCCCGTACGCAGACGGCCGGCGACCTCCAGCCCCTTCGCCAGGTTCTCGGTGATGACGCCCGCGGTCAGCCCGTACGGAGTGTCGTTGGCGAGCGCGACGGCCTCCTCGACGCTGTCGACCACATGGACCACGGTCGCCGGACCGAAGATCTCGTCGTAGTAGACCTTCATCTCCTGGGTGACCCCGGTGAGGACGACCGGGCGGATCAACGTGCCCGGCTCCTCGATCTCACCGGTGCCTGCGGCCAGTTCGGCGCCCTGGGCGACCGCGTCCGCGACGAGCGCCGAGATCCGGCGTGCCGCGACCGCGCTCACGACCGGACCGACCGCTGTGCCCGGGTCGCTCGGATCGCCGTACGGCAGTGCCTGGACGCGGGCGGCGAACTTGGCCGTGAACTCGTCGGCGACCGCACGGTGGACGACGACCCGGTCCACACACATGCAGATCTGCCCCGCGTTCATGAAGGAGCCGAAGACCGCGGCGTCCACCGCGTAGTCGACATCCGCGTCCTCCAGCACCAACAGGGCGTTCTTGCCACCGAGTTCGAGCACGGCGGGCTTGAGGTGCCGGGCGGCCTGGACGCCGATGGCACGGCCGACCTCCGTGGAACCGGTGAAGTTGACCATACGCACCCGGGGGTCGGCGATCAGTGCGGAGACCACCTCGGCGGCGTCGGCGCGGTCGTTGGTGACGACGTTGAGCACGCCCGCGGGCAGCCCCGCCTCGTGCAGGACGTCCGAGATCAGCAGACCGCAGGCGATCGGCGCGTCCTCGCTGGGCTTCATCACCACCGTGTTGCCCATCGCGATCGGCACGGCGACCGCGCGGACGCCGAGGATGACCGGCGCGTTCCACGGAGAGATCGCGGCGATCACCCCCTTGGGCACCCGCACCTGCGCGGAGTGGACGCCGTCGGCGTTGGTCGCGAGGGTCTGCCCGGTCGGGCGGCTGACCTCGGCCGCCGCCTCCAGCAGGATGTCGGCGGCCAGGTGGGCGTTGAAGCCCGCCCAGGCCGCGACGCCGCCGACCTCCGTCGCCATCAGTCGTACGACCTCCTCGGTGCGCTCGGCCATCAGCTGTGCGGCGCGCAGGAAGATCCGGCGGCGTTCGGCCGGCTTGGTCGCGGCCCACGTCTCGAACGCGGCGTCGGCGGCGTCCACGGCACGGCGGACGTCGTCCGGGGTGCCTGCGGCGACCTCTGCGCAGACGGCGCCGGTCCAGGGATTGATGTCGGATGCGGTGCGGCCGGAGGAGGCGGGGACCTCCTGGCCGTTGATGATCAGTCCTCGGGAGATGGACACGAGTGCTCCTGTACAGGGGGACGTGAGGGCTCAGGCCTCGGCGGGTGAGGGGGCGGCGGCCCGGCGGCCGCGCAGGGCGCGGTGGGCGAGGCCGACCAGGGCCGGGGCGGCCAGCGGCGCGATCATGTAGTTCCAGAAGTGCTCGTACGTACCGGAGAGCAGGGCCGGACCGAGGGCGCGCGCCGGGTTGATGCTCGCGCCGGTCACGGTGCCCAGGGTCGCGATGACCACGCCCACGCCGACGCCGATGACCGCCGGGATCAGCGCCCCCAGAGCGGGTCTGGTCATCACCAGCGCAACCGTGACGAAGACCGCGGCGAGCGCGGCTCCCTCGATGAGGAACAGTTCGACCGCACCGGTCCCGGGTGCGGGGTGCACGGCTCCGTGTCCGACCTGGCGCACGGCCCCGCCCCACACCAGCCCGGCCAGCGCGGTCCCGGCGATCGTCCTCGACGGCTGCGACGCACGCATCGTCGGCAAGGCCGTCCCGCCCGGCCGGATGATCCCCCTGGGCTTCCGCGTCGGCGACCTACTGCCCTCCGAGCGCTGCGCGGCCGGTGCCGTACTCGCCACCGGATGGCAGCCCGACACGTACGACGCGTGGCGGGCCCGCCGTGCCGCCGACCCGCTGGACGAGAACTTCCCGGCCGTTCCCGCGCGCCGCGCCGCCGCGCCCCCCGACCGGACGGAGGCGGACTTCGCCGCCTGGACCGCGGCGGCCGACGCGGACGGCTGGGCGCTGGACGACCAACTGGTCGCCCCGGGCCTGGTCGCACTGGCGGTCCCGGTACGCGACCCCGACGGCCGGCCCGTCTGTGCGATCAGCGTGCTGGCGCACACCAGCCGCCACAGCGGCGACGAACTGCGCGAGCACGCGCTGGCCACGATGGAGGAGGAGGCTCTGCACATCGCGGACGAGTTGTACGGCACCTCGAAGGCAGCCGCCGCGCCGCCCGCCGCCCCTGCTTACGCCGACGCCAAGCCCGAACTGGGACCGTCCTTCCTGCAGGCACTGGCCAGGGGCCTCGCCGCCCTGACCGCGCTCGGCCGGCAGCACGGTGGCCTCACGCTCGCGGAGGCCGCCGAGGCCTCCGGGCTCTCGTATCCCAGCACCCGCCGCAATCTCCTGACGCTCAGTCAACTGGGTTACGTGGAACAGCGCGGCCGCCGTTTCCTGCCGTCGCCGCGCGTCCTGGAGCTCGGATACGCGCGATTGTCCACCCTCACCCTCGCCGACATCGCCCAGCTCCATCTGACCGAACTGGCCGGACTGGTAAGGGAATCGGCCTCGCTCGCGGTCCTCGACGGCGCCGAGGTCCGCTATGTGGCCCGGGCCGCCACCGAACAGATCACCAGCGCCCGGATCACGCCCGGCACCCGGCTGCCCGCGTACGCCACCTCCATGGGCCGGGTCCTGCTCGCGGATCTGCCCGAGGCGGACCGGCTGGAGCAGATCCAGACCCTGCGCCCCCAGGCCCTGACCCCGCACACGCTCACCTCGCTCGACGCGCTCGCCGCCGCACTGGACCGGGCCGCCGAAAAGGGATACGCCCTCGTCGAGCAGGAATTGGAGGCGGGACTGCGCTCGCTGGCCGTACCGGTCCGAGACCGGAGCGGGCGGGCCGTCGGAGCCGTGAACGTCGCCCTGCACGCCGGCCCGGAGCCGCCCGAGCACACCCTGGACGCCGTACTCCCCGCGCTGCGCGCCTGCGCCGCCCGCATCGAGTCCGACCTTGCCGTCGCGTCCGCCGGCGCTCCCGTACAAACGGGCTGACCGTCCCTTCGAAGCCGGCGGATTCGCACGGAACCTGGCATCCCGGCACCGGCAGACCAGCTCAGCCACACGAAGTGAATCGCTGGGGCTAGGACACAGTGGCTGCCGCCCTGGGGGCGGCGGCGAGCCGCAGGCCGAACTCCACGAAGGTCCAGCCGAGACGGACCCGGAGGGTCCGGGTGTGTCCGACGGAGGCGGCGAGACGGTGCGCCTCGGCCTGCGCGCGGAGTTCGGTGTCGCGGATGTGGTGCAGCGCGAGGTGGGTCTCGGAGTGCATCGGGCGGCCTCTCAGTCCGTGCGGGTGGGGATGACGTGTGTGTGAATGCGCACCTGCTCGACGTCCGGGGTGCCCTCGTCGAGGGCCAGAACCCGGTAGCTCTCCATGAGCTCGTACATCTTGTCGCCGAGTTCGCGGGCGAGTTCGGGGGTGAGACTCAGCGTCCAGTCGCTCATGTCCGAGGAGCGTCTCCACTGCTCGGACCATTCGTGGCGGGTACCGAGCCAGGTGGCGAGTTCCCGGGTGTGGTTGTTCGCGGCCTCGTGCAGGTACAGGTCGGCGGCTCCGCGCACCTCGGGGTCACGGTCCTCGAGCAGCGTTCCGTCGAACAGCACGCCCCGGTGAACCGCCTGCCACCACCGCTCCCGTCCCTTGCCGCGCTCCGGCGCGTCCTCGACGAAGCCGTGCGCGGCGAGCTGGCGCAGGTGGTAACTGGTCGCGCCGCTGGACTCACCCAGTTTCGCGGCCAGTTGCGACGCGGTGGCCGGCCCCCCGTGCCGTAGTGCGTTCAACAACCGCATCCGCAGGGGATGCGCGAGCCCGCGCAGCGAGCGGGCATCGAGACTGTGGAGCTGCGGGTCCTGGGAACCGTCCATGGCACCAACGGTAGCGTTGCAAAGGACTCGTTGCAACAGGTTCTTTGCAACGAGTCCTTTGGGAGATCCGTACCCCCTCGACGTCACCCACATGGCATGCGCGTGCAACCTGTGACGATATGGCGCAGTTGTGCATAATCGGTTCAATTCATGCGTTTGCGGGTAGACCCGTCGAGTCGTGCGAATACGATCGCTCCCGTATGCACCACGGAGCGCCACTCCATCTCCCGTATCCCACCGGGCTGTTGGTCCGACGTGAGGATGAACTGGCTATGGCGCTGTTGGCGTGACATTTCGGCGGGGATACCACCGAGGCGGGCTCCGAGGCGGTCTCCTGTGAGGTAGACCGACATCCTTTGGAGATCCACGTGACCGCCTCCGCTTACGAGTTCGGCACCAACCACCGTGCCTTCGTCGACCCTTACGCCCTCGACGGGAGCAGCTTCGGTGACTACCAGCTGACGCCGCCGCGCCCGGGCGAACGGCTGGACGTCGCCATCGACCCGCAGGACCGGCGCCGTCTGGAGCTGCACGCGGCCCTGACGGCGGCCGGCATCCCGCCCCGACCCGAGGACCGCGAGGCCATCGACAGGCTCAGCGCCCTGCCCGGCAACATCAACAGCACGATCCAGCGCTGGCTGGCCCACGCCCTCTGAGTGACGGTGTCGCCGGACTGCCAGGAACCGCTCGATCAGCCGCGCGGTGGGTCCCGGCCACAGCAGTGCCTCTTCGGCGGCCACGGTGCGAACGGCGTCGAGGAGTGCGGCGGGGCTGGTGTCTTTTCGGCGGCGGTCCGCCGGTCGGCCGCGGTCAGTACGAGCGCGGCCGGCCACAGCCCGACCACCACCCAGGGCACGACGCGTCGTCGCCCGGTACGTGTCGTTGCGGCCCCCATGGGACGGACCCCCTCCGGTCCGGTGTCCGGATCGGTGTCCGGACTCCCGGCGGAAGGCGCCCACTTCGTCAGGCGTGAGGCCGAGTCGAGCGCTCCTGCGTGAGGCGGTCGAGAAGCGGGACTGCTCCCCGGGGAATACCCCGGTCGTGCTCCGCCCGTGTCACGGAGAAGAGCGCTGTCACCCGGAGCCCCCCGACGAGGGGGACGGCCGGTGGTCAAGCTCTGTGGCGGTCGCCCACAGGGTGTTGAACGTCCTCACTTGTCCGTCGACTCGGCGGCCCTCCGCATCGAGTCGGGTCTGGACATTTCCCTCCTGCCGGTCCGGCTCGAACTCCAGATACAGTTCGCTGTCGAAGATCACGACGTCCCGCGCCACCACCGACCTCAGTCTCGCCCCCTCCGGAAGCGGCAGGGTGAGGAACCGCACGCTGATACCCGTGTCACGCTGAGCCCGGCAGAGTCTCGTGAACCGTTGCATGAAACCCGGGTCGGCTTCCTCTTCTTCCTTGATCATGAAAAGCCTTTGGATCGTCACACCTCGAGCACTCATCGCCTCGGCTTGGGCATCCAAGTACGGGCCCGCCGAGTCCGTGTTCCAGAAAGGCTGGTCGACGGAGCTGCTGGTGGCGTGGATGGTGCGCCGGGCGCATTCGGTGAGCCTGATGAGCCACTCGTTGTTGTCCCGCGGCCAGTGTGCGGTCATGCTCGTCAGGTCGGTGACGACAGAGGCAAGGCTCTCCACCTCGGACCGGGCGAAGGCCTTGACGATCTCCGGTCCCTGCTGCCCCACTCGGTTCAGACTCTTGATGAGTCGCCTGGCATCGCTGGTGCTCATACCTGCCTGATCCAGCTCGCTCAGCAGCCCGGCTGCCTCACTGAGTTTGTTGAACTGTGCTTCGAGCTCCCGGCTCCGCTCTCTGTGACCGGCCTCGACCGTCCCCAGCCGCTGCTCGAAGTCGACCATGTACTGCACGATGAGTGCGGAACCGCCGATCACGACGGAAACCGCGATCTTCCACAGTTCGTCGCCGGACTGGTTCAGCAGGTTCGTGAGCACGTAGGCACCCGTGCTCACCACGATGGTGACAAGGATCTTGAGCACGATGGGCGCGATGCGCAACCCGCCCGCGGCCGCCGGGCCGGGTGTGGGCGGTGCTCCGTGCATGTCCGTCTCCCCCCGTCAGGTGTCCACAGCATGCTTCCCGGTCAGCGCCGAGTCGGCACCTCCACGAGCAACTGAAGTGCATGAATTGCCAGTTGATCCCGCACGCGCTGCATCAATGCCCGCCACTGCCGGGTGAAGCCGGGGTGGTCCTCCAGGGTGTCCCAGAGCGGGACGAGCGTGCGCGACACACGGGCCCGCGGCATCCACAGATGCAGCAGGTGCTCGACGGCGGGCCGGAGTGCCGTGACGACGCCGCGATGGTCCTGGTCCGCTTCGGACGCCGGCCGGGCGCGGGGCTGCCCGCCGCCCGGCCGGATACCGTCGAGGATGCGGACGACTGTGGTGAGCAGCCAGTCGTGCAGGGCGAGATCCTCGCACAGCGTGGCGATGTCGGCGCCGGGGGTGCCGACGGGGACGCGTAGCCGCACCGTACGCAGTTCGTCCTCGGCGAGGGTGAACCGCTCGATGCACGGCGCCTCGTCGCGCTCGGTGGACACAGCCACCCAGCGCAGCCTGGTGGGACGGGACCTCAGAGGCGGGTGCTGGTCGAGCAGGGGGTGGCGCAGCACGCGTGTGAGCAGTCCGCCGGCGACCAGTCCGACGTCGAGTTCGCGAGGCCGGCCCCCGTTCAGCAGCCCCTCGGCGACGGACTCGTGCGGTAGTTTTCCGAACGGCTCGACCAGTCCGGGGCGTACGAGGTGGTGGCCCCAGGGTTGTCGGTGATCGGGCCCAGCGGCAGGCATTCGGAAGTGGGCGGAGCTCTGCAGGACGCGCCCCTCTGTGAGGGAGGCCCGCGCGGCAACGGTGCCGACGGCCCGGACCTTGGCGCCGTTGACGCTGGGCAGGGCGCAGTCGACGCCGGTGAGGATTTCGGCGGAACGGCCGTAGAGATTGGGGCGTTCGGAGAGCAGGACCCGTTCGTCGCCCCGCAGTGTGAGGAACTGGGCGGTGGCACGGCTGTCGAGGGGCTGGAGGGCGGGCAGCAGACAGGTGCGGACCTCCCCACAGGTGAGCACGACAGGCGGTGGCCTCTCCCCCGGCGTCATGTCACCGCCCCGCGTGGAAGACGTAGGAGACGCGGTCGGCCACCGAGGCGGGGACGGCCGCGTCCTCCTGGGCGGAGCGGTCGGCGGCCTGGGCCAGTGCCCCGGGGTCGACCTCGATCTGGTCGAGAATCACGCGGACGGCGTGTTCGACGGCCAGGAAGTGGTTGGGCAGCACCGAGCAGGTCCGGTAGGCGGCAAACGGGTCCGCCCGGGGATTGAGCCGGACCAGCTCGGGCAATTCGCCCCATTCCCCGGGGAAGTCGGCAAGGGTGTGCGGCTGGGGCACGAGCACGGCCCTGCCCTCGTTGCGCAGCAGTCCGAGGCGGGCGAGCTGCCACACCGCGGCGAGGAAGGGGCAGGACCAAGTGCGATGTCCGTCGGGGCCCTCGTCCCACAGTTCGACGTCCGCGAAGACGGAGTGGCGGCGGGCGGCGGTTTCCTGGGGCGGGGACCAGGCGGCGGCCTTCTTCATGGCCTGCGGGACGCGCATGACGGGCCCGCGTTCGCCGTTGGCGAGCCAGCCGGTCTGCGCGGTCGGCGGGCGCAGGCCGTAGCTGCCCGGCGGTGGCTCCTCGACGATCCGCCGGGCCACGGCTTCGGCGACCGGCACCTGCCCCGCGACGGCGCAGCCGGACTCGCGGGCCAGGTAGTCGACGTCGAGCCCGGCCCGTCCGGCCTCCTCCAGCAACATGGGGACGACCTCGGCAGGCCCGGCGAAACGTGCGAAGTAGTCGTCGACGAGGAAGCACGTGCTGATCCGGGGGCGTTTGCCACCGGTCTCGGCCGCCGCGGCGGCACGTGCCGCCTCCGCCCAGGGGCGTACCCGTTCGAAGCGCTGCCGCAGGTGTCGTGGACCGGCCTCGAAGTCCTCCATGTAGAGGTGGCCGAGTTCCAGTGAGAGGTGGGACAGCGGAACCGCCTGGGTCCGTGGCTCGGCGGCCGTCTCGCGGAACACCGCCTCCGTCACGGCCGCCCCCAGTGATCGTCGTCGGTCAAGCGCCGCGCGATCTCCTCCAGCGCCTCCAGCGTCTCCTTGTTGGCGATCTGGGTGGAAAGCACGTCCTCCTCGGTGATCAACTGTTCGCGCCACTGCAGGATGGGTTCCAGGGGTACGACACCGAGCACCACGCTGTCACCGATGTGATGTTCAGCGGCGAGTCGGCGCAGTGCCTCGTCAGAGGACTGCATCCAGGCTGCCTGGGCGGGCGAGCCGTGGGACCACAACGGCGAATCCGGATGGGGTACGGCTGCCCGCACGAAGCGGACAGCACCCCGAAGTCTTTCCTCGTCGTGCCCTCGTTCGACACCACCCTTGATGATCCCGTGGTCCCCGTGGGCGAGACCTGCGGCGGCGATCACGTGCTGCCGGGTCCAGCGGTGGAAGACCAGCCAGCGGAATGGGACATACCGCATCCGGGGGTGTGCCGTCGCGGTGAGGACCATGTCGACCGCGTAGCTCCGGCCGGCGCTCAGGTCGACGACTATGAGGTCGAACTCGCCGTTCAGCCGTAACAGCAGATCGACGCACCGCTCGAGGGCGTCCCCGCCGGTGGCGAACTCGCCGCCGCCGACGTCGCCGGGAAACAGCACCAGGCGGCCGGACCGGTTCGGCCGGGCCCGCAGCAGGGGATGCTCAGTCTGCCGCCAGACGTCGATCCGGGCCGGTTCCGTGACCTCGCCCTCCAGGTAGGAGTGCAGGCCCCGCTCCTCGGTGCCGCGCATGGCGTCAGGCAGGTCGAAGACGGCGGACGCCGTGGGGGAGCCGAAGTCGAAGTCGACGTACGCCACGTGATCGCCGGCGAGGGCGCGTTGATAGGCCAGATTGGCGCTGGTGACCGAGCGACCCGTGCCTCCTTTGTCGGAGGCGGCGAAGACGAGCACGGCTCACATCTCCTCTGCGGCAGCACCGCGAGCCTGGGCCAGGGTGTCGAGTTCCTGGAGCACGGGCAGGGCCAGCGCGAACGCGGTCGCGGGCCGGTCGTCGACCAGGCTCCGGGCACGGTCCAGTCGGCTCTCGATGCTCCGCATGGCCCGGCCCCGGCTCCCCTCGGCGGTGGTCGAGGCCTCCAGTTGTTCCTTACCGAACAGATGGGTGGCCTCGCTGAGCAGCTCACGGGCCAGCTGAGCGAGTTCGGGACTGCGGATGGGCTGCTGCTCGTACAGGTTGCGGGCGGCGACCAGACACTCGGTGACACGCGCGGTGATGCTCCAGGAGAGGCGCCGACCGACGGCCGCGTCCGGGAAGACGGCTGCCGCGTTGTCCCAGAGGCCGGCCCCCTCACCCTCCTCGATCCGCCGGTTCCACAGGTGCTCGAATGCCTGCTCAGCCAGGCGCAGCAGACGGTCCTGTGCGTCGACGTTCCGGGAGAGCTCCGCAAGCTGGATGGTCCGCTTGAGGAGTTGTGCCGAGAAATCGGTCATCCGCCACTGGAGCTGCCCGCCGGACCGTTCCGATCCGGCGAGCGGCATGGTGACCCCGGGGTTGTGCAGCCCGACCGCGGGGTCGTTCCTGCTCATACGGCTGGTGACCCGGCCCCTGTCGGCAAGGCGTTCCATGATGGCGACGGTGCGGGTGAGGTCGTCGTCGGTGGCCTTCCGGCGGACCAGGTCGCGGACGAGGATGGCCGCGACGGTCAGGGAGAAGTACTCCGACTCCAGCCGCAGGCCGGTGGTCTGCCAGGGGAGGTCCTCCAGGGGCCGGCGCCCGGCACCGAATCGGGCGATGGCCGACCAGTACTGCTGGCTGAGTTCCCAGCGCAGGCGTAGGGCCTCGGCGAGTTTCTGCTGGTCGGCGTCGAGCAGCCCCAGGGTGAGGGTGCGCTCGGAGAACAGGTCCTGGATGCCGTCCAGGGCGACGACGGTGAAGTACACGTAGGGCAGCGGGTCGGCGATGCCGTCGGGCTGGCCCTTGACCGGGACGTCCAGGTCGACGACGGTCGGCGCGTCCTTCACCACGCCCCAGGCCCAGCCGCACTCGAAGAGCCGGCTCTCGTCCCGGATGCTCTCGTCGACCTCGATGCCGCGGCTGAGGCCTTCGATGATCGTGGCGCGCAGCGGGCGGAATCTGCCGGAGAACTGCTGGAGGACGGCCCGGTCGGACTGCTTGTTCTGCCCGATGACCTGGATCAGCCGCCGGCCCTGCTCGGACTCGGCGTCAAAGACGTTGACGGTGAAGGAGCGCAGCAGGCTGACCATCGCGGCGGTGAGCCGGGTGTTGGTGGCCTCCCTCAGCTCACCGACCGCCCTGTGCATCTCGGGACGGGTGGTGCTGTTCTCGTAGACCTTGAGGAATCCCAGGGTGGCGAGGCAGAGCGTGACGGACATGGAGTAGGAGTCGACGACGCCCAACTGGCTCTGTTCGTGGGTGAGTTCCCGCTGGGGTTCATCGTCCTGAAGTAGTGCCCACCGGAGAAGACGGGGCTGTCGTCCGGCCCTGTGTGGGTACGCATGAACTGGGTCAGCGCGGTGATCAGGTGGGGCGGGATCTCCAGTCGGCTGCCGATCCGCTCCAACGCCTCCAGGACGTCCCTCTCCGTGGTGTCGGGCTGGTCGAGGCGGAAGGCGGGAACCTCGGCGGCGGGGTACAGCAGGCAGAGCAGCCGTTCCGCGTCCGCGACGCTGCTCAGCCCTCCGGCGTCCCCCCGGACGAGCTTCCCGTCGTCGAACGAATGGCGAGCCACGGCTCGCCAGATGTCCAGCAGATGCTGCCGCGGCTTGATCTGCACCCCGTCCCCCCTCACCCGCCCCGCACTTCCACGGAACGGCCATCCAAGAGCTACCCACTCACCGGAATCCGCAAGCCAGGATGATGGACGTGTAGCCCGGACGCACCTCCCCCGGTTTGCCGATCCTGTAGGTCTGCACGGAGTCGGTGAAGCGTCTGATGCTGGCGCCGATGTCCGCCTGACTGACGTCGCATGCCGGGAACCAGGTTCCTCCCAGTCGGTATCCTTCACTATGCTCCATGAAAGCTGCAGCGAAGGGCGCCCCTGGAGCAAGCTTTTCCAGGAAGTGCTCAACTGCGCAATGGAATTCCCTGGTGGAGGTGGAAACGGACTCCGCGACGAAGAACATGGTCCCCACCTGCCACCTCAACCGTCGGTCGACGGGATTCAATATGTCACCCTGCTCGATCTGCGCGACTTCACGCAACCGCGCCCAAGGACCGCCAGGTACTGTCGCGTAGGCGTCGTCCAGGGACAGCTTCCGCCAGAACTTTTCCCAACCGTCGTCATGTCCCTTTATCTGCTGCCGTAGATAGTCAAGGTTGGACTTCGACCGGTCCAGCAGAGTTATCCGGGCGCACCAGGGCAGCATGGAGAGGGCCGGATAAAGATTGGCGCCGGCACCTACGTCGATCCCATGGACCAGCGGCTCGGAAATGTCACGAAAATGATCACTGAAGTGCGCCCGGACGATCGATATGATCGTCTCGTCGACGGAGAGTAATCTACTGTAGTTCTCCTGAACGTAAAGCGTGGGATCGAATTTTTCCCACCGCGCCTCCGCGTTCGACTGTGCCTGTTCTTCTGGTGATCCCAAAGGCATGCCCCACGGTATCGATGCGGTCAGTCCCCTGCTCCCCCTCCTTCTGGCCCGCTTCGGTGCAAGGAGGCACGGGGGCGCACGGCAGGCATCGGCACCGGACACGTGATCCGGGGACTTGAACGGTCGGAGGCACCAGGCAATTCTGGTTCGATGCCGGCACTTCACCCTCCGTCCGTCCGGGTACGCAACGTCGTCGGGCAGGACATGCCCGACCTGCTCCGCTTGGATCGGGAAGTCTTTCCCGATGACCCGATGCCGCACTCCATCCTGCGCCAGTTCGTGGACATGTTCGCAGACCACCTGCTGGTAGCTGAAGACGAGAACGGCCGACTGTGCGCATACGTGCTGGCCACGCCGCCGCACAAGGGGCGGAGCTGGATCGTCGGTCTCGGGGTCGCCTCCGCCGTGCGCAGGCGGGGGCTGGCCGAACAGCTGATGCTGGAATCGCTGGAGAACTTGCGCACCGAGGGCGCGCACACCGTCCTGCTCTGGGTCGAGCCGACCAACAAGCCGGCTACAGCGCTCTACGACTCCCTCGGTTTCGTACCCGACCGCGAGGGCCCCCGTCCGGACCACTTCGGCCCTGGCGCCGACCGCATCCTCATGACCCTGCACACCACCCCGTAGCCCGCATCCGCGATGAGGTGCCGTGGTTCGCGGCACCAGGCCCGGCCCGACCCGGCCCGGAGAGCGGCTTGCCGGTCAGGACGGTGTCCGGGCCGCCGTCAGCAGGCGGGTCACGTCGTCCGAGCAGATGGTGAGGGCGGCGCCCACGGTGGCCAGGGCGTCGCGCTCGGCGGGGGTGTAGGGGCCGTCGGCGAGGGCGATGCGGGCGCCGCCCAGGAAGATCGATTCGCGGCCCGGGGCGGCGAGGTGCGGGGCCAGCGGCTCGAGGGCCTCGTGGAGTTCGATGGCGAGGTCCGCCGTGCAGGGCTCGCCGGTGAAGCGGCCGGTGTCGGCGGCCAGCGCCTCGACGAGCGCGGCCAGCCGGTCCTCGGTGCAGTCGTCGAAGCCGGCCGCGCGGACGGCGGCGACGGCCGTCTCCAGGGACGCCCGCGAGCAGGTGCCCGCGGCCAGCACCGCGAGGGCGACGGTGTGCACGGCGTCGCGGAGCATCGCGGAGAAGCGGGTGGTGGTGGGGTGGTCCAGGACGTCGGTGCCGAAGTGGCGGAGGCAGGCCGCGCATTCGACGACCGGGTCGGCCGTGCCGCGCGGCACCACGGGCACACCGAGGAGGGTGAAGCGGCGCTGTCCGGTCAGCCTCCGGTAGTTGCGGTCGCCGCCGCAACCGGGGCAGAAGAACTCCCCGTCGCCGACGGCCGTCCACGCGGTCCGGGTTCCCAGCAGGCGCGAGAGTCTGGTGACAGCGGCACGGCTGTCGGGTCCCCGTCCTGGCAGCACGTCGCACCTCCACATCGCCCCGGCATCGGCGCCGCGCTTGCGTGATGTTAGCCACACCGAAGAGTCTTCGTCAGCATCTCGGACGAGACCTTCCCGTGACCTGCACAGGGATTGGCCGGTAACCGACGGGGTCCCGCCCGCCGGAAACGGCGGGCGGGACCCTCGGAGCTCTCGGAGCGGCTGCTCAGCGGGCCGCCCGGTTGACGGCCGAGACGACCGCCTTCAGCGAGGCACGCGTGGTGTTCGCGTCGATTCCGACGCCCCACAGAACCTTGTCACCGATCGCGCACTCGATGTACGAGGCGGCCTGCGCGGAGGCGCCCTCGCTCATCGTGTGCTCCTGGTAGTCGAGCAGGCGTACGTCGACGCCGATGGACTGCAGGGCCTCGAAGAACGCGGAGATCGGACCGTTGCCGCTGCCGGTCAGCACGGTGGGCTCACCGTCCACGGTGGCCTCGACGGTGAGCGTGTCGACGCCGTCCCGGTCGGTGGTGGACTGGCCGTTCCTGACCTGGATGCGGCCCCAGGCGTTGTCCGGGTTGGGCAGGTACTCGTCCTGGAACACCGACCAGATGTCGGCCGGGGTGACCTCGCCGCCCTCGGCGTCCGTCTTGGCCTGGATGATCTTCGAGAACTCGATCTGCATGCGGCGCGGCAGGTCCAGCTTGTGGTCGTTCTTCAGGACGTAGGCGATACCGCCCTTGCCGGACTGCGAGTTGACGCGGATGACGGCCTCGTAGGAGCGGCCGACGTCCTTGGGGTCGATGGGCAGGTACGGCACCGCCCACTCGATGTCGTCGACGGTGACGCCCTGGGCCTTCGCGTCGGCCTCCATGGCGTCGAAGCCCTTCTTGATGGCGTCCTGGTGGGAGCCGGAGAAGGACGTGTAGACCAGGTCGCCCACGTACGGGTGGCGCGGGTGGACCTCCATCTGGTTGCAGTACTCCCACGTGCGACGGACCTCGTCGATGTCGGAGAAGTCGATCTGCGGGTCGACGCCCTGGGAGAACAGGTTCATGCCCAGGGTGACCAGGTCGACGTTGCCGGTGCGCTCGCCCTGCCCGAACAGGCAGCCCTCGACGCGGTCGGCGCCGGCCATCAGGGACAGCTCGGCGGCGGCCACGGCCGTACCGCGGTCGTTGTGCGGGTGGACGGACAGGCAGACGTACTCGCGGCGGGACAGGTTGCGGCCCATCCACTCGAAGCGGTCGGCGTGGGTGGAGGGGGTGGAGCGCTCGACGGTCGCCGGCAGGTTGAGGATGATCTCGCGGCCCGGACCGGGCTGGTAGACGTCCATCACCGCCTCGCAGACCTCCAGCGCGAAGTCCAGCTCGGTGTCGGTGAAGATCTCGGGGCTGTACTGGTACCCGAAGTGCGTTTCCGGGCCCAGCAGCTTCTCGGCGTACTCCACGACCAGGCGGGTGCCGTCGACGGCGATCTGCTTGATGTCGTCCTTGGAGCCGCGGAAGACCACGCGACGGAAGACCGGCGCGGTGGCGTTGTACAGGTGCACCGTGGCGCGCTTGGCGCCCTTCAGGGACTCGACCGTGCGCTCGATCAGGTCCTCGCGGGCCTGGGTCAGTACGGAGATCGTGACGTCCTCGGGGATGGCGTCCGGGTCCTCGATGATGGAGCGCACGAAGTCGAAGTCGGTCTGGCCGGAGGCCGGGAAGCCGACCTCGATCTCCTTGTAGCCCATCTTGACCAGCAGGTCGAACATCGCGCGCTTGCGGGCGGGCGACATGGGGTCGATCAGGGCCTGGTTGCCGTCGCGCAGATCGGTGGAGAGCCAGCGGGGAGCGGTGGTGATCCGGTTGCCCGGCCACGTCCTGTCGGGGATGTCGACCTGCTCGTAGCGGCCGTACTTGTGGATCGGCATGGAACTGGGCTGCTGGCGGTTGACCATGGTGCGTGGGCTCCTCGAGGGTCCGCGGTGATCCGGGACGAGACCGGAAGGGACGGCCGACGGCGCAGCGCCGAACTCCGCGGGGAGGGGGTCGGCCTACTGCGGACCCTCACCGCGGCAGCTAAGGAGAAGCAGCCCGAAACGCATGATGCTGCGCAGCTTAACCGAGACACAGGCCCGTGCGAGCGTCCGTATCAGTATGCGGGACCAGAGGGAGGAACGGGACAAAAAGTGCCGTATACCACTCCAGGGCGTCCGACTGCAGTGATCGACCGCACTTTTCATCAATCATGGTTGCGGATGGTGACAGGAGCGTCACACAGTGCGAAGGTGCCGGACATGACCACCAACGGGGGCTTCGAGCCCGTCTTCTGCACCATCGTTCCGCCGCACGTCCTCGACCGGCTCGCGCAGGCCGAGGACCCCGCACTGGCCGGACCCGCCCGCCGCACCCTCCAGCGCGACGCCTACGAGCGCACCCAGCGCCGCCTGACCACGGTCGTCGGCGCCGCCCCCGTCGCCCCGCTCGCCGCGGCCGAGTCCGGCAAGCCGCACCGCACCGTCCACGACGCCCGGCACGGCACGAAGCTGCCGGGGGCGGTGGCCCGCCGGGAGGGCGAGGAGCCCGGCAAGGACGCCACCGTCAACCGCGCCTACGCGGGCCTCGGCGCCACCTTCGAACTCTTCCTCAGTGCGTTCTCCCGCGACTCGATCGACGGCGCCGGGCTGCCGCTGGTCGCGACCGTGCACTACGACCGGGACTACAACAACGCCTTCTGGAACGGCGATCAGATGGTCTTCGGCGACGGGGACGGGGAGATCTTCCTCGACTTCACCCTCCCCGTCGACGTCATCGGCCACGAACTCGCGCACGGCCTCACCCAGTACACCGCCAACCTGGACTACTTCGGCCAGTCCGGCGCGCTCAACGAGTCGGTGTCGGACGTCTTCGGCGCCCTGATCAAGCAGTACACGCTCGGCCAGACCGCCGGCGAGGCCGACTGGCTGATCGGCGCGGGGCTGCTCGCCCCGCGGGTCACCGGCAAGGCGCTGCGCTCCATGAAGGAGCCGGGCACCGCGTACGACGACGACGTCCTCGGCAAGGACCCGCAGCCCTCGACGATGGACGACTACGTCCGCACCGGCCGCGACAACGGCGGCGTCCACATCAACTCCGGCATCCCCAACCACGCCTTCTACCTGGCCGCCACCACCCTCGGCGGGCACTCCTGGGAGCGGGCGGGGCAGGTCTGGTACGACGTGCTGACCGGCGGCGAGCTTGCGCAGAACGCGCAGTTCACGGACTTCGCGACGCTGACGGTGAAGGTGGCGCGGGCCCGGTTCGGGGAGGGCGAGGAGCTGCGGGCGGTGTCGAAGGCCTGGGAGCGGGTGGGGGTGCGGACGCTGTAGTTCCGTACTAGACACGGACCCATGCGCATTCAGGTGACACGCACCGGTGGATTCGCCGGTATCGAGCGGCAGGCCGAGGTGGACACCTCGGGACGGGCCGACGCGCCCGAGTGGCACGCCCTGGCCGAGAGTGCCGTGGCCTCCGGCCGGGGTGCGCCGCCCGCCGGGGTGCCGGACGGCTTCAGCTACCGGATCACGGTGGACGGGCGGTCGGTGTACTGCGCGGACCCCCGGCTGACCGAGGAACAGCGCACGCTGATCAGCAGAGTGCTCAAGGAGGGCGCGTAACCACCCTTCCCCGCAAGGGCGTTGACTTGGGACGCGGTCGGTGCGGATGATCCGTGCCATGGCGACGACGAACCCGATCCCCCGCTTCCCGGACGGTTTCCTGTGGGGCGTGTCGACCTCGGCGCACCAGATCGAGGGCGCGGTGGACGAACGCGGGCCGTCCGTGTGGGACGAGTTCAGTGCCGAACCGGGGCGGGTGCGGGACGGCTCGACGGCGGCGGTGGCCTGTGACCACGTCCACCGCCACGGCGAGGACGTGGCGCTCCTGGCCGGACTGGGGGTGGACGCGTACCGCTTCTCGGTCTCCTGGCCGCGGGTGCGGGCGAAGGGCGGCCTGGACTTCTACGACCGGCTGGTCGACGACCTGTGCGCGGCGGGCGTGCGACCGGTGCCGACGCTGTTCCACTGGGATCTGCCGACCGGGATGGACTGGCTGGAGCGGAGCACCGCGGAGCGTTTCGCGCAGTACGTGTCCGAGGTCGCCGACCGGCTCGGCGACCGTGTGTCGCGCTGGATCACCCTCAACGAGCCCGCCGAACACACCCTGCTGGGCCATGCGTTGGGTGTCCACGCCCCTGGCCGAAAGCTTCTCCTCGACGCGCTGCCGGTGGCTCACCATCAACTCCTCGCGCACGGGCTGGCGGTACGCGCCCTGCGCGCGGCCGGTGCCGGTGACATCGGCATCGCCAACTCCCACGGTCCGGTCTGGCCGGCCGGCCCGGACCCGGCGGACGTGGCGGCGGCGGACTTCTACGACACGCTCCTGAACCGCCTGTTCGCCGACCCCGTGCTGCTCGGCCGCTACCCGGACGGCATCGGCGAACTGATGCCGGGCGACGTCGAGGCGGACCTGGGGATCATCGCGGAGCCGGTCGACTGGTACGGCGTCAACTACTACGCGCCGACCCGGGTGGGTGCCCCGCAGGGCACCGGGACCGAGTTCGGCGGTGTCCGCATGCCGGCCGAACTCCCCTTTTCGATACGGGAGATCGAGGGGTATCCGGTGACGGACTTCGGCTGGCCGGTGGTCCCCGGGGCCCTGACCGAACTCCTCATCACCTTCCACGCCCGCTACGGCGACCGGCTCCCCCCGGTCGTCATCACCGAGAACGGCTGCTCCTACGAGGGCGTCGACGACCAGGCCCGCATCGTCTACCTCGACGGCCATGTCCGCGCCCTGCACCGGGCGGTGGAGGCGGGCGTGGACGTACGGGGCTATTTCGTGTGGTCCCTGATGGACAACTTCGAGTGGGCGGAGGGCTACACCCGCCGCTTCGGCCTGGTCCACGTGGACTTCGAGACCCTCGAGCGCACTCCGAAGGCGTCCTACGGCTGGTTCCGGGAGATGCTGTGCGAGCAGCGCCTCTGACACCGCCGGGTCGGAACCCCGGTCGCCGCACCTGCTTCGGATCCCGCTGCCGGTCCTTGGCGACCTTGACGTGCGGGTCCAGGCTGCGTCGATCTGCGGCTGCCGCCGCGCGGCAGGAGTGCCGAGGAGGGCCTCGATCTGCTTGCCCGACTTGATGCCGGCGCACATCGGACGCTCGCCGAAGCACCCACCGCGGTCAGAACCCCAGTCGCCGCAACTGCTTCGGGTCCCGCTGCCAGTCCTTGGCGACCTTGACGTGCAGGTCGAGGAAGACCGGGGTGCCGAGGAGGGCCTCGATCTGCTTGCGGGACTTGATGCCGACGTCCTTGAGGCGCTTGCCCTTGGGGCCGATGACGATGCCCTTCTGGCTGGTGCGCTCGATGAACAGGTTGGCGTGGATGTCCAGGAGGGGCTTGTCGGCGGGGCGGTCCTCACGGGGCAGCATCTCCTCCACGACCACGGCGATGGAGTGGGGCAGCTCGTCGCGGACGCCCTCCAGGGCGGCCTCGCGGATCAGCTCCGCCACCATGACCTGCTCGGGCTCGTCCGTCAGGTCGCCCTCGGGGTAGAGGGCGGGGCCCTCGGGCATCAGCGGGATCAGCAGGTCGGCCAGCAGGTCGACCTGCTTGTCCGTGGTCGCCGACACCGGGACGATCTCCGCCCAGGTGATGCCCAGCTCCTGGCCCAGCCGGTCGACGGCGAGGAGCTGCTCGGCCAGGGTCTTGCTGTCCACCAGGTCGGTCTTGGTGACGATGGCGACCTTCGGGGTCTTCTTGATCCCGGCCAGTTCCTTGGCGATGAAGCGGTCGCCGGGGCCGATCTTCTGGTCCGCGGGAAGGCAGAAGCCGATCACGTCGACCTCGGCCCAGGTGGTGCGGACCACGTCGTTCAGCCGCTCGCCGAGCAGTGTGCGCGGCTTGTGCAGGCCGGGGGTGTCGACGAGGATCAGCTGCGCCTCGGGGCGGTGGACGATGCCCCGCACGGTGTGCCGGGTCGTCTGCGGCCGGTTGGAGGTGATCGCCACCTTCTGCCCGACCAGAGCGTTCGTGAGGGTGGACTTGCCCGCGTTGGGGCGGCCCACGAAGCAGGCGAAGCCGGCCCGGTGGACAGCTTCGACGGGCTGCTCGGATGACTGGGTACGAACACTCATGCCGCCCATTGTCCCTGATCCCCGAGGCCCCGCCGTACCACCCGCCCGCACCGGTCCGGACACCCCACCGGTCCGGACACCCGGGGGGTGCCCGGACCGGTGGGGGCCGGGGAGTGGGGAGCAGGGCCCGGGGAGCGGCGGCCGGGGATCAGTCGAAGACGAACGGGCCCGGTGACTGCGGTCCGACGGCCGTGCACGTGATGGTGATGAAGCCGAACGCGGTCACCTTCAGCGTGCCGCCGAACGCCTCCAGGCTGTCGCCGGACGCCACGGTCCCGGAGAGCGGGCCGACCTCGAGGGCGTCCCCGGTCGCCATGGCCGGGTTCTTGGTGCCCTTGAAGACGGTGGTGCCGCCGCCGGCCTTGACCAGGGTGAGCTGCGAGACGAGCGAGTCCTTGCTGATCGCGAGGGGCGCGGTGACCGCGGAGGTGTTGATGGTGATGGTGGCGGACGTGCCGCTCTGGGTGGCCGTGAGGGTGGCGTCGCCACCACCCCAGCTTCCGCAGTCGGCGTTGACGGTCGCCGTCCCGGGGGCGACGGCGGCGGCGGAGGGGGCGAAAGCGAGCCCGCAGGCCGCCACGGCGGCGACCAGGGACGCGCCGGTGCCGATTCGTGTGCCTCTCATGGAGTCCGGTTCCCTTTCCGTGGGGGGAGTGCTCGGGCAGGGGGGAGCGGTGACGCTGCACGAGACGAAGGGATCCGACGGGCCGGGTCTGACGACCCGTCGGAAGCAACGGTTCCATTGATGCGCGGGGGCCGAGACGACGACAAGGTGGAAATCCGGCCTATTTACCGCCGGTAACACCTTGCTGGGGATCATCCCGCGGTGAGTGTCTCCCGGACCGTCCCGTCCGGGCCGGCCAGCAGCACCGGGGTCCCGGGGCCGCCGAGGTCCCGTACCGCCGCGAGGTCCGCGGCCGGCACCGACTCCTCCGTCGTCACCACGGCCGCCGCCTCCAACGACTTCGCCCCGGACGCCACCGCCATCGCCACCGCCGTCTGCAGGGCGGTCAGTCGGAGGGAGTCCAGGGCCACGGTCCCCGCGACATAGGTCCGCCCGTTCTCGTCCCGTACGGCGGCCCCCTCGGGCACACCGTTACGGGCCCGCGCGGAACGGGCCAGGGTGACGATCTTGCGGTCCTCGGGGTCGAGCGCGTTGCTGTCGGTCATGGACCTGAGCATACGGAGCCCGTCTCAGGGCCGGTCGAGCCGGAGCCGCTCCGCGCGCGGCAGGCCGGCGACGACCAGGTCGTAGGAGTCCTCGACCAGCTCCCGGACCAGCCCGTCCGGGAGATCGCCGTCGGCGGTCACCGTGTTCCAGTGCCGTTTGTTCAGGTGCCGGCCCGGGACGATCAGGCCGGGGTGCTCGGCGCGGAGCCGGATCGCGTCCTCCGGGTCGCACTTGAGGCTGACCGTCAGGGGCCGCTCGTCCAGGGCCGTCAGTGCGAAGACCTTGCCCAGGACCTTGAAGACCGAGGTCTCCGGGTTGAACGGGAAGTCCTCCACGGCAGCGTCGAAGGAGAGACAGAGGGCACGCAGGTCCTCCGGGGTCATCGCGTCGGCTCCTCCTCGACCCGGGACGGGTCGACCGGCTCCCCCGGGTCTCCCGGCGTCACCGGCTCCACCAGCACGGTGACGATCTTGTTGCGGCGGCCGGCCGCCGCCTCCGCCGTCAGCCGCAGCCGGCGCTCGTCGGGCAGGCCGACCACGGCGGACGCGCCCGCGATCGGCACCCGGCCGAGCAGCTTGGCGAGCAGTCCGCCGACGGTCTCCACGTCCTCGTCGTCGTACTCCTCCAGGCCGTACAGCTCGCCGAGGTCGGTGATGTCGAGACGGGCGGTGACCCGGTAGCGGTCCTCGCCCAGCTCCTCCACCGGCGCGATCTCCCGGTCGTACTCGTCGGTGATCTCGCCGACGATCTCCTCGAGGATGTCCTCGATGGTGACGATGCCGGCGGTGCCGCCGTACTCGTCGATGACGACGGCGACGTGGTTACGGTCCTTCTGCATCTCGCGCAGCAGATCGCCGGCGTTCTTGGTGTCGGGCACGAAGAACGCGGGCCGCATCGCCGTGGAGACCAGCTCGCTCTCCGCGTCCCGGCTGATGTGCGTCTTGCGGGCCAGGTCCTTCAGGTACACGATGCCGACGATGTCGTCCTCGCTCTCGCCGGTCACCGGCATCCGGGAGAAACCGGAGCGCAGGGCGAGGGTGAGGGTCTGGCGGATGGTCTTGTAGCGCTCGACCATCACCAGGTCCGTCCGCGGGACCATGACCTCACGGACCAGGGTGTCCCCCAGTTCGAAGACCGAGTGCACCATGCGGCGCTCCTCGTCCTCGATCAGCGACTCCTGCTCCGCGAGGTCGACCAGCGCGCGCAGCTCCGCCTCGGAGGCGAAGGGGCCGCGCCGGAAGCCCTTACCGGGGGTGAGCGCGTTGCCGATGAGGATCAGCAGGGACGGGATCGGTCCCATGATCCTGGCCAGCGGCAGCAGGACGTACGCCGCCGCCGTGGCCGTGTTCATCGGGTGCTGGCGGCCGATGGTGCGCGGGGAGACGCCGACGGCGACGTACGAGACGAGGACCATGACCGCGATGGCGACCAGCAGGGCCTCGGCGGTGCCGTCGAACTGCCGGAGGCAGGCGTAGGTGACCAGCGCGGCGGCGGCCATCTCGCAGCCGACGCGGACCAGCAGCGCCACGTTGAGGTAGCGGGTGGGGTCGGCGGCGAGCCTGGCGAGCTTCGCGCCGCCCCGGCGGCCGGAGCGCACGGCCTCCTCGGCGCGGAAGCCGGAGACGCGCGCGATGCCCGTCTCCGCGCAGGCGAACAGCCAGGCGACGACGATCAGGGCGATCGCGCCGAGGACGAGCCCGGGGCTCATGACACGGTCGGGGCGGGGGACGGGCCGGTCATGCCCTTCTCCGCGCGCCAGCCGTCCACGATGGCGGCCTGCAGGCCGAACATCTCGGCCTTCTCGTCGGGCTCCTCGTGGTCGTAGCCCAGCAGGTGCAGCACACCGTGGACGGTGAGCAGTTGCAGCTCCTCGTCCATGGTGTGCCGCGTCGGCGCCTCGGCGCCCTGCCGGGCGGCGACCTCGGGGCACAGCACGATGTCGCCGAGCAGGCCCTGCGGGGGCTCGTCACCGTCCTTGGACGGCGGCCGCAACTCGTCCATCGGGAACGACATCACGTCCGTCGGGCCGGGCAGGTCCATCCACTGGATGTGGAGCTGTTCCATCGCTCCGGAGTCCACGACGATCACCGAGAGCTCGGAGAGCGGGTGGATGCGCATCCGTGCGAGCGCGTAGCGGGCGATGTCGAGGATCGCCTGCTCGTCGACCTCGGTTCCGGACTCGTTGTTGACGTCGATCGACATCTGCTGTTCGGTCTACTTCCCCTTGTGCCCGGACTTGCCCCGGCCGCCGCTCTTGTGCGTGCCGTTCTGGGTGCCGTGCTCGCTGTCGTACTGCTCGTACGCGTCGACGATACGGCCCACCAGCCGGTGGCGTACGACGTCGTGCGACGACAGCCGGGAGAAGTGGACGTCCTCGACGCCCTCCAGGATGTCCTGCACCTGGCGCAGGCCGGACTTGGTCCCGCTCGGCAGGTCGACCTGGGTGACGTCACCCGTGATCACTATCTTCGAGTCGAAGCCGAGCCGGGTGAGGAACATCTTCATCTGCTCGGGGCTGGTGTTCTGCGCCTCGTCCAGGATGATGAAGGCGTCGTTGAGCGTCCGGCCGCGCATGTACGCCAGCGGGGCGACCTCGATCGTGCCCGCCGCCATCAGGCGCGGGATGGAGTCGGGGTCGAGCATGTCGTGCAGGGCGTCGTAGAGCGGGCGCAGGTACGGGTCGATCTTCTCGTAGAGGGTGCCGGGCAGGAAGCCCAGGCGCTCTCCGGCCTCGACCGCGGGGCGGGTCAGGATGATGCGGTTGACCTGCTTGGACTGCAGGGCCTGCACCGCCTTGGCCATGGCGAGATAGGTCTTTCCGGTACCGGCGGGGCCGATGCCGAAGACGACGGTGTGCTTGTCGATCGCGTCCACATAGCGCTTCTGGTTGAGCGTCTTGGGGCGGATCGTGCGGCCGCGCGAGGACAGGATGTTCTGTGTGAGCACCTGGGCCGGGGTCTCCTGGCCGTCGCTCTCCCCGTTCTCGCTCGCCTTCAGCATGGCGATCGAGCGTTCCACCGCGTCCTCCGTCATCGGCTGCCCGGTGCGCAGCACCAGCATCATCTCGTCGAAAACGCGCGAGACGAGGGCGACCTCCCCTGCGTCGCCGACCGCGCTGATCTCATTGCCCCGGACATGGATGTCGGCCCCCGGGAAGGCCTTCTCGATCACGCGCAGGAGGGAGTCGCCGGAACCCAGCACGGTCACCATGGGGTGTTTGGCCGGGACGGTGAACTGCACTCTCGCCTGCTCCTGCGCGGGGGTCTGAGCTGTGGGTGTCTGAGTCATGGGCCGGCGCTGAAGGCCTGCTGTTCCTCCTCGTCAGGGCCACGCAACTGAGGGCGGCCTCGCGCCTCCCAGGGTACGACGCGGGGGTGACAACCCCGTAGGCCTTTTACCGGCGGGGCGGTTGCGGACGAGTGGGGACCAGGTGACGGCGGGGGGGCGGGGGTCAGGTGGACCGGCCGAAGCCGATGGTGGGGACCGCTCTGCGGAGGGGCCAGGGGCGGACCAGGCCGTCGGGGATCAGGTCCGCGAGGAACGCGTACCGGCTCAGGGCGGCCGGGTCCTGGCCCTCGACGGACTGGACCTCGCGCCACCAGGCCGCGATCTCCGACCAGCCGGGCGCCGACAGGGAGCCGCCGAACTCCTGGACGGAGAGGGCCGCGGTCAGACCGGCGAAACCGAGGCGGTCGGCGAGCGGCCAGCCGGCCAGGCTGCCGGTGACGAAGCCCGCCACGAAGACGTCCCCGGCGCCGGTCGGGTCGAGGGCCTCCACTGCGATGGCGGGCACCTCGGCGCTCTCCCCGGTGCGCCGGTCCACGGCGTACGCCCCGTCCGCGCCGAGGGTGACCACCGCGACCGGCACGTGCTCGGTGAGGGCGTGCGCGGCGGCGCGGGGGCAGTCGGTGCCGGTGTAGCGCATGGCCTCCTCGGCGTTCGGCAGGAACGCCTCGCAGTGCCGCAGGTCGGGCAGTGCGGCGAGGTCCCACCGGCCGGTGTCGTCCCAGCCGACGTCGCCGAAGATCCGGGTCCCCTGCCGCGCGGCGTGGGCGATCCAGTGCTCGCTGCGGCCCGGGGTGAGGGAGGCGACCGCGCTCCGCGCGCGGGGCGGGCAGGGCGACAGGTGCGCGCCGGGCGGGGGCAGCTTGCCGCTGGTGGAGGCCGACCGGTGGGAGGGCTCCTCCGGGGGCGGTTCGTGGCCGTGGGTGACCATGGTGCGCTCGCCCTCGTAGGCCATGGAGACGGTGACCGGGGAGTGCCAGCCGGGCACGGTGCGCGACGCGGAGAGGTCGATGGCCTCGCCCTGCTCCAGGGCGTCCCAGCAGTACTCCCCGTAGTGGTCGTCGCCGAAGGCCGCCGCGAGGGAGGTGCGCAGGCCGAGGCGGGCGAGGGCGGTGGCCATGTTGGCGACGCCGCCGGGGCTCGACCCCATCCCGCGCGCCCAGGACTCGGTCCCGCGCACCGGGGCGGAGTCGAGCCCGGTGAAGATGATGTCGAGGAAGACGGTGCCGGTGAGGTAGACGTCCCAGGGCGGGTCGTCGGGTGTGCGCAGCGCGGCGAGCGGGTCGACGTGGGGCACGCCGTGCGCCCCCGCCGGGGTCCCGTTGTGGCTGATGACGCCCCGCGGGGTGCTGTCGGTGATTCCCTCTCCGGGTGACGTGGTGGACGCCTTCACGATGCGCTCCCTGGCCTGGTGCGGTTCTGGCCAGTGTGCACCAATCCACCGACGACACCGACGACCCGCCGCCCGTCACGTTCGGGGGCGTCTCATCTCACCGGCTCACCAGCGGCTCACCAGCGGGGCACCGTCGGGGTGACCCACTCGGGGTCGGTGACCCGCATGGCCGCCGCGTCGTCGCGGTCGCGGAGCGCGCCGTCGTCCGCCAGCCACCGCCGGTGCAGGGCGGCGAGCCGGTCGTGGTCGAGGGTGACGCCGAGGCCGGGGGCGTCGGACACCCGCACGGTGCCGTCCTGGAAGGTGAGGCGTTCGGTGAGCACGTCCTCGGACTGCCACGGGTAGTGGGAGTCGCAGGCGTGGTGGAGGTTCGGCACGGTGGCCGCGACGTGGGTCATCGCGGCGAGGCTGATGCCGAGGTGGGTGTTGGAGTGCATGGAGACGCCCACGCCGAAGGTGCGGCAGACGGCGGCGAGGTGCAGTGTGTTGCGCAGTCCGCCCCAGTAGTGGTGGTCGGAGAGGACGACCTGGACGGCGTCCGTGGTGAACGCCTCCTTGATCTCGGGGAAGGTCGTCACACACATGTTGGTGGCGAGCGGCACTCCGGTGCGGGCGGCGACCTCGGCCATGGCGGGGGTGCCGAGCGTCGGGTCCTCCAGGTACTCCAGGAGCCCGCCGACCTCCTCGGCCACCCGGACCGAGGTCTCGACGGACCAGGCGCCGTTGGGGTCGAGCCGCAGCGGGTGGCCGGGGAAGGCCTCGGCGAGGGCGCGGACGGCGGCGATCTCCTCCTCGGGCGGGAAGACGCCGCCCTTGAGCTTGAACGAGGTGAAGCCGTACCGCTCCTTGAAGGCACGGGCCTGCGCGACGACGCCGGCCGGGTCCAGGGCGGCACCCCAGTCGTCCTTCTCGGCGGCGACGCCCTCGGGGTGGTCGGCGTACCGGTAGAAGAGGTACGCGCTGTACTCCACGGCGTCGCGGACCCTGCCGCCGAGCAGTGCGTGCACGGGCAGTCCGAGCGCCTTGCCGAGGGCGTCGAGGCAGGCGACCTCGAAGGCGGAGGCGATGGACAGCCGCAGCTTGTCGGCGGTCTGCACACCGCGCAGCCCGCCGACGTCGACGGCGTTCTCGACCCGGGAGGCCGCCACGGAGACCTCGTCCAGGAGCGCGAAGAGGCCGTTCACATCCGTGACCTGGCGTCCCTTCATCTGCTCGGCGAAGGGGTGGGCGAGTTCCAGGTACTTGGTGTCGCCGTAGGTCTCCCCCACGCCGGTGGTCCCGTCCGCCGTGACGATCTCGACGATCAGCCGGGGCGTGTACGGCTGGTGCACTCCCTGGGTGTTCAGCAACGGCGGGTCGGCGACCAGGATCGGCGTGAGCCGTACCTCGGTGACGGTCAGGTCGCGGGTGGTCGGCACGGTCACGGGCAGCTCCTACGAGGTCCAGGCCGGTGGCGGGCGGGGCCTTGCGGTCGGCGGGGCCGACGGGCGGGAGGTGCCGTCCCCGTCTCCGTACCAAAACCCACCCGCACTGCCTCCCCATACGAACGTCATCCATGCATGGGAACAGAGGTTAGATAGGCGAACAGGGGCCGTCAATGGGAAGTGCGGGAGCTGCCGGGACCGCCGGAACTACGGGAAGACGTAGGCCTCCACCTCGGCGAGGTAGCGCGCCCGGCGTTCCTCGTCGTCGTCCAGGAACGCGGCGAGGAAGGAGTTGCGGGCCAGTTCGCGCAGCCGCTCCGGGCCGAGGCCGAGCGTGTCGCGCACCGCGTCGAAGTTGTCCCCGGCGTAGCCGCCGAAGTAGGCCGGGTCGTCGGAGTTCACCGTGCACAGCAGGCCGGCGTCGAGCATCGCGGGCAGCGGGTGGTCGGCGAGGGTGTCCACGGTGCGCAGCCGGACGTTGGACAGCGGGCACAGGGTCAGCGGAACGCGGTCCCGCACCAGCCGCTCCACCAGCGCCGGGTCCTCCATGCAGCGCAGCCCGTGATCGACTCGTTCGACGCCGAGGACGTCCAGCGCCTCGGTGATGTACTCCGGCGGCCCCTCCTCACCGGCGTGCGCCACCCGCCGCAGCCCGAGCGCGGCGGCCGCCTCGTACACCTCGCGGAACTTCGCCGGCGGGTATCCGACCTCGGCCGAGTCGAGACCGACACCGGTGATCCGGTCCAGGTGGGGCTTGGCGGCGTCCAGGGTCGCCAGGGCCGACTCGGCGGACTCGTCCCGCAGGAAGCACATGACCAACCGGGTCGAGACGCCGTGCGTCCGCTCCCCGCGTTCCAGTGCCCGCCACAGTCCGTCGACCACCGTGTCCATGGCGACACCCCGGGACAGATGGGCCTGCGGGTCGAAGAAGATCTCCGCGTGCCGCACGCCCTGGGCGGCGGCGCGGGCCAGGTAGGCGTCGGCGAGGTCCTCGAAGTCCTGCTCGGTGCGCAGCACCGCCATGAGTTCGTAGTACAGGTTCAGGAACGACTGGAGGTCCTCGAACCGGTACGCCTCGCGCAGGGCGTCGGTGTCGGCGTAGGGCAGTTCGACGCCGTTGCGTGCGGCGAGGGCGAAGGCGAGTTCGGGCTCGAGGGTGCCTTCGATGTGAAGGTGCAGTTCGGCTTTGGGTACGGGCATCGAAATATCGTACGGCGATCTCACCGACGCTTGGGGAGCGGTACTCGCAGCAGATCGCGGGCCACGGTCAGCTCCCCCTCGTACCCGGCGGCCCGCGCCTGCCGTTCGAACTCCTCCGGATCTCCGTAGCGCTGGCTGAAGTGGGTGAGCACCAGATGCCGCACGCCCGCGTCCCGCGCCACCCGGGCCGCCTGACCCGCCGTCAGATGACCGTGTTCCACGGCGAGTTCCTCGTCCTCGTCGAGGAACGTGGACTCGATGACGAGCAGGTCGCAGCCCTCGGCCAGCGCGTACACCCCCGCGCAGAGCCGGGTGTCCATGACGAACGCGAACCGCTGGCCGCGCCGCACCTCGCTCACGTCCTCCAGCGGGACCCCGTCGAGCGTGCCCTCGCGCTGGATGCGGCCGACGTCCGGGCCCTTGATGCCGTGCGCGGCGAGCCGGTCGGGCAGCATCCGCCGCCCGTCGGGTTCGACCAGCCGGTAGCCGTACGACTCCACGGGGTGCGACAGCTTCCGTGCTTCCAGGGTGTACCCGGCGGTGCGGGCGAGCGGGCCGTCGGCGCCGACCGGTGCCTCGGTGATGCCGACCGTCTCGCGGTAGGCGGTGGCGTAGCGCAGCCGGTCGAAGAAGCTCTGCCCGGAGCCCGGGTAGTGGGCGGTGACCGGGTGCGGTACCTGGTCGAGGTTGATGCGCTGGATCACTCCGGCGAGGCCGAGCGAGTGGTCGCCGTGGAAGTGGGTGACGCAGATCCGGTTCAGGTCGTGCGCGGCGACCCCGGCTCGCAGCATCTGGCGCTGGGTGCCCTCGCCGGGGTCGAACAGGATGCCCTCACCGTCCCAGCGCAGCAGATAGCCGTTGTGGTTGCGGTGGCGGGTGGGAACCTGGCTGGCGGTGCCGAGCACCACCAGTTCGCGTACGGACAAGGAACTTCCTATCCGGGGGGCCACTCGAGACCGCGGCCGCCCAGGACGTGGGCGTGCGCGTGCCAGACGGTCTGCCCGGCTCCGCTGCCGGTGTTGAAGACGACGCGGTGGCTCTCCAACTGCTCCTGGTCCGCGACGGCCTGGGCCTCGCGCAGGACGTCCGCCGCGACCTGGGGAGCGGCCGCGGCCAGGGCCGCCGCGTCCTTGTGGTGCGCCTTCGGGATGACCAGGACGTGCGTCGGCGCCTGCGGGTTTATGTCGCGGAACGCGACGGTCGTCTCCGTCTCGCGGACGATCGTCGACGGAACCTGCCCGGCGACGATCTTGCAGAACAGACAGTCGTCCTGCGGTTCCCCTGCCATGGGTGTGCCTCCTCGCACCAAGTTGATCGTCTACCGGGCATCGTATCCGTCACACCGTCGCGTCGGTTACTTCGGCCGCTTCGGCTTCCTCGGTTGCTTCGGCTTCCTCGGTTTCCTCGGTTGCATCAGTCATCTCCGTCGGTCGGTCAGGTCGGCTCAGGGCAGGTTCGGGGGTGTTTTGGCAGGGTTCTCCTCCAGGGCCGCCAGTGCCAGCCGGACCGCCTCGTCCAGCTGCGCGTCCCGCCCCGCCGCGTGGTCCTGCGGTCGCTGCACCACCTCGACGTCCGGGTCCACGCCGTGGTTCTCCACGCCCCAGCCGTACCCCTCCAGCCAGAAGGCGTACTTGGGCTGGGTGACGAGGGTGCCGTCGACGAGCCGGTAGCGGCTGTCGATGCCGATGACGCCGCCCCAGGTGCGGGTGCCGACGACCGGGCCGATACCGAGCGCCTTGATCGCCGCGTTGACGATGTCGCCGTCGGAGCCGGAGAACTCGTTGGCGACGGCGACCACGGGACCGCGCGGCGCGTCCTGCGGGTAGCTCTCCGGGCGCATGCCGCGCGGCAGGTCCCAGCCGACGATCCGCCGGGCCAGCTTCTCGACGACGAGCTGGGAGGTGTGCCCGCCGCGGTTCTCCCGGACGTCCACGATCAGGCCCTCGCGGGTCACCTCGACCCGCAGGTCGCGGTGGATCTGGGCCCAGCCGGGGGCCTGCATGTCGGGCACGTGGATGTAGCCGAGCCGACCGCCGGACAGTTCGTGGACGTGGGCCCGTCGGTCGGCGACCCAGGCGTGGTAGCGCAGCGGCTCCTCGTCGGCGACGGGGACGACGACCGCGTGCCGCGGGTCCCCGCCGCCGGCCGGGGAGACGGTCAGCTCGACCGGTTTGCCCGCGGTGCCGACCAGCAGCGGCGCCGGCCCGGCCACCGGGTCGACCGGCTGTCCGGCCACGGCGACGATCGCGTCACCGGTGCGGATCGCGACGCCGGGCGCGGCCAGCGGGGAGCGGCCCTGCGGATCGGAGGTCTCCGCGGGCAGGATCCGGTCGACGCGCCAACTGCCGTCCTCGTGACGGGAGACGTCCGCGCCGAGCAGGCCCTGCCGGGGACCGCCGCCGTAGCCGCCGCTCGGGGTGACGTAGGCGTGCGAGGTGCCGAGTTCGCCCTGCACCTCCCAGAGGAGGTCGACCAGGTCGTCGTGGGTGGCGAGCCGGTCGAGGACGGGCCGGTAGCGGTCGAGGACGCCGTCCCAGTCGACGCCGTTCATGTCCGGCCGCCAGTAGTTGTCCCGCATGATGCGGCCGGCCTCGTCGAACATCTGCCGCCACTCGGCGGCCGGGTCGACGAACTGGCGCACCCGGTCGAGGTCGACGGTGATGTTGCCGTCGCTGTCGTCGTCGTTCGGCGCGCGCCGGTCGCTGGGGACGACCTTCAGCCGCCCGTCGGTCCACAGCAGCACCCGCTTGCCGTCGCCGCTGACCTCGAAGTGGTCGGCGTCCACGGCCAGATGCTCGATGCGCTGCTGGGCGAGGTCGTAGCGCTCCAGCTCGGTCTTGGGGTCGGGGTCCTCGGGGGTGGCCCTGGAGGCGCCGAGCACGCCGCGCACCGGGTGCCGCAGCCACAGCACCCCGTCCTTGGCGGCGCGCAGGTTGGAGTAGCGGGCGGCCTCGACCGGGAACGGCACGATCCGGTCGGCCAGCCCCTCGAGGTCGATACGGGTGGTGGGGGTGCCCTCGCTGTCGGGGGTCTCGTCCCGGTCCGGCGTCTCGAAGGGGCGGCCGTGCCGCTGCGGGCCGAACGGGGACGGCGTCGTCGCGGCGAGGGTGATCAGGTGCGGGCGGGCGCCCTCGACGAAGGCGAGGTCGAAGACGTACTCGTCGTAGACGGGGTCGAAGGAGCGGGTCGACAGGAAGGCGAGGTGCTTGCCGTCGAGGGTGAACGCGGGCGCGTAGTCCTGGAAGCGCAGCGGGGTCGCCTCGGTGACCGACAGGTCGGTGGTGTCGGCGAGCCGCAGCTGGCTGAGCGGGCGGGGGCCGGGGTGGGACCAGGCGAGCCAGGCGGAGTCGGGCGAGAAGGTCAGCCCGGAGACGTCGCCGTGCTCGCTGCGGTCGACCTCGCGGACCTCGCCGGTCTCCCGCTCGACGAGCAGGAGACGGCCGTCGTGCGAGGCGACCGCGGCGCGGCTGCCGTCGGGCGCCATGGCGAGGCCCAGGACGCGGCCGAGCTGTCCGGCGGCGATCCGGCGCGGGGTCGCTCCGGGGGCGAGGCCGGTGGCGGGGGCGAACTCCAGAGCGTCGTCGCCGTCGGCGTCCGTCACCCACACCACCCATTCCTCGCCGTCCGCGCGGAAGGTGCGCGGGCGGCGGGCCCGTACGCCGGGGGTGGCGGCGAGCGCGCGGGCGGGGCCGGCGCGGTGGGTGACCCAGTGGACGGTGCCGCGCACGCAGACGGCGCTGCCGCGCGCGGTGTGGTCGGGGGAGGCGGAACCGAACCAGCGGGCGGCGTTCACCGGGAACGGCTGGAGGTCGACGCGCTGCCCGCCCAGCCGGATGTCGAGCCGGCGCGGCTCGGCCCCGTCCAGGTCGTCGAGGATCCACAGTTCACCGGCGCAGGAGTACACGACACGGGTGCCGTCGGTGGCGGCGTGCCGGGCGTAGAAACCCCCGAGGGGGGTGTGCCGGCGCAGGTCGGACCCGTCGGCGAGGGAGGAGTACAGCGCGCCGGTGCCCTCATGGTCGGAGAGGAAACCGACCCTGTCTCCCACCCACAGCGGGTACTCGATGTTCCCGTCGAGATCTCCGTGCAGCCGGACGAACTCTCCTGAGCCGTCGGCCGAGTTGTCGGCACCGTCGCCGGTCTCCTGTGCGATCCACAGCTTGCCCGCCGTGCCGCCCCGGTAGCGCTTCCACGAGGCGGCCTCGCGGCCCATCGTCGCGGACAGCAGGACCGTGCGCGGCCCGTGGGCGACGTCGCCGACGGGGCCGTACGGCAGGGTGGTGGCGGGTCCGCCGTCGAGGGGGATCGCGCGGGCCCAGGTGCGGCGCAGGCTGGCCTGGCCCTGGGTGCTGAGCGCGAGGACCTTGCCGTCCGGGGTCCAGCCGCGCACCTGGGTCCTCGCGCTTCCCCAGTACGTCAGACGCCGGCCGGGGCCGCCCTCGACGGGGGCGGTGTGCACCTCGGGAGCGCCGTCACGGGTGGAGGTCCAGGCGACGGTGGTGCCGTCGGGCGAGATGCGGGGGAGCGTCACCGGCACGTTGTCGGCGCTCACCCGCCAGGCCCGGCCGCCCTCGAGCGGGGCGAGCCACACGTCGTCCTCGGCGGTGAAGGCGACCAACTCGCCGTGCGGATGCGGGAACCGGAGATACGCGGCGGGGGCGACCGATGCAGGCTGTGTCACCCGATCACCCTACGCACACGGGGTCGGCCTGGACAGAGGTTTGGATCACTTGCCCTCGACGGGGCGACAGGACGGGTACTGCTCGCACCACACGGTCGTGGTGACCGTCACGGTGACGGTGGGCCGTGGGCCGCGGTTCGTGGGCTCGCCCACCGCGGGCGGGCTGGTGGCGTCGCAGTCGCCCAGGCCGTCGACCCGGAACCACTGCTTGCCGTCCACTTTCGCGGTGATGTCCCCGCGCACACAGGCGCCGTCGACGGCATGGGTGATCTTCCCGGTGACGGTGATCTCCTTGCCGTCCTCGGTCTCCCCGTCGCAGTCCACGGTGGCCACGGTGTCCTCACTCGCGGGCCGCGACGACGCGCCGTCCTGGTTCCCGTAGGAGGCGGTGCAGCTGAGCCAACGCACCCCGGCCTTCTGCCGGTTGAGCTCCCGGGTGACCGTCTCGTCGGTCGTGTACGCCACCGCCGCCGTGCCGACCGGACCCGGCTCGCACGCCCCGGCCCCGCCCACGACGACCACGACGAACCCGACGGCCGACACCGACCGGCGCCACCGCGTCCCGCCCCGAACCCACCTCAATGCCCCCATGCCCGGCAGCCTGCCACCGCCCCACGCGTGACGGTAGGGCGCATACGGCCACTCCTCACTACCGTGGAGCGATGCGCAGCGAACGCCGGCTCAGACGACTCGTCGTGGACGGGACCACCACGGGCGAAACGACCGCCTACCTGTGGTCGGTGCGTCATCGGCACCGTACCGACGGGCCCTGCCAGGAGGTGCTCGCACTGACCCGGGAGGGAACGACGGCGACGGTCCACCTGGTGTTCCGGGGCGGCGAGGGCCGTCTCGTCCCCGACGGTTTCCTGCATTCCGGGGCTGTGGCCCTCGGCGGACACGCGGCGCTCAACCTGCACGAGCCCGGTGTCGTACGGGCCTTCGTCGACGAGGCGGTCCGGCGCGGGCTGCTCACCGGGGCCGCGGAGCTGGACGGCTGGGAACTGTTCCCGGCGGTCGCCGCCGCCCGCGCGGCGGACGGCTGACAGCCGGCGGCCCCGCGGCTGGCGGCGAACGGGGCCGTCAGGACCAGCGGCCCGTGCGGGCCAGCAGGACGGCCGTGGCGGCGGTGCCCGCGGTGGAGGTGCGCAGGACGCTGCGGCCCAGGCGGTAGGGCTTGGCGCCGGCCTGCGCGAAGAGCGCCAACTCCTCCGGCGAGACCCCGCCTTCGGGGCCGACGACCAGCACGATGCTGCCGGAGCCGGGGAGTTCGGCGGTCGCGAGGGGTTCGGTGCCGCTCTCGTGGAGCACGGCGGCGAAGTCGGCTTCGGCGAGAAGTGAGGCAACCTGCTTGGTCGTCGCCGCGTCCGCGACCTCCGGGAAGCGCGCCCGGCGGGACTGCTTGCCGGCCTCCCGGGCCGTCGCCCGCCACTTGGCGAGGGACTTCAGACCGCGCTCGCCCTTCCACTGCGTGATGCAGCGCGCCGCGGACCACGGCACGATCGCGTCGACGCCGACCTCGGTCATCGTCTCCACGGCCAGCTCGCCCCGGTCGCCCTTGGGCAGTGCCTGGACGACGGTGAGCCGGGGCGACTCCACGGGCTCCTCGACGACGTCCCCGAGGCGCACGATCAGCCGGTCCTTGCCCTCGGTCCCGGTCACCTCGCCCTCGGCCCTGCGGCCCGCGCCGTCGGTGAGGACGACGCTCTCCCCGGCCCGCAGCCGCTTCACGGAGACGGCGTGCCGCCCCTCGGGGCCGTCGAGCACATGGTGTCCGGAGGCGTCCGTGTCGAAGTGCTCCACCACGAAGACCGGCGCGGTCATCCGGCACCCCCCGCCGACAGCTCCGTCCGGGCGGCGGCGAGTTCGGCGACCAGCACCTCCACCAGCTGCCCGGCAGGCAGCTCCCGGGCCATCCGGTGGCCCTGTCCCGCCCACAGTGCCATGCCCTGCGCGTCCCCCGCCTTGGCGGCGGCCCTGCGCAGCGGCGCGGTGAGATGGTGGACGTCCGGGTAGGCGGCGGGCGCGTACGGGCCGTGTTCGCGCAGGAACCGGTTGACCAGGCCGCGGGCCGGGCGTCCCGAGAAGGCGCGGGTCAGTTCGGTGCGGACGTACAGGGGGTCGGTCAGCGCCTGCTTGTGCAGGGCGGGCGCGCCGGACTCGTGGGTGGCGACGAAGGCGGTGCCGAGCTGGGCCGCCCGGGCGCCGACCGCGAGCACCGCGGCGATCTGGCTGCCGCGCATGATGCCGCCGGCGGCGACGATCGGGATGTCCACCGTCTCCCGCACCTCGGCGACCAGGGACAGCAGTCCGACGCCGGAGCCGTCGTTCTCCGGGAGGTCCCGGTGGGTGCCCTGGTGGCCGCCGGCCTCGACGCCCTGCGCGATCACCGCGTCGGCGCCCGCCCGCTCCACGGCCCGCGCCTCCTCGGCGGTGGTGGCGGTGACCAGGGTGAACGTGCCGACGCGGCGCAGGGAGTCCAGGACCTCACGGGTCGGCACTCCGAAGTGGAACGACACCACCGGCACCGGGTTGTCGAGCAGGACGGCGAGTTTGGCGTCGTAGCCGTCGTCGCGGCCGCTGTCGGGGTCGCCGAGCTCGGTCTCGTACCAGGAGGCCTCACCGGCCAGCTGGTGGGCGTAGACGCCGACGGCGGCCGGGTCGGGGGTCTCGGGCTGGGGCATGAAGACGTTGACGCCGAACGGGTGGCCGGTCAGTCCGCGCAGCTGCTTGATCTCCTGGTACATCCCGTCCGCGGTCTTGTACCCGGCGGCCAGGAAACCGAGCCCGCCCGCCTCGGAGACGGCCGCGGCGAGCTGCGGCACGGAGACACCGCCCGCCATGGGGGCCTGCACGACGGGGTGCGGAAGGAGATCGGTGAGCGCCAAGGACATGACGGCATGTTGCCACGTCCTTCGGACATCTCCGAATCGGGGCTCAACCGGCCTTCGCCCTTGGCACGGGCCGTGTCCGGGGCGGCTTCACGGCACCTTCCCGAGCACCTTCAGGACACCTTCCGCAGCACCGCGGGAGCCGTTTCCGGCCCCCGCGCGCAGCACCTCCGGTGTCGTCCTCCGGTGTCGTCCGTCAGCGCCCGTTGAAAGCGTCCTTCAACCGGGAGAACAGCCCCTGCTGCCCCGGCTGGAACTGGCCCAGCGGGCGTTCCTCGCCGCGGAGCTTGGCGAGTTCGCGCAGCAGGCGTTCCTGCTCGGGGTCGAGCTTGCCCGGGGTCTGCACCTCGACGTGCACGACGAGGTCGCCCCGGCCGCCGCCGCGCAGATGCGTGACGCCCCGGCCGTGCAGCGGGATCGACTGGCCGGACTGGGTGCCGGGCCGGATGTCGACCTCCTCCATGCCGTCCAGCGTCTCCAGCGGCACTTTGGTGCCGAGGGCGGCCGCCGTCATCGGGATGGTGACCGTGCAGTGCAGGTCGTCGCCGCGCCGCTGGAAGGTGCTGTGCGGCAGCTCGTGGATCTCGACGTACAGGTCGCCGGCGGGACCGCCGCCGGGGCCGACCTCGCCCTCGCCGGCCAGCTGGATCCGGGTGCCGTTGTCGACACCGGCCGGGATCTTCACGGTCAGGGTGCGGCGGGAGCGGACGCGTCCGTCGCCGGCGCACTCCGGGCACGGGTTCGGGACGACGGTGCCGAAGCCCTGGCACTGCGGGCAGGGGCGCGAGGTCATGACCTGGCCCAGGAAGGACCGGGTGACCTGCGAGACCTCACCGCGGCCGCGGCACATGTCACAGGTCTGCGCGCTGGTCCCCGGCGCGGCGCCCTCACCGCTGCACGTGGTGCACACGATCGCCGTGTCGACCTGGATGTCCTTGGTCGTGCCGAACGCGGCCTCGTCCAGCTCGACCTCGATCCGGATCATCGCGTCCTGGCCGCGGCGGGTGCGCGAGCGCGGACCGCGCTGCGACGCCGTGCCGAAGAACGCGTCCATGATGTCGGAGAAGTTCCCGAAGCCGCCCGCGCCGAAGCCGCCCGCGCCGCCGCCGGCCCCGGCCTGCGAGAGCGGGTCGCCGCCGAGGTCGTAGACCTGCTTCTTCTGCGGGTCCGACAGCACCTCGTAGGCGGCGTTGATCTCCTTGAACCGCTCCTGGGTCTTCGGATCCGGGTTGACGTCCGGATGCAGCTCGCGGGCGAGCCGCCGGAAGGCCTTTTTGATCTCCTCCTGCGAAGCGTCGCGGCGCACGCCGAGTACGGCGTAGTAGTCCGTGGCCACTACGACTCCGCCAGGATCTGTCCGACGTACCGTGCCACTGCGCGTACCGCTCCCATCGTTCCCGGGTAATCCATGCGGGTCGGACCGACCACGCCGAGCTTGGCAACAGCCTCGCCGCCCGAACCGTAGCCCACCGACACCACTGAGGTGGAGTTGAGTCCCTCGTGGGCGTTCTCATGACCGATACGCACGGTCACGCCCGGATCCTTCGCCTCGCCCAGCAGCTTGAGAAGCACGACCTGCTCCTCGAGCGCCTCCAGTACGGGCCGGATCACAAGGGGGAAGTCATGTCCGAAGCGGGTCAGATTGGCGGTACCGCCGATCATCAGCCGCTCCTCGTTGTCCTCGACGAGCGTCTCCAGGAGGGTGGAGAGCACGGTCGAGACCGTACCGCGCTCCTCGAGGTCGAAGGCCTCGGGGAGATCCTCGACGAGAGACGGTACATCGGTGAAACGGCGGCCCGCGACACGGCTGTTGAGCCGCGCCCGCAGATCCCCCAGGGTCGCCTCGCCGATCGGCGCCGGACAGTCGATCATGCGCTGCTCGACCCGCCCGGTGTCCGTGATCAGCACCAGCATGGCGCGCGCGGGCGCCATCGGGAGCAGCTCCACGTGCCGCACGGTCGAGCGGGTCAGCGACGGGTACTGCACGACGGCGACCTGCCGGGTCAGCTGCGCGAGCAGCCGCACCGTGCGGGCCACGACGTCGTCCAGGTCGACGGCGCCCTCGAGGAAGTTCTGGATGGCGCGCCGCTCGGGGGCGGTCATCGGCTTGACGCCGGCGAGCTTGTCCACGAAGAGCCGGTAGCCCTTGTCGGTGGGGATGCGCCCGGCGCTGGTGTGCGGCTGGGCGATGAACCCCTCGTCCTCCAGGGCCGCCATGTCGTTGCGCACGGTGGCCGGGGAGACGCCCAGGTTGTGCCGCTCGGTGAGGGCCTTGGAGCCGACGGGTTCCTCGGTTCCGACGTAGTCCTGGACGATGGCGCGCAACACCTGGAGCCTGCGTTCACTGAGCACGGCGCACACCTCCAGAAGCCTTTCGCCGGTTCGTTCCCTGAATGTCCTGGCACTCTTCGCACGCGAGTGCCAAACTTCCCCGCCCAGTGTACGGCCGGTGGGTACACCCCGGGCAAGGCCGGTCCCACGCCGTCGCGCCGGGGCGGCGTGGGCGATTAGCGTCGCGGTATGACGGTGAGTTGGGAAGAGTCGGGGTGGGAGCGGCTGGCGCCGGGAGTGGGCCGGTGCCGGTTGCCGGTGTGGGACTGCACGACGGGGCTCGTCGTCGGCGCGGGCGCGGCGCTGCTCGTGGACGCCGGTTCGAGCCTGGGCGAGGGCGCCCGGTTGCGGGCACGGGCGCAGGCGCTCGCCGGTGGGCGTGTGACACATCTCGCGCTCACCCACCCCCATTTCGACCATGTGCTGGGGGCGGCGGTGTTCGCGGGCGCGGAGGTGTTCGGCGCGGTGGGCCTGGACACGGTGCTGGCGCGGGGTCGCGAGGAACTGCGCGCGGACGCGGAGCGCGAGGGTCTGGACGCGCGGGCGGCGGAGGAGGCCGTGGACGCGCTGGCGCTGGTCCGCCCCCGGCACATGGTGTCCGGCGAGTGGACGCTCGACCTGGGCGGCGGACGGCAGGCGCTCCTCGCGAACGTGGGCCCCGGGCACACCGCCCACGATCTGGTGGTGCTGGTGCCCGGCGACCCGGAGGTGGTCTTCTGCGGCGACCTGGTGGAGGAGTCCGGCGAGCCGCAGGCCGGGCCCGACGCCGTCCCGTCGCAGTGGCCGGCCGCCCTGGACCGGCTGCTCGCCCTGGGCGGCGAGGACGCGGTGTACGTACCCGGTCACGGAGCGGTGGTGGACGCGGCGTTCGTACGGGCCCAGCGCGACGCCCTCGCGGCTCGTTTCGGCGTGTCGGGCTGATCCTTCGGCCGAACGGGGGCCAGGTTCTCCTATCGTCGTCAGAATGCGCCAGTACTCCCCTGACCTGACCCCCGGGTGGAAGAAGTCCCGGCCCGTCCCCGAGGTTCCGGCCGAGCCCGGGCTGGTCGTGGAGGAGCCCGGCAGCGGATTCTGCGGCGCGGTGATCCGCTGCGAGGCGGGCACGGTGACCCTGGAGGACCGCTTCGGCAAGCACCGGGTCTTCCCGCTGGAGCCGCGCGGCTTCCTGCTGGAGGGCCGCACGGTGACGCTGGTGCGGCCCGCCGCGGGCCCGGCGCGTCCGACCCGTACGGCATCCGGTTCGGTGGCCGTCCCGGGCGCACGCGCGCGCGTGGCGCGCGCCGGGCGCATCTACGTCGAGGGTCGCCACGACGCCGAACTGGTCGAGAAGGTGTGGGGCGACGATCTGCGCGTCGAGGGCGTGGTCGTGGAGTACCTGGAGGGCGTCGACGACCTGCCCGCGATCGTCGACGCGTTCGCGCCGGGCCCGGACGCCCGGCTGGGCGTCCTGGTGGACCACCTGGTGCCGGGTTCGAAGGAGTGGCGCATCGCGGAGTCGGTCACCGGCGAGCACGCCCTGGTGGTGGGCCACCCCTACATCGACGTCTGGGAGGCGGTGAAGCCGTCGTCCCTGGGCATCGAGGCGTGGCCCCGGGTGCCGCACGGCCAGGACTGGAAGACGGGGGTGTGCCGGGCACTGGGCTGGCGCGTGGCCAACACCGGGGAGGCGTGGCAGCGGATCCTCGGCGCGGTGCGCTCGTACCGGGATGTGGAGCCGGCGCTGTTGGGCAGTGTGGAACGGCTCATCGACCATGTGACCGTGCCCTGAGCACTGTCCAGTCGTTGACAGGCTGGGCCTGGTGGGCTGCTCTCCGCCGCTGCGGAGGTGGTCCGTCGATCAACTCGTCGACCCGGCCGAGCAGTGCATGCTCCCCGCTCTCGCGGGGGTCGGCCCCTCAGTCCACCAGGTCCCGCACCACCGCGTCCGCCAGCAGCCTCCCCCGCAGGGTCAGCGCCGCACGCCCCTCGTCGTACGCCCCCTGCCGCAGCAGCCCGTCCGTCAGGGCACGGCGCGCCGCCGCCAGCCCCTCCGCGCGGAGAAGAGCGAGCGGAACCCCTTCCTCCAGCCGCAGCTCCAGCAGAATCCGCTCCACCCGCCGATCCTCGTCCGACAGGACCTCCCGCCCGGCCCCCGGCGACCGCCCCGCCGCCAGCGCAGCCGCGTACGCGCCGGGGTGCTTCACGTTCCACCAGCGCACCCCGCCCACGTGCGAGTGCGCCCCGGGCCCCGCGCCCCACCAGTCCGCGCCGCGCCAGTACAGCTCGTTGTGCAGGCAGCGTCCCGCGTCGGAGGTGGCCCAGTTCGACACCTCGTACCAGTCGAAGCCGGCCGCCGACAGGGCCTCCTCGGCGATCAGGTACCGGTCCGCGTGCACGTCGTCGTCGGTCATCGGCACCTCACCGCGCCGGATGCGACGGGCGAGCTGCGTGCCCTCCTCGACGATGAGCGCGTACGCGGAGACGTGGTCGGGTCCGGCGCCGAGGGCCGCGTCCAGCGAGGCCCGCCAGTCGTCGTCGGACTCGCCGGGGGTGCCATAGATCAGGTCGAGGTTGACGTGCTCGAAGCCCGCCGCCCGCGCCTCGGCGACACACGCTTCCGGGCGGCCGGGAGTGTGTGTGCGGTCGAGGACCTTCAGCACGTGCTGCCGGGCGCTCTGCATGCCGAAGGAGATCCGGTTGAAGCCGCCCGCGCGGAGGGTCGCCAGGTAGGCCGGATCGACCGACTCCGGATTCGCCTCCGTCGTCACCTCCGCGTCCGCCGCCAGCCCGAACTCGTCGCGGATCGCGCCCAGCATCCGTACGAGGTCGTCGGCGGCCAGCAGGGTGGGGGTGCCGCCGCCGACGAACACCGTGCGGACCTCGCGCGGGTCGTCGCCGAGCACCTTGCGGGCCAGGCGGACCTCGTCGATCAGGGTCTCGGCGTAGTTGTCGCGGGAGGCGAGCACGCCGCCGCTGCCGCGCAGCTCGGTGGCGGTGTAGGTGTTGAAGTCGCAGTAGCCGCAGCGGGTCGCGCAGTACGGCACGTGCAGATAGAACCCGAGGGGGCGGCCCGCGGCCCCGTCGAGCGCGGACGCGGGCAGCGCGCCGTCGGCGGGGACGGGCTCGCCGTCGGGGAGTGCGGAAGGCATGTGCCCCATTGTCCCGCACTCGGCCCGTAGGCCGGTCAGTCCGCCTGGAGCACCAGCAGGGCGAGATCGTCCTCCGGTGGCCGCGCCCCGAACTCGTGGACCAGTCGGCTGATGCGTTCCGCTGTCAGGTCGGCGTCCAGCCCGGCGCAGCCGGCCAGCGCGGCGGCGAGTCCGTCGCCGTCGTCGAACTGGCGGGAGCCGGAGCGCCGCTCGGTGACGCCGTCGGTGACGCAGAGCAGGGTGTCGCCGGAGCGCAGCTCGAAGGTGTCGCTGGTGTAGGTGGCGTCCTCGACGACCCCGAGCAGGGTCTGCGACCGGGCCACGGTACGGACCATCCCGTCGGGCGAGAGCAGCAGCGGCAGGGGGTGTCCGGCGGAGGCGAGGGTGACACGGGCGCCGCCCTCGACGAGGGTGAGTTCTCCGTAGAGCAGGGAGAGGAAGCGGGTCTGGGGGCCGTCCCCGGGGGCGGTCGGGCGGGCGCCGGCGGCGACGAGCGCGCGGGCGGCGGCGTCGGCGGCCTCCGTGGCGTCGTCGAGGAGCAGTTGGTTGAGGCGGTCGAGGACGTCGGCGACGCGGTAGCCCTCGCGGGCGAGCAGCCGCAGCCAGGGGCGGACCAGCCCGATGACGACGGCGGCTTCGGGGCCCTTGCCCTGGACGTCGCCGATGGCGAAGCACCAGCGGCCCGGTCCGGCCGGGAACAGGTCGTAGAAGTCGCCGCTCGGTCCGCCCTTGTCGTGGGGCTCGTAGACGAGGGCGGAGCGCACGCCGGGGATCTCGGCGACGGCGCCGGGCAGCAGTCCGCGCTGGAGCACGGCGCTGATGGTGGCCTGGCGGGCGTACTGCCGGGCGGCGCCGATGGCGAGCGCCACACGCCGCCCGAGGTCCTCCACCAGCCCGGTGACCTCGTCCGGGAACCGCCCGATCCCGGCCCGCCCGATCACCAGCGTCCCCAGCGGCCGGCCACCGGCGACGAGCCGGTAGGCGAGGGCGGTGCCGGGGCCGCTGTCCTCCTCGCGGCCCTCGGTCAGGTGGAGCGCCTTCTCCGGCCAGGGGTAGACGACCGGTCCGGTGCTCAGCGGATCGGAGGGAGGCGGGGGATCCTGCTCCAGCACCCGGCTCAGCTCCTCGACGCGGCTCTCGTCGGCGTGCCAGACACGAGCGAGGCGGGGCCCGTGGGCCCGTGCTCCGTCGCTCCAGCCGCCGTGGCCGGTGGTCTCGTCCTCGAGCCACACCGCGCACCAGTCCGCCAGCCGCGGCACGATCAGCTGCCCGGTGAGCGCGGCGACCAGGTCCTCGTCCAGCTGCCCGGCGAGCAGATCGGACGCCTCGGCGAGGAAGGACAGCGCCCCACGCCCGAGCCATGCCCCGTCCCGCCGGTACGGCCGGGGCGCACGCCACCCGTCACCGCCGGGCTCCGGCTCCGCCTCCCACACGTACGCGTCGAACGGGATGTCCGCGCTCCCTGCGCTCTCCGTTTCCTCCGCACTCTCCTCCCCGTCCTGCGTGCCGTCCGCCGCGAGGTCCCCTCCCACGGGGATCCGGGCCCAGACGGTCTTGGTGCCGGGGCGGTAGGTGATCCCCCATGCCTCGGAGAGCGCGGCGACGAGGCGCAGGCCGCGTCCGTGCTCGGGGTTCTCGTAGGGCGGTGCCTCCGGTTCTCCGCCGTGCGGGGCGCGGGAGGGGTGGCGGTCGGTGACCTCGACGACGAGGGCGCCGCTCTCCTCCTCGAGGCGGCAGGTCAGCCGTACCTCGGTGCCGGCGTGCACGACGGCGTTGGTGACCAGTTCGCTGGCGATCAGCGTGGCGTCGTCGCCGGCGCGGGTGGTGAGGTGCTCGGCGCCGGGCAGGGCGCGCTCCGCCCAGTCGGCCGACGCCGCCCGCACCATGGCCCGCGCCGTCGCCGGACTCGCCCTTCTGGGACTGGCGTTGGGTGTGTCCGGCGCCGGCTTC
>NZ_JAESIF010000041.1:0-60370 GCF_016757295.1 Streptomyces sp. M2CJ-2 | reverse complement strand
CCGCCACACCTACAAGGCCACCATCAGCATCGACATCTTGACGTCGGCTCCCGGACCGTAAACTTCACGGCCTTGCCCTAAAGCGGGTGTCGCAGGTTCAGATCCTGCCGGGGACACCAGCCGAAAGGCCCCGGACCGATCATGGTCCGGGGCCTTTGCGTCTGCTTCTTCCAAAAGAACGCGGCAACAACGATGCGGTCTCCGGCAGCGGCCTCCTGCTGTGCGGATCAGCAGCAGAGAGCCTGTGCCCCGGCCTGGCTGAAGTCGCCGGTCGCGAGTGCCTTGACCGGGATCGTGAAGTACAACGTTCCGGCGTCCCCCCAGCCCCATCCGAGTTCGGGGTCCTCGGCAAGCTGGAGCAGATGGATGGCCGGGCCGTCGGCGTCGCGGGACGACACCTTGAGCGTGTACGAGGTGTCCGGCCAGCCGAAGGCGCAGTGACTGCCGGCGGTGTTCCCGTCGAGATCTCCCATCTCGCCGAGAATGAGCGATGCCGCTCCCCAGTGCTGGTCCCTGTCGAACTCCACGTCCTCGTCCTCGACGTCCCAGCAGTCCGGGAGCATGGTTACCTCGGCTGCGTGGACGGGCATCGCCGGGTAGCTTCTCGCTGGTTCGGGTGCCGTTGTCTCGACTGCCCGTGCCGGGTCGGCGGGAATGACGCGGCATACTCCGGACTCAGACATGTCCAGTTTGCGGTACTCCTCGTACGGCAGGTCCGGATCGAGGTAGAAGAAGTTGAGCAGGCCAGGCCGTGTGGGCAGTTCGTTACCCAGCCAGGTAGCGAGAGCATCGGTGTCCAGCACGGCATGCAGGGACAACGGAGCCCCACTCTGTTCGGGCCAGCAGGTCTCCGGTTCGAGGAGGGCAGGCCCACCAAGTCGGCATTGCCCAGTGGCCCGGATACTTCCTGCTGAGCAGACCAACTGAAAGCCGCGGCGGGCCATCGCAGCGAACTGCCGACCGGCCTTCTCGCCGAGCCGTTCTGTGCATACGCGACTCAAGTCGGCAGGGTCGTCGAACTGCATGCCAGGATCTTCTCAACCTCCGTTCGGTCTTGGCCACCTTGGGTCTCAGATTCGGCAACCTTCGATGTCGGGTGCCGTCAGGGATCAGCCCGCCGTACGGACCACGACTTCAAATCCGAGGTCGCTCAACAGCTTGGCAGCGTGGTCCTTGCCGCCGGAGAACTCGTCGCGTCCCAGAGGATCCCGTCCGGACAGATAGCCGTGCGCCGCCCCCACGATGGCCTTTGAGTCGTACTCCTTGCCATCGATCTCAAGGAGGTAGCTACGCGACGGTCCGAATCCGTATCTCTCCAGGAACGCACCCCGACCGAGCCGGTCGTACTCCGCAACAGCCTGCAGGATCGCAGATCGAGTGATTTCGTTCAGCGTCATGATGGGAAGGTAGACGAAGCCACCGGCATACGGGGCCGTGCCGGCCGGGAAGAGCCCTCCGGCGGTTGTCCGACCGTGGGCGCAGACTCCGCCGGTGACGACACCGAACCGTCATCAGCCGAGTATCGACGGGCGTTCCTGCACTGTCGCGGTCGACGGCCAGGACGTGGGCGAGTACGCGGCCGCTATGGATGTTCACGCCGTGCCTCACGACCTGTCGCGGGTCGTGCTGCATCTGCGCCCGATCGGGACGTGGTCGGCCGAGCCGGAGTCCTCGCCCGGGTGGAGGCGGCATCCTGTGCACCCCTGCTCTTCGGAGCCGGCTTCTTCGAGGAGTCAAGCCACGCCACCCAGAACCTGGCATACTCGAAGTATGGCAACTCGGAAGATCACCATCACCGTGCCGGAAGAGCTGGTGGAATCGATCAAGGAGCGCGTCGACGCACGCGGGGTGTCCGGCTACATCGCGGCCGCCGCCGCCCACCAGGACGCCATGGACCGGCTGCGCGAGTTGGCCGACCGGCTCGAGGAAGAGCACGGCGTCGTGACGGACGACGAGCAGCAGGCAGCGCTGGAGCGCATCGCCGCCATCGACGGCTGGCATGACGAGCAGCGATCGGCTTCGGACGAGGCCGCGTGAGTCGCACCGCCCGAGCGAAGCTGCACCGGCCGCGCCGGCGCGTCTTCGTGTTCGACTCCGAGGCTCTCTCCAAGGCGGTCCAGGGCGATCGGGAGATGACCGCGCTGATCAAGACGGCCCCTCGGCTCGACATCCCGATCGTCACCTCGGCGCTCACGACCCTGGAGGCATGGGACCCGCGTGAAGCGTCGCGGCAGGCACTGTGGAACTGGACGCTGTCCCGGATCCGCGTCGTGCACACGGACGACCAGGTGACCGTCATGGCACGCGACATGCTGAAGGCGGCCGGCCTGCACGGGCACAAGTACGCCCTCGACGCCGTTCTGGCGGCTGTGGCCGGGCGGGAAGCCGCACAGGGGGCCCAGGCAACCGTCTTCACCTCCGACACCGACGACATGAACCAACTCCTCGCGGGCCACTCCGTGCGAGTCGAGAAGGTGTGACGGGACGCCCGCACCTCACTCCGGCCGGTCGCTGGCCCCAAGCAACCCATGGCCTTCGCCGGACAGCATCCACCGGCACGTATTCAGCACACACGAGGACGGGAAGCACCGTGAACGCGTGAGAACCGCGGAGGAGTCCTTCCCCTGGTCAGACACCCTGCGGCCTATGTCTCCGCAGGCCACAGCCCCGCCCGGGAAAAACTCCTCAAGCAGGTGTCGCAGCTTCGAATCCTGCCGGGCACAAAGAAACGCCTGCTCAGAGGCCTTTCCGTCCGATGGGCGGGAGGGCCTCTGCGCTTACGGCACACCACCCAGCCGCTTCGTCGACCCGTGAGTCATGGCGATCCGCTATGGATCGGCGGAATCCCGGAGCGGTTGAAGACAAGAAGAGAGTTTGCGCCGACCCCGGGGCGGCGCCGGCAGGGTGGCTCGTGCCCTGAGTACCGCTTACAGCTTCTCTTCCCATGGTTTGACCACCAGGGCTCCTGTTCGGGCCATGTGTTTGATGTTGCGGGTGGCGGCCGTCCGCCCGTGGGCCAGGGCGGTGGCGGCGATCAGTGCGTCCGGTGGGTCGATGCTGGTGCCTGCGGCTTTGAGCGTCTTGTGGATGAGCAGGTAGGCAGCCGCTTCCGATTCGCCGAACGGCACGAGGCGGTCGCGGTATTCGTGCCGTACCGCAGCGAGAGCTCGGGCGTAACGCGCCTGGCCGTCCCGGTCCGGAACTTCCACACGATCCCGTTCAGGACCCTGCGGTCGTCCAGCCTCCTCCGCCCCGCAACGGCTCAGGCAGCAACGACTGGACGAACTCCCCATCGGCATCGGACAGTTCATGGCGACGCATCACGACACCATGATCCACCAACGCTGATCAATTTGAAGACCCTGCCCAGGGGGTGCGTGCTTCGCCCGCCGCACCGCACCGACCTCTCCGCCTCGCGGGATGCGGGGATCGTCTGATGCCCCATTGTGATGCGCGGGTGTACAACCCCGTGTGGATGCCGGCTGTCTGTAAGGCGCTGGAGGGATGAGCCTTCGGTGCCTTTCCGTACGGAGATCGGGGATCAGGTGGGGAAGCAGGTCTGGAGAGTCGTCGTGGCCGGTGGTGCGGCGGCGGTGTTCACGGCCGTGGCCGCGGTGCCGGCCGGGGCGGCCGAGGGTGGGGTCTCGTTCACCCGTGTCCAGGTGAACGGCGGCAAGCCGATTGTGATCGGGGTGTCGAAGGAGGTCGCGGCGCCCGCCTCCTTCCGGATGACGACCACTCACCAGTGGAAGTGGGCGCCCGCGGTGTTCCTGTACCGGAGTGGTTCGGGTGACCGGTTGTGGCACGCCATCGAGACGAGCGACTGCATCAGGGTGAGCACGAGCGTCTGCGACTTCAACGAGACGATGTACTTCGACCCGAGCGTGTGGGACATGCACAACAGCGAGGCCGGGGCCTGGAAGGTCGGGGCCGAGGTGCACTTCAAGGGCGGCGGTGGTGACACCGACGACAAGGGGCTGACGGTCCACGTCAAGCGCAACTCCCGCCTGACCGTCAACGCCTCGCCCGAACCGGTGTCCAAGGGCGGGACCATCACCGTGACCGGAAAGGTCACGCGGGCCAACTGGGAGACCAGGAAGTACGCCTCCTACGGAGGCCGCCTGGTGAGCCTGCAGTTCAAGCCGGCCGGCACCTCCTCCTACACCACGGTGAAGAAGGTGTACGCGAACGGCTCGGGTGTTCTCAGGACGACCGTGAAGGCCTCCAAGACGGGTACGTGGCGCTGGGTGTACTACGGCAACACCACCACCGGGCCGTCGACGTCGTCCGGGGACAACGTCGTGGTGAAGTGATGTCCGAGGTGCCGGCGGGCCGGCGGGGGCCGAGCCGGCGGTAACGGCTGCGACGGTCAAGGCGTCGGGTCCGCCGCGAGCGCGGCGGACCCGACGCCTTGCGTCCTGGCCGACCGCGAGCGGACGTGCACGGGCCTCAGTGCAACGTGAGCCGGCGCGCCGTGCGGACCATGAGGCCGGTCACCGCTCTGGTGGGCAGGGCCGGATCTCGATGAGGCGACGACGACCACGGTCTCCAAGGCCGTCCCCGCCGTACAGGGTCGGACGTGTTCGACGTCGTGGGTGTACTGGCGGAGCCGGGCTGGTGAGCTCGGACGACCGTGGAATCGACCGACACCAGCCACTCGATGTTGCCCGCCGCGTCCGCCTTCGCCTGCGCGGCCCGCAGCATCCGCTCGAACGTCCCGTCCGCTGCCCACCTGCGAAAACGCGTGTGCAGCGTGGCCCACGGACCATAGCGCTCGGGCACATCCCGCCAGGCCGTCCCGGTCCGGGGCTTTTGACATCCACGAGGGCGGTCACCGACGACCGGGACGCCTCCGCAGCAGCCGGCCCATGTGGCTCATGGCCTCGCGCTGGGTGCCCTGGACGACGTGCGTGTAGAGATCCAGGGTGATGCTGATCTGGCTGTGCCAGATCAGCATCACGACCCGGGGGCGCGACGCCGGCCGCCGTGAGGAGCGTGGCCGTGCCGTGCCGGGCGTCGTGCAGCCGGATCACGCCGAGGCCGGCGGACCGGGCGATGCGGATGAAGGAGCGGTAGAGGTTCCGCGGCTCGACCGGGCGACCGGTGCGGGGGGGGGATACCCCACGAGCTGGGGGATCACTCCCAGGGGACACCACGGTCGGAGAACAGGACACGAAGGTGTGCCGGAGTTCCCGGAGGGCGCGTCCTGTCTACGTGGTGTCTCCGTGCTCGGCATGTTCCTGACCGGTTGGCACAGGTGCGACCGGGCGGACCGCGGTGAACATCTCGAACTCGGAGCGGGTGGCGGAGAGCAACAGCAGCCACTCGTCGCAGCCCTGCCACGGAGAGAGGTCACCGCCGCCTCCGCGCACCACCCGCGGTCCGTCCCCGGTGCGGGGGCGTGCGTCCGCCGGCGCGTCCGTGAAGTGCGGGATCCACACGTCGGTGCAGATTTCGTTGGCCGACCCCATCGCCGCCAGCCCGAAGGCGTTCTCGGCCGCGGCGGTGCGCTCCTCGTCGGCGAAGTCGTCGAGCACCTGGTCCTCGTCCGGCCTCCCGTCCCCGCGGAAGGTGAGGGTGGTCGTGCCCGCCCGGGCCGCGTACTCCCATTCCGCCTCGCTGGGCAGTCGGAAGGGCAACGTTCCCAGCAGGTCGTCCAAGTCGTCCTCGAACCGGGCCGTGCTCGAAGCCGACTCGGTGAAGCTGTCCTCGTACTCGGGCAGCCAGTGCCGTACTTGCGCCACCGTGAGCGGATGCCGGGCGATCAGGAACGGCTCGACCCGCACTTCTCGCACCGGCCGGGCTTGGGCGGCACCGGCGAAGAACGCTTCGAGGTCGTCATCGGCGCCGTCGGCCCGCTCGATGGCACGAACGGCGTCCAGTTCCGCGTCGGACAAGCCCATCCGGAACGTCCCACCGGGAACAGCCCGGAAGACCACTCCGGAGGGGGTGTGCCGCCAAGCCGGTCGGCCGGCCACGATCTCTTGAGCCCACATGGTGCCGGACGCTAGCAGTCGGGCATCCCGGATGAAGGAGGGGATCCAGGAGTGGAGCGTGGTCAACCGGTCACCTCCTGGACGCCGCAGCGCTGCAGCACTACCGCACCGGACCGAACGGGGAACAGCGGGGAACCACGGTGAAGACGGTCGAGCCCAGAAGGAGCGCGGTCCGTACGTTCGCCCGGCTCAGCGCCCGCACCGTCCGCGAACCACCGCGGCTTCCCAAGCTGACGGCTTCAACCGGATGCCTGGTGAGCCGTCACCTTCCCGCCGTTCAGTGCGTCAGTGATTTCCTGAAGGCGGCGCTCGGGGAGGGCGAAGGCGTTGCCGGGGTTTCGGTACGAGTGCCCACCGTCGTTGATACAGACGCCGTCTGCCGGCCTCCGGTGAGCAGGCACCCATCGGCCTTGGTTCTCAAGGAGCGTGTTCGCCGCTTCGGCGGGCTCTTCGATCAAGGTGAGAGCGGTGAGCGCGGTGGTGAGGGCAGCCGTTGCGTCGTCGGGAAGCAGCGCGTCGCCGAGTGAGGCACGCTGAACACCGGCCACTCGCTCTCGGCGGACAGCACGCGATACAGCTCCATGGCCGCGTCCCCATCGGCACCGAACGCGGCTCGCTGCGCGTCCTCACCGCGCAAGCAGGTGCCGAGGTGGACGGGCCAGAACAACGGATCTTCGAGGTGAGCAGTGCCCTGGACCAGAGGTCCGTCTTCGTTTCCGGGGATCTTCAGCACGTGAGGAGGACGGCACGAGGGACAGACATCGCCTCAGGGCTCGAGGTTCGGCCGCCCCGTCTCAGTTTCCTTCTCGTTCACCACCGTTCGCCGACGTTCACCCGAGACCAGAAAGCGGCTCCCGTTCACGGGCCAGTCGTCCATGAATGGAGGTGAACACCCCCGCACACAGCCCACCGATCCACCAACCCACCAACACGGCGGGAAAGCGTGTCGGTGACGACTCCTCACGCATTCGAATTTCTTGTCCTCCACCAGCCCATCAGGACGACGGTCGCAGCGGTGCGGTGAGCGTCGTGCAGTCGGCCCTCTCGTATGCCCGTAAAGCCACAGGTCACCGCCGTCGAGCCGTCATGGGCTCCCACAACTCTTCGTGGTCACGTCACTGATCTGTGACAGCGTTGTCCTGGAACGAAGGCGCCGGGAACCCTTCGGCTCGCAGTCCCCTCATAGTGGACGAACAAGCACCGAGAAGCCGAAACCACTTCGGCTTCAACCACTGATCACCAGGGGGATTTCATGTCCGGCAACCGTCGCAAGGCCTTACTCGTCTCCGCAGCCGTCGTGGGCGGCGCCATGCTGATGACCGCGTGCCAGGACGGGGACGCGGCCACGGACACCGGCACCGCGCAGAGTTCTTCGTCCGCCACCCCCGTCGGTGATGCGGCCACCCCGTCCGGCTCGACGGCCGCGGGCAGCGGCCAGGGAACCGGCAAGGGCTCCGGCACGACGGGCAAGGGGACCGAGGACGCAGCCGGCTCCGGCGCCGACACCGGCAACGGCAAGCGGGAACCGGTGGAGCAGAGCTGCGGCGCCAACGACATCTCCTGGAGCACCAGGTCCGAGACCCAGGCCGGCGGATACATCCTGATCATCGCCAAGGCGAAGCCGGGGATCACCTGCTACCTGCCCGCCGCGCTTCCGACCGTGGCGTTCGGATCCGACGGCACCCAGGCGGGTCCCGCGGAGCAGGCCGTCGGCAAGCAGATCAAGCTGAGCGGGAGCACCACCGCCTACGCCGGGGTGAACCCGAAGACCACCAACGGAAACGGTGGCAAGGAACTGGACTCCATCATCGTCGGCGTCGGTGACGACGACCCCGACCCGGTTTCCCTGCCGGTCGGCACCATCACCGTCGAAGACCCGGTCGTCACCAACTGGCACACCGCCCCGGCGGACGCCGTTCCCTTCAGCTGAACGGACCCGCGGCTCGTGATCCGTGCTTGAACGGCTTGGCGCAGGCAGCGGCCGGACCCGGGATCGGGTCTGATGGTGGCGCCGCCAGGCGAACCGGCCGAGCCGATGGACGGCGCCCCACACCGTCTCGCACAGTCCGTACGGCGGCCTGTATGACCTCCCATGACGATCTCTGCCGAGCTACGGATCAGAGGGTCTCTGACATCTACGGCCGGCATCGACGGCTGGCATCGACGACGCCGGACGGAGGCACACACCAGCGGCTTCGTCCGGCTGTCGCACCGGTCGACGGCAACGGTCGGTGCGGGCGGGGGTCGAACTCCGAAGCGGGTGTCGCAGGTTCGGATCCTGCGGGGCACAGAAGACCTGCCGGGGGTACAGGAGAAAGGACCAGCCCGGGACGGGGTGCAGCAACCACCGCAACCGCAGTCGACTGCCAGAAACCGTCAATGACTGCCAGAAACCGTCAATGGCTGACCGACCGGCCCGCCGGTCCTGAATGACTGCTCAGCCGAGAGTTCGGGACGGAGAGGTCGTGAGTGCGCACTCCGCCACCCCGACGCTGGGCAGGGGGGCCGATCGCATGATCGCGACTGGCTCCCCGTCGTGCTCGGGGACCGAAGGGACTGAACGAAGTTGATCAGGCCCGCGTCACCCTCTTCCCGGTCTTCGACGCCCTTCCCCTGCTCTTCGATGGGGAAGCTGAGGAGCGTGGGGGGAGCAGGGAGCGGGGCGGGTACCGGCGGACGAGCCGGCCCCGTGACCGGACCGGCACCACATTGACGCGGTCTCACGCCGTGGTGCGCGGCGAAGTCCCGCGGCCGGCGCACACGGGCTGATCCACCGGCTGCGCCTGACGGTCGAGGCTTGCGGACGGGCATCCGCAGACCGGAACGCGAGAAGACCGGTGGACGTGCGCCTGGACACGGACGCCGGAGGCGGGGAGCACCTGGGCGAGCGGATCTGCGCGACGGGGGTCGTCGGGAATAGCCTGAAGAAGAGCGGCGCCGGGAGGGGCGGACCCTCCCGGTGTGTTCCCTTCGCCGGAGGGGACGCGAAACAGGGAGGAAGAGCCATGCCCTGGAACCTGAACGGCACGTACCTGGAGAGCTGCAACTGCGACGTGGTGTGCCCCTGCACCACCTCGGGTTTCGCCGCACCGGCCGACCACGAGCGTTGCCAGGTGACCTTCGCCTTCCACATGGACAGCGGGAACGTGGACGGCGTGGACGTCTCCGACCGCAACGTCGCCGTCTTCATCGACGGGCCCCGGGTGATGGCCGAGGGAGGCTGGCAGGTGGCGTTGTACGTCGACGCTTCGGCCGACGACGGTCAGGCGGAAGCGCTGGGGAAGGTCTTCTCCGGCCAGGCAGGCGGGCCGATGGCGGCGCTCACTCCGCTCATCGGCGAGGTCCTCGGCGTGGAGCGCGTCCCCATCGACTACCACGACGACGGCCGCCGCCACGCCGCGCGGGTGGGCGACGCCATCGACATCGAGATCGAGGACCAGGTCGCCCCGCAGTTCGGCGAGGAGGGCCCGGTGATGGGCCTGACCGGCATGTTCCACCCGGCGAACAGCACGCTGACGATCGCCCGGTCCACCCGGGCGACGGGCGACGGCGTGTACGGCCGGTCCTGGGACTTCACCGGCGGCAACGGACACTCGGCGCCCTTCACGTGGTCCGCGTGACCGGTGGGCCGGTCACCGGCCGCCGCAGGGCGGGACCCGCCGGGCTGCTGCTGGTCGCGGCGGCCGCCGCCTGGGTCTGGGTGGCGACGCGCTGGGGCGGCATGCAGACGATGCCCGGCACCATGGGCCTGGGCCTGTCCGCTTTCCTGGCCGTGTGGACGCTGATGACGGCCGCGATGATGCTGCCCGCCACGGCGCCCGTCGCCGCGCTGTACGCACGCACCATGACCGTGCGTCGGGCGCCGCGCATGGTCGTTTTCACGGTCGCCTACTTGCTCGTCTGGGCCGCGGCCGGGCTTCCGGCGTACGCGCTGGCAGTCGGCCTGGGCCGGGCGGCGAGCCTCCCCGCCACTACGGGGACCGCAGTGGCCGCGGCCGTGTTCGCGGTCGGCGGCGTCTACCAGCTCACGCCCCTCAAAGACCGCTGCCTGGCAAGATGCCGCTCGCCGATCGGGCTGATGCTGCGCTACGCCTCGTACCCGGGGCTCTCGCGCGATCTGCGTGCCGGAGCCCACCACGGGGCCTTCTGTCTGGGCTGCTGCTGGTCGCTCATGGTGCTGCTGGCGGCGTTCGGTCTGATGAACCTGTGGGCCATGGTGGTCCTGGCCGCCGTGATCACCGCCGAGAAGCTCGCTCCGGCCGGCCGCCTGGTGGCCCGTACCGTGGGTATCGCCTCGATCGCCCTGGCCGTCGCCGTCTTCTGGGTCCCGACACTGGCTCCGGGCCTCACCGGTGGCGGTACGGCCGGCATGTGAGGACGGGCCGTCCCTCGGCTCCATGCCGCAGTAGGCGTGGTGGTCCTGCTGCGCAGGTGGAGGCGGACCACCACGTCACACGTCGCCGTCTCGCCAGTCGGACACGCACGCGGAACGGATTCGGCACACATGCGGCCGGGGCGGCCGGCCGGCCGCCCCGGCAAAACGGGGCGTCCCGGTCAGCGGTCGTACTCGAGGCTCTCCCCGCTGCTGCCGCAGGTTCCCGGGTCGGTCGTCACCGGCGGCCGTTCCTCGAGGATCTGCCGGGCGTGAACCTCTCCCCAGCTGATCTCGTACCAGGACGCCGTTGCCGGACCGAGCCCCTCCGCCAGGGGACCGAGGACGCAGGACCGCATGGGCTCTTCCAGTCTGTCCAGAGCCGGGACCGCGTCCGCCGAGAGGCCACGCGCGTAGTCCAGATCGAACTTGTGGGTCTTCTCGTACCGCCGCACGTTGTTCTCGGCGATCAGCCCGTCGGGAGCGGCCAGGCCGAAGGCGAGGGCCCCGGCAGCCGCTGACGCGGCGACGGCACGGGGCAGCCAGCGTGCGCCCAGGACTCCGGCGGCCATGATCAGCAGGATGACCAGGCCGAGCCACAGCTCCATGGTCACGACGGAGATCCGCAGCCGGGTCAGCCCGTACGCCTCGACGTACATGTCCATGCGCCGTACCGCCGAAGCGACCACGATCAGGGTGAGGGCGCAAAGGGTGCCGAGGACTCCCCGCACCAGGTTCCGGTCACCGGGCCCGCCGCGTGGTGCCCAGCGCAGCGCGAAGACGATGACCAGGAGGGTGAGGAGCGTGGCGATGAGGAGCTGCCAGAAGCCCTGCCGCGCGTACTCGGAGTAGGTCTGGCCGGTCTTGTCCAGGACGGCCTGGTATCCGCCGAACAGGACGGCGAGCTGGATGGCGTTGAAGACGGCGAACAGCACGCACAGCAGGAGCAGGGGAAGCGCCCATTCGCCCCGGCCGCGGGCGCGGCCCGGACCGCTCTTGACACCGTCCCACCACAGAGGGGCGGCGGCGCTGTGCGCCGCCGCGAGGGCTCCGAGGAGCCCGAGGGCGAACAGCACCAGCCGCCAGGGGCCGTCGCCGACGGACGTGTCCGGGACCAGCCTGCTCAGCAGGTCGGCGAAGGCCGCGTCGGCCCCGGCGAACAGTGCGCCGAAGACGAGGAGGAGCACGGCCGTCACGACAAGGGCGCGCAGCGCGGAACCCACGTTGCCGGAGGCGTTGCCGGCCCGGGTGCGCACTCCTCGCCAGCCCCACACGGCGCCCTTGAACAACGAGTCGACCAGCCCGAAGGGGCTGAGGACGACGCCGGCCCAGGTCCGCGAGCCGTGGAGGGCGAGCGAGGCAAGACCGACGGCGGTGGCCACGGCGAGGAGAGAAGGCCATTGGGCGGCGCGCAGCGCCGGAACCAGCAGGAGGGCGATCCCTCCGATGCCCCAGGCGAGCGTCCAGGGGCGGGCCTGTAGTCGGCCTGCCTGGCGCGCGGCGAAGTACGCGGTGAGCGTGGCCGGCAGGGCGACGAGGAGCAGGTTGACGCCCACACCGTCGTTGAGGAGTGCCATGCTGAGCACGCCGGTGGCGAGCGCCGCCCAGAGGACGGCGGTGCCCACGGGGGAGGGCGATCCGCGGCGCAGGTCGGTGAACCAGAGGTCGTGGGCGTGGGCGCCCGCGTACAAGAGGCTGGGGGCTTCGCCGAGCCGCAGGTCCGTCGTCGCGTGCGACCTGCCCTTCGGTGGTGTTCCCGCCCTCTGTGCTTCTCCCGGGTCCGCGGCCTCTCCCTCAGGTATTCGCCCCGACTGCCGGGACCGCTCAGGTGGTTCGGCGGGCACAGGTGGTTCGGCGGGCACAGGTGGTTCGGCGGGCACAGGTGGTTTCTCTTTCACGGGACCCCCTCCCAACCGGCCCCGGGACGCACGTGCTCGGGTACGTCGAGCGGGTACCGGTGTCGCTTGCGAAGCCGGCCGCCATGATCGTCAGGGCGGCGTGCCCGCAAGGGTAGCGGGACCTACGACGGGGACGTCCGCGCTCGCGCGACTGTGGATCGACGACGGGACGGTGGCTGCCGGCCACAGCAGAGATCCCGCACGTCACGGACGAGGGATCCGGACCCGTCCTCGGACCGGACCCCTCACCGCGTGCTCCTCCTCGCTAGGCCGCTCGGCCCGCCGGGTGGAAGTTGACGCGTTCGCTGACGACGGGGAAGCCGGCCTTGGCGAAGTTCGCGGCCATGGGGAAGTTGCCCTGGTCGGTCCCTCCGCTGATGAACTCCGCGCCCTGTTCGACGAGGAAGTGGGTGCACTCCGCGAGGAGGTCGTAGGCGTAGCCGTGACCACGCTGTTCCGGGACGACTCCGATGAAGCCGATGGTCGGCCCGGAGGGGTTGTGGGCCGGGATGTGGACGCCGGCCAGGTCGCCCTCCGGCGTGTACGCGGTCTGCCACCACTCCCGCGGGGAGGGGCACCAGTGGAAGAAGTCGAGCTCCTCCTGGGCGGCCTGGTCGAGGCCGCCCTCCTCGACCGCCCTGAGCGCGTGGGCGTCCAGGGTGACGGAGTGGATGCGGCGCAACGCGTCGAAGAACACCGTGTCGTCGGGTTCGGCGCTGAAGCGCAGGCGTCCGGGCCGCTCCGGCAGACCGCGCTCGGGGGTCCAGCGGTACAGGAAGCGTTCCACCAGGAGTTCGTACCCGGCGGCTCGCGCGGCGGCGAAGCGTGCCTCGGCGGCGGCGCGCAGGCCGGGCTCGTCCCGCCAGCCGGCAGGCAGGTTGATCTCGAGTTCGACCTGCCAGGGGGCGGAGCGCAGGAGTTCGGCCCCCGCCTCCTCCTCCCCCTCGGCCACGTCGAACCAGTTGATGTTGAGGGGCTCCGAGTCGTCGGGGCCGCCCCACCACGCGCCGCGTGCGACGACCTCGCCGTCGCGCAGGACGACGCGCTTCCAGTCGGGGCGGAACCGGGTACGCCGATGGCCTTCACGGGCGCCCAGCGGGTCGGGGAGTTCGTCGAAGAGACGGGCGTCGCTCGCGGTGAGCGCGCGGATGACCGGACCGGTCATGGATTCCTCCGGGATGCGGACTGCTCGGAGCGCTCCCGGTCAGAAGTGACGGACCACGCCGGGACGGTGGAAAAGGGAGCGCTGGAAAGGTGTGAACCGCACGGCACTCGCCTCCTTCCGTCCATCTCAGGGCGTGGAGCCACACCGTACGTGCTCTTCCGCGGGCCCGTCCATGGATTTCCGCGGCCCGGGGAAGGAGGGGTCCGCGGGACGACGCAGAGCGCTCTCCAAGGCCTGCGGGGCCTTGATGCTCCGCCCGTGGACCGTGATCTTCATGCTCGTCGGGTTGCCTGGCTCCGGTGGTGGCCGGTTCGTGCGCGGACTCGGTGACGACGCCGCCAAAGGGTCCAGCGGAGACGTCGGCCCAGGCCGGGGCCTGGGTGTCGGATGCGCGTGGTGAACAGGTGCTGGATGTCGTGGCAGGTGATCGGATCAACTCGTCGGGTGGGGCGACGTGTTGGATGCGTTTGCGGGCCGCGGTGACGGTGAGGAAGGCGTGGGCCGGCCTGCCAGGCACCGCGCACGAGGCATGGGCATGGCTCCATGCCGGCCGCCGCGAAACGCGGCGTGCCTGACGGCGTCAGAAACCCTGCACGATGACCACCGCGCATACCGGAACCCGCGTCACCTGGACCGTCCGCCCCGCGCTCTTCCCACCGTCCGCACACCCATGGGATGTCGAACTCCCCATGTACGCATACGACTTCAATCCTGGCAGCAGCCACCCTCAGCAATGTCGGACCGTAGGGTGTTCTCATGACGGATCCAGGGATCGGCAAGCGAAGGCTCAGACAACTGAGCGAGTTGGAGGATGTGTACGACTTCCTGGAGGAAGTGCGTCTACGCCCTGGCATATGGGTGCGCGGCAACTCGTTGCTGCACCTGCAGTCCATGCTGACGGGCTACCGGATCGCTCTGGGAGTGCACGACATCGAGGAGACGTTCGACTTCTGGAACCCCGGAAACCAGATTCCCTTCGCCGAGTGGCTTTGGAAACGGCTGGACATGCCCTACTCGAGCCCGCTCGGCTGGGCAGTCGAGATCGAACGCGCGGCGGAGAAGGCCGACAGGCCCGCCATAGAGATGTTCTTCGACCTCTTGGACGAGTTCCGCGCCGCGGTGCACGGAGCCGATCACGAGGTCAGAGCCAAGCCAGGTGACCCCGTACCCGCCGAATCGGAGCGGCCGCTCTGATCAGTGCGGTGGCGGCACCGGTCCTGGGATTCGTGGTGGCGCTCCTGGGACGTCGGCGGCGGGCTCGCCGACGCTTCGTCATCATGGGGGCGGTGTCCGGCGCGCCCGTTCTTTTCTTTCTGATCTTCGGAGTGCTGTTGCCCGAGTGCCCTGATGGTCATCACTGCTCGGGCATGCCACCGAGCGTCACGCTCGCATCAGCGGCGACAGCGACTCACGTCAAGGGCGTCACAGGCGACTGACACCGGCGTCCGACACCGACACCCGCGTACGAGCCCGGGCGACGCGCGGCGCGCTCGGTCGGCTCAGGTGTTGGGACGCTTGCCGTGGTTGGCCTTCTTCTTCTTACGGCCGCGTCGTTTGTTGGCTCGCTTGGCCATGGCGCACTTCTCCCTGATCGGGACTCTTCCTGCCTCCGCCAGTCTAGGTTCGGCCCCGGGTGGCCGCATCAGTGGTGAAGCGGCCCTTACGAGACGGGGCACGCCCCGCGCGGTGACGCGCGCCACCGGCAACGCCGTTCACTCGCCGTCGGCGGTGGGCCCGTCCTCCTCCCGTTCGCCGTCCGGTCCCCGGGCCCGCACCCGCTGGACGTGCTCCAGGGACTCACGCAGTTCGGTGAGCCAGTCGTCGGTGTGCCGCTGGACCAGGCGCACGCACCAGGCCAGCGCCTCGCTGCGGCTGCGGGCCACCCCGCCGGCGATCAGCGTGTCGAGGACCAGGCGCTCCGGCTGGCGCAGCCGGGTCATGACGGGCGCGGCGACATGGGTGAACAGGGCGCGCCGCCCGGCGCACTCCACTCCCCAGGAGACCTTCCGGCCGAAGCGGTGCTCCGCGTCCCGGGCGACCGCGATCCGGGCGTCCCGGGTGCGTTCCCGGAACTCCTGGATCCGGCCCTCGATCGCCGCCTCCCGCTCGGCCGGAGAGGCGTCCTCGACCGGCCGGGGCCCGGGAATGCATCCGATCACCGTGATCTCCTCGCGGTCGACCGTGACCTCGGCCAGTTCCTCGAAGAGATCGTCGGGGAGCCGGCCGCTGAACCAGCCCCTCAGTTGCTCTCGCTGCTGTGCCGTAATCATGTAATGACGATTACTCGACATCTTCATGAACACAAGGGATGGCGGAACGGTCCGCCGACAGCGGAATCGGAATGTTTCAGGCCCATCACCGACCTTGAACGCGTGATGCCGTCAGGGAGCTCGCGCCGATCCCGGGGGCGACGCCGACAGGGTCGCCCGTGCCCCTCGTCCGCCGTTGAGATGAAGGCCCGGTCACTTGCCGGCGCCCTCGGCGAGGGTGTGGGCGACGAGGGCGTTGGCGTGGCCGTGGCCGAGGCCGTGTTCCGCCTTGAGCCAGTTGACGAGCTCCATGTGCTTGGTGAGCGGGGAGGTGCGGATGAGGTCCTTCCACTCGGCGATCGGGCGGCCGTACTTCTTCTCGATGGAGGGGAAGTAGCCGGCGGGACCCTTCACTGCGCTGGTCATGGGATACCCCGTTTCCTCTCTGATCCGAATGCTCTTGGTGGTGTCGACGATGTCCGCCGGAGCGGCGGGCGGCTAGCGGTTCGTCGGGGCGCCGGCCAGGCGGGCCAGCACCACGGCCAGCCACAACAGGCCGAGGCCCGCGCCCGCGGTGAAGGCCGGCACGAAGGCGGCGGAGGCCGTGAAGCCGGCCAGGACGGCCACCGGCACCAGGCGCGAGGCGACGGCCCACCCGTGGTGGCCCCTGGCAGCGAGCGGGCGGGCCAGAACGACGAACGCCGCGCACAGGGCGAGGTAGCCGACCGTTCCGGCCGCCATGTGCACGGCACCATGCCCGCTCAGCGTGGTCGTACCGGGCGCACCGGCGGGGAAACCGGCCCCCGCGGCGGCCGGGAAGACCGCGGCGGCCCAGAACGAGGCACCGAACACCCCGACCAGGACCGGCCCCCAGGTGCCGCCCGTATCGCCACGCAGCGCCCGGCGCAGACCGGTCGCCCCCACGACCAGCAGCGTTCCGGTGAGCAGGAAGTTCACCGTCTGGATCCAGCCCGGCTCCCCGAGGGCGAGCTGGCTGATGGCGTTGCGGGTGAAGTCGAAGCCGTCCCGTGCGAGGCCCTGGGCGACGCCGAGCGTGAGGAACAGTGGGCCCGCCGCCGCACCACCGGCCAGAGCCCGCCGTGCCACCGGTCGTGCCGCGGACGCCACGGAAGCGGTGTGCCGGGTCGCGCTGAGCGTGTGAGTCATGGCCGGGCCTTCCTCATGCCTGTGTGGTCGTTGTCGCTTGTACGACCGACGGCACGAGGAAAAGTCATCGCTTCACTCGGCATGCTCTGCGTCACATCCTCTCGGCCGCCCGAGTGGCGCGTGGGCGGTCGGGACGAGCGGGCTGCGGGCCCTGCGGTCGTCGACCGTGCCCGGGAAGCGGGCTCGGGGGCTTGACAGTTCACTCATCGATTATCGATAGTCGATAGTATCGACAATCGATATGGCGGTCGTGGGCAGAAGGGGGAAGCATGAGTACGAGGTCCTGGTGGAGCCGGGCCGACGAGCGGCTGCTGGGGGCAGCTCTGGGGCTGGCCGCTCTGCTGGTCGGCGTCTTCGGGGTGCTGGTCCCGGCCCTCGGGGTGGTCGGCCTCGTCGACCCGGTGGACACCCGTGAGGTCGAGACCGGGACCACGGCCCCGGTGCCGGGCGCCGTGATCGACGCGGCGGCGGGCCACGGCATGACTCTCACCGGTACTCACCGGGCCGACCTCGCCTTCACCGACCCCGACCTGGGCCGGCGCCTGTTGCTCGCCCTGCCGGAGTTCGTCGGCAGTCTGCTGCTGCTCCTCATCCTGGCCCTCCTCCTCCAGATGGCCAGGACCCTGCACGGCGGCGACGTCTTCGTACCGAGGAACGCCCGGCGCCTGAGCGTCATAGGGCTCGCGGTGCTGGTGCAGGGCGTCTTCTCCCCGATGCTGCTGGCGCTCACCACGCAGGCGCTGGTGAGCGGCACCCCCCTGGCCGACCGGATCCCCTTCTCGGCCACCTTCTCCGGCGAGTACGTCCTGCTCGCCTTCCTCATCCTGGCCCTGAGTGAGGTCTTCCGGCGCGGGACGAAGCTGCGGGCCGACACCGAGGGGCTGGTCTGATGCCGCCGGAGGAGGAACACCGGGTTCAGGTCCACCTGGACCGGCTGCTGGCCGACCGCGGCATGACCCTGTCCGAACTGGCGGCCAGGGTCGGGGTGACGGTGGTCAACCTCTCCGTCCTGAAGAACGACCGGGCGAAGGCGATCCGCTTCTCCACCCTCACCGCGATCTGCCGCGAACTGAACTGCCAGCCCGGCGACCTGCTCAGCGTCCGCGAGGACTGAACCCGGTGTTCGGCCTCGCCGCTCTTTCAGGCGGCCGTGCCCGGTGAGCCGATGCGGCGGTGAGAAGGCCCGACGCCCCACTGGCGGAGCACCGCCGGGCACGGCCCCTTCCCCCGTAGCGGGTGAGGCACGGGGCGCGTGCCTCGGGTGCGATGGACGAAGCGGCGGGCGTCGGCCGCTGCCCGGCCGGCCCCGCCGGCGTACCGGGCCGACTCGGCGAGGTGGACGGCGTGAAGCACTGGCGGGCCCTGGTCGTTCTCGGTACGGCCCAGTTCCTGATGGTCCTGGACACCTCCGTCATGAACGTGTCCATCAGCCGGCTGGTCGAGGACTTCGACACGGAGGTCACCGCCATCCAGGCCGTCATCACGTTGTACGCACTGGTCATGGCGGCGTTCATGATCATCGGCGGGCGGTTCGGGGACATCCTCGGGCGTCGCCGCATGTTCCTTCTGGGCCTGACCGTCTACGGCGTGGGGTCGGCCCTGACCGCTGTGGCCCCCACGCTGTGGGTCCTCACGCTGGGCTGGTCCGTCATCGAGGGGCTCGGAGCCGCCATGGTGCTGCCGGCCATGGTCGCCCTCGTCGCGGAGTCGTACCGCGGGCGGGACCGGGCCGTCGCCTACGCGGTCATCGGCGGACTCGCCGGCGCCGGGATCGCGGTCGGCCCGCTGCTGGGCGGCTGGATGACGACGTACCTGACCTGGCGGCTGGTCTTCGCCGGCGAGGTCGTGGTCGTCGTGGCCGTCCTGCTGTGCCGTCGGGTGATCGCGACGCCCGTCCGGACCGGCCCGCCTCCCCGGCTGGACGGCGTCGGCGCCGCGCTCTCGGCGGCCGGACTGGGGCTGGGTGTGCTCGGCGTGCTGCAGAGCAGCACATGGGGGTGGGTGCAGCCGCGGAACCCGCCCTTCACCGTGTTCGGCTTCGCCCCGACGCTGTTCGTCGTCGGCGCCGGGGTGGCCGTCCTGGCCGTCTTCCGGCACTGGGAGCGGCGGCGCGCCAGCCGGGGCGACGACCCCCTGGTGCACCTGTCCCTGCTGGGCAGGCCCGTGCTGCGGTCCGGTCTGCTGACACTGCTGAGCCAGAACCTCATCCTCCTGGGGCTGTTCTTCACCATCCCGCTGTACCTGCAGGTCGTCCAGGGCTTCGACGCCTTCCAGACCGGGCTGCGTCTCCTCCCGGTGTCCGCCACCATGCTGGTGACCTCCCTGTCCGCGTCCCCCCTGGGACGGGTGTGGGGGCCGCGCCGGGTGGTCCGGGTGGCCCTGGCCACCCTGACGGCGGCCATCGTGTGGCTGCTGGCCACCGTCGACCCGGTCATCGACGACGCGCAGTTCGCCGGAGCCATGGCCCTGCTGGGCGTGGGGGTCGGCCTGCTCGCCTCGCAGCTGGGCAACGTCGTCCAGTCCGGTGTCGGCGAGGAGGAACGCAGCGAGGCCGGAGGGCTCCAGTTCACGGCACAGAACCTGGGCTCGGCGCTGGGCACCGCGCTCATCGGGTCGATCCTCATCGGTGCGCTGGCCCACGCCTTCACCACGCAGGTGGCGGACGACCCGCGCCTGTCCGAGGAGGCCCGTGCGCAGGTCGGTGTCTCCCTCGAGGCCGGGGTCACCTTCGTCCCCACCGGTCAGGTGCGCTCGGCGGCCGAACGTGCCGGGTTGCCGCCGTCCGAGGTGGACGCCGTCACGGACTCCTACGCCTCCGCGCAGCTGGCCGGTCTGAAGGCGGCGATCCTGGCCACCGGCGGCGTCGCTCTCGCCAGTTTCCTGGTCACACCGCATCTGCCGACCGCCCCGGGCAGCCGTCCGCGGCAGCCGGACACCGGTGCCCCGGCCGAAGCGACCGGCCCGACGCGCTGAGGCCGAGGCCGACACCAAGGGAGTCAGCCGTGTCCAGAACCAAGGCCAGAACCAGAGCCAGGGCCGGCCCGGCCACGCACCGGCGGGCGCGCCGCGCCGAGCGCCGGGTCCACGCGGATTACACGGGTGCCGTCTACGGATCCATGCTCGCGGCCTCCGTGGTGCTCGGCGCCGGCTCGCTGGGCTCGTTCCCCCGCGCCGAGCTGGTGCTGCTGCTGTTGCTCACCGGTGTGGTGTTCTGGATCGCGCACGTGCACGCCCAGTTGTTCGGGGCACGGCTGGCACAGCGGGCTCCGGACCGCCGGATGGTGTGGCACGTGTGCCGGGACGAGTGGCCGATCGTCAAGGCGGCCTTCCCGCCGGCCGTCGCGGTGGCCGTCAGCCCGCTCCTGGGCCTGGACGTGCGGGGCGCCCTCTGGCTGGCCCTCTCCGTCGCCGTGGCCGGGCAGGTGGGCTGGTCCGTGGCCGCGGCACACCGTGCCGGTGCTTCCCGGCGGCTGATGGCCGCCACCGCGTCGGTCAATCTGCTGATCGGCCTGCTGATCGTCTCCTTCAAGATCGTCCTGAAGCACTGAGCACGCACGGGCCCGGGGTGCCGACCGCCGGGCGAGGGGTCACCTGCACCCGGGTGCCGGGATCACCCGCGGCGGGTGATCCCGACACCCGGTGACAGGCGTGACCCTGGAGCCGTCAGGTCCTCGCACACCGTCACGCGAGCTCGCACACCGTCACGCGAGGAGGAGCCATGTCCACGCCGCGTGGTCCGGCATCGCACACCGGGGCGGAACGCCGTCCCGGCCGAGTGCCCTTCGATCCGATGGGCGATCCCACCCACGCACTCGCGCGGCTCGGCCGCTCATGGACCTGGCTCCTGGGCTCGGCCGTCACCACGCTGGTGCCGGGCGTCCTGATCCTGGTCTGGCCGGAGGCGACCCTGCACGTCCTGGCCGTCCTCATCGGCCTGTACCTCCTGGTGACCGGGGCGTTCCGGTTCGTGGCCGTCTTCGCGCGGGAGGGGCACGAACGGCTCCCGGGGCTGCTCCTGTCCGTGCTGTACGTCCTGACCGGGGTGTTGTGCCTGCGGAACCCGCTGCAGACGATCGCCGCGCTCTCCCTGATCGTCGGGGTGCTCTGGCTCGTCTCCGGCCTCCTCACCCTCTACACGGCCCTCGCCACCCGGGACCTGCCGCACCGTGGCGTCGTCCTGGGCACGGCCGTGCTCGCCATCGTCGCGGGGATCGTGGTCCTCGCCCTGCCGACCGAATCGGCCCGCGCCCTGACCCGGTTGCTCGGCCTGTGGCTCGTCCTGCTCGGCCTGGCCGAGGTGGTGGTCGCCTTCGCTTGGCGGGCCGCGCTCCGCAGGACGCACTCCGCGGGGCCGCACACGCCCGTCCCGGCGGCCTGACACCGCGACCGCCGCGGAGGAGCACCCATGAACCCGGCCACGACCCCGGATCAGCCCGACTCCGACGGAACCGCGAACCCGAGACGCGCCTTCACCGCCGACGAACGAGCGGAGTACGAGCGACTGCGCCGTCACGCGGCGGTGCGACACCGGCGGGTACGCGTGGCGGGCTCCTCGATCCTCCTTCTGCTGGCCCTGCTGCTCGCTCCCCTGGCCGTCGTCGCGGCCTGGGTCCAGGACACGGTCTCCGACACCGACAGGTACGTGGAGACGGTCGCACCGCTGGCGTCCGATCCGGCCGTGCAGGAAGTCGTGATCAACCGGCTCACGGACCACGTGTTGGAGAACGTGGATGTCACGGCGGTGACGGACTCGCTCGCCAGGACCCTCCAGGACGCCGGGGCACCGCCCCGCGTCGTGGCGGGGGCCGAGGCCCTCACGGGTCCGCTGCAGAACGAGGTCAGGACGGTCGTGCACCGCACTGTCAGCCGTGTGATCACCGGCGACACCTTCCAGCAGGCGTGGGAGGACGCCAACCGGCGGGCGCACACCGCGGTGGTGACCATGCTCACCGGTGACAGCACGGGTGCCGTGCGCGCCCAGGGCGACACCGTTCAGCTGGACGTGGGAAAGGTCGTCGACCAGGTGCGGGAGCGGCTCGTCGACGCGGGCTTCGACAAGGCGGCCGCCATCCCGGACACCGACCGGACGATCACCCTGTTCCAGACCGAGCAACTGGGCAAGGCGCAGGACATGATGCGGCTGCTGGACGTCCTCGGCGTCTGGCTGCCCCTGCTGACCGTGGTGCTCGCCGCGCTCGCCGTGTGGACCGCCCCGGCACACCGCGTGATGCTGATGATCACCGCGACGGGTGTCGGCGTGATGATGGTGGCGCTGCTCGTCGCACTGGCCGTGGCCCGACGGATCTACCTGGACTCGGTTCCGCCCGCGACGCTGCCGCCCGGCGCGGCGGCGACGATCTACGACACGTTCGTCCTGTTCCTGCGTGACAGCACGCGCACCCTGTTGGTCGTCTCGGTGATCACGGCACTGGTGGCGTACCTGTACGGTCCCGGACGTCCCGCCCGTGCCGTCCGCGCGACGGCGCAACGGGGTGCGACGGCCACCGGCCGGGCGCTGCGCCGCGCCGGGGTGTGCACCGGGTCCGCCGGACGCTGGCTGGCGGACCACCGGGCGTGGACCACCGGCGGCGTCTTCGCGGCCGGGTCGCTGGCGCTGGTGCTCTGGAACCACCCCACGGTCGGGGCGGTGGTGCTCGTTCTCGGTGTCGTCCTGGCCGCTCTGGTGGTCCTGGCGATCCTCGGGGCCGCCGCTCCCCCTGCCCACGGGGAGTCCGGCGCCTGATCCGAGGGCGGCAACCCGTCCGCCGACGGCACCTCACCCGGTGCGCACACTCACCCGCGCCGGGTGAGGTCACCCGGTGCTCGCCCCGGGCACGCTGAGGACGGCACGGAACCGCTGCCGACGGGCGCCCGGGAACGAGGGAGACCGCGGCGCCCTCCCGGACGGGGCGCCCTCCCGGACAGGGAGTTCCGCGGGGCCAAGGAACCGGTCCTGACCGGCCACGGCCCGACGGAGCACTCGGACTCCACCGCCCGCTGGACACCCGCGGCCGGCGACGCGTGCGGCAGCCGCGGCACGGCACGGACGGAGTGCGAAGGCCGAGTCACCGGAAGGACCGAGCGGGCCGAGCAGACAGGGCCGTCGCCGCGTGGCCGGGAGCGCGAGGAGCGCGAGGAGCGCGAGGAGAAGGGCCGACAGGTGGAACGGCGCAGAGGTGGCACGAGGGGATCGGGCGGGGCGGGGACCTCGGCCGCACTCGAAGGCGGGGCCGGACGAGCCCGCCTCGCCCTGCTCGCCCTGCTGGGAAGCATCCTGGTGCCGCTCGTCGCCGCCGGTCTGCGGAGCGTGCTGTGGGTACCGGTCGGCGTCGCGGGGCTCGCGCTCGCCGCCGTCGGTGTGTGGTGGGTCCTGGCCCACACGGGTGTGCTCCGTGTCCTCGGGGCGGTCCTGTCGGTGGCCGCGCCGGTCGCCGTGTTCGCCCTGTACGCCGCGTTCGGCTTGCTGGGACCGGCCCTGGTGTCCCTGGCCCTGTGGGCGCTGGCCGTCACGACGGCACGTACGGCCCTGACACCGGGTCACCCCGCCTCCGAACAGGCTCTCACCGAGGCGCCCCACGCCCCCTGGGTCCTCATGAACCCGCGCTCCGGCGGCGGCAAGGTGGGCCGTTTCCAGCTGGCGGAGAAGGCCCGGGCGGCGGGCTGCCGGGTGGTCCTGCTCGACGCGGGCCAGGACGTCGTCGAGCTGGCCCGGCGGGCCGTCGCCGAGGGAGCCGATCTGCTGGCGGTGGCGGGAGGCGACGGCACCCAGGCCCTGGTGGCCGAGGTCGCGGCACGCCACGACCTGCCGTTCGTGGTGATCCCCGCGGGCACCCGCAACCACTTCGCCCTCGATCTCGGCCTCGACCGCGAGGATCCGGCCGCGGCCCTGCCGGCCCTGACCGACGGCGTCGAACTCCGCGTCGACCTCGGGTACGCCGCGGACCGGGTCTTCGTCAACAACGCCTCGTTCGGGACGTACGCGTCCGTCGTCACCGACCCCGCGTACCGGGACGCCAAGACCCGCACGACCCTGCGCACCCTTCCCGGCCTCCTCACCGGCGAGGAGGCGCTCAGGCTGCGGGCACGGGCCGGCCGGACGCGCGTCGACGGGCTCCAGGCCCTGCTCGTCAGCAACAACCCCTACGGACGTGCCGTGGACGCGGCCCGCCCGGGGCGCAGGGAGCGGCTGGACTCGGGGCTCCTCGGCCTGGTGTGCGTGCGGGTCGGCAGCACCGCCGAGGCGGCCCGCATCGTGCGCGGGCCGCGCTCCGGGGGGCTCGTCCGGCTGACCGCCGAAGAAGTCGTCGTCGAAGCCGGCACGGACACCCTCCCGGTCGGCATCGACGGAGAACACGTCGTCCTGCCGTCACCCGTGGTGTGCCGCAGCGCGCCCGGTGCGCTCCGGGTCCGCGTGCCGCGCCACCGCCCGCACGCCCGGCGGGGCAGCGGCGCGGCGGCCGACTGGCCGCGCGTGGCACGGTTGGCGCTGGGCCGTCTGCTTCCGGGCCGGCGAACGGCTCCGCCGGGGTGACGGCGGTGGTCGCCGTCTCGTCCGGCAGTTCCTCGGGCCCCCACCGGCGCCCGTGCGCGGCACCACCCCCGGAACGGCGGCGGCTCCCCGCCGAGGACGGCGGGGAGCCTGGACCACCCGGTGGCGGTCCTTGGCGGACCGCGGCGGCTACCGGGGCGCGACCGCGTCCTCGGTGCTTCTCGGGCGCTTCCGCTCCCGGACCAACGAGATCGCGATCACCAGCGCGGCCACGAGCACGGAGAGCACCACCTGGCTCCGTCCGCCGCCCTCCCTGCCGTCGGTGAGCATGTAGACGAGCACGAACGAGATCATCCCGATCGTCACCCACGTCAGATACGGGAACAGCCACATCCGGACGACGAGCTTCTCCGGGTTCTCGCGCAGGATGATGCCCCGCATCCGCAGTTGCGAGAAGCAGATGACCAGCCACACGAAGAGCGCGACCGCGCCCGAGGAGTTCAGCAGGAACTGGAACACCGTGTCCGGCCACAGGTAGTTGAAGGCGACCGCCACGAAGCCGAAGGCCACGGAGGCCAGGATCGCGGCCTGCGGGACACCTCGCGCGTTCGTCCGTATGAAGGACTGCGGGGCGTCGCCGCGTTCGCCCAGGGAGAAGGCCATCCGGGAGGCCGTGTAGAGACCGGAGTTGAGGCAGGACAGCACGGCGGTCAGCACGATGAAGTTCATGATCTCGCCGGCGTGCGGGATGCCGATGGCGTTCAGGGCCGCGACGTACGACCCCTTCTCCTGGATCGCGGGGTCGTTCCACGGCAGCAGGGAGACCACGACGAGGATCGAGCCGACGTAGAAGAGGCCGACCCGCCAGATCACGCTCCTGGTGGCCTTCGCGACGGCCCGCTGCGCGTTCGGGGACTCGGCGGCGGCGAGGGTGACGATCTCGCTGCCCATGAAGGAGAAGACGACCAGCAGGATGCCGGTGAGGATCGCTCCGGGCCCGTGCGGCAGGAAGCCGCCGTGTTCGGTGAGGTTGGCGAAGCCCGTCACGGCGTTGTCGGAGCCGGGCAGCACACCGAAGATCGCCAGGCCGCCGAGGACGATGAAGCCCGCGATGGCGACGACCTTGATGCCCGCGAACCAGAACTCGAACTCGCCGAAGGAACCGACCGAGAGCAGGTTCGTGGCGGTGAGGACCACCATCACGATCAGTGCCCAGGCCCACTGCGGTACGGCCGGCACCCACCCTTCCAGGATCACGGCGGCCGCGGTCGCCTCCACGGCGAGCACGACGACCCAGAAGAACCAGTACAGCCAGCCGATCGAGAACCCGGCCCAGCGGCCCAGCGCCCGGTCCGCGTAGGCGGAGAAGGAACCGGAGCTCGGATTGGCCGCGGCCATCTCGCCGAGCATCCGCATCACCAGGACGACCAGGGCTCCGACCAGCGCGTACGACAGCAGGATGCCGGGCCCGGCGGCGGCGATACCGGAGGCGGAGCCCACGAAGAGGCCGGCGCCGATCACACCGCCGATGGCGATCATGGACAGATGGCGGTTCTTGAGACCGGCCTTCAGACCCGACTGCTCCGGTGGCCGGCCGCCGGCCGGCGGAGTGGTGGCCGTGGCCAGGGAATCAGGGGCGCGTGCAGTCATGTCGACATCCGTCCAAAGTGGGGTTGGGGAGTCTTGCGGGGAGTGGCCGCCGTGTTCACCGGGCCACCGATCGCCGATCACCGACGATCCGGATCTCCGGATACCCCGTGATCGGCGGAAACGATCAGGCCGGTTCGGCAACGGACCGGCAGCGGGTCGGCTGCGACCCCGGAAGTTCTCAAAAGCGTTCACCATGTGGGGGGTGGTGTTCGGTATGCGGATGCGGTGGCGATGATGGGGTCGTCATCGCACGTCGGCGCTGTGCTCCGTCTCCTCGTGAGAGGCGGTGTGAGAGCCGGTCCGCATCCCTTGCGGGGTTGAATTCGCGCAAGCGTATGAGGGGCCGTGAGGCGATGTGTTTGTGCGGCTCGACGAATCCGCCCCCGATCGGCTGTACGACCGGCCAATGCGGAAGGAAGCGGAATCAGGTGGTGGGCGGCGGCAGCCGCAGCTGGAGCATGGCGAGCAGGCGCTGGTCGGGACGGCTCAGGTCGAGACCGGTCAGCTCCTCGGCCCGGCGGATGCGGTAGCGCAGCGTGTTGGGGTGCACATACAGCTGGGCGGCGGCGGCCCGTACGTCACCGAAGGAATTCAGATAGGTCAGGACCGTCTCCGCCAGGCGGCCCTGGTTGCGGCTGTCGTGCTCGAGGAGGGCGGTCAGCCGGGGATCCCGTATCTCGGGACGGGTGGAAAGCAGCGTCAGCAGTTCACTGACCAGTACCTCCGCCTGGATGTCCGGCAGTGCGGCGACCGCGGTGGGCACGTCGGTCCCCAGCATGGCGTCGAGGATGCGGTCGGCCTCCCGGCGTGACTCCGGGACGTCCCCGAGCCCGGACACCACGCAACCGACCGAGCCGCGCAGGGGCAGGTCCAGATGGCGGCGTGCGGCGTCGGTGATCTCCTGGCCCCAGCCGCGCAACGTGTCCACGTCGATGCTGCGCGGCAACTGGGGCAGGAGCACGTAGATGCGGGGGTCGACCTGCGTGACCAGCGCACTGCGATGCCGGGCGGCCATGTGCACGGAGACCAGGTTGGTGACCTCGGCGTGGGTCAGCTCCGGGGCGGCGAGGACATCCGCGGTCTCGTACGAGAAGCCCAGGACGGCGGCCGGACGGGTCGCGTCGAATCCCAGCTGGGTGGCCAGCGGCTGGGGCCCGGTGCTCCCGTCCAGCAGTCCGGCCAGCAGGGTCCGGGTGAACGTCAGCCCCTCCGAGAGCTCCCGGCGGCGGCGCACCAGGTGGAGCGTGGCGACCCGGGCCGCACCCAGCAGCGCCTGGTCCGAGCGTTCGGACAGGGGCGTCGAGCCCTCCTGCACCCAGATGGTCCCCAGTTGCCGGCCCCCGGACCGCATGGCCACCGCGAGCCGGCGGCGGATCCCCAGCTCGGGGTGGCTGTCGATACTGATCACCTCGTCGCTGGATTGCAGGTTCTGGAACACGCCCCACTCGCGCAGCTTCGCCAGATACGGCTCCGGCCCCTGCCAGCCGAGGATGGAGCGCCGCCGCAGGTCGTCGATCTCGTCGGAGTCGGTGGAGCGGGAGTACGCCAGCACCCGGTGGGCGGCGTCCTCGATGCTGACGATGCCGCTGGTGAGGATGGCGGTGGTCTGGGCGAGCGAGAACAGGTCGCCCTCCTCGGCCCCTTCGCCCGGGTGGCCCGGCGGCACGTCGTCGAGGGCGGCGCGGGCCAGCGTGTTCACCTGTTCCCAGCGCGCTTCGCCGCGCAACGAGAGCAGGGCGACCCCGGCCTCGGCGGCGGTCTCGCTGAGGGCCGCGGCCTGGCCGGGGCCGTCCAGTTTGACCACGACGCCGGCGGCTCCGTCGCGCCCGGCGGCCCGCAGCGCGGGATAGGCGGCTCGGCCACGGGCACCGATGACGAGAACCAGCTCGCCCGGCCGAGTGGCCGGCGGGTCCTCGGGGTCGAGCAGGGCGACGCCGCGGATCCCGACGTCCAGTCCGGCGGGCGCGGCCTGCACCTCCAGCAGCGAATCACCCAGCGCCATCAGCAACTCGCGCAGGCTGATGCTCGCCGTGGGGGGAGGTACCGCGTCCGAATCTATGGTCATCGCCTCTGCCGGGGGCCGTGCCGAGCGCGATGCTATCCGTTCGGCTACGGGGACCCACCGGGCAGGTGTGGCCCCCGTCGGGCTGACAAGTCCACGGACGCGCTTCTACAGTGGTGGGCACGACCTCTGCCGGGCCTGCGGCACGCCCGTGTCGCAGCCACCTGCCGGCTCAGCCGGCACCTGGCGGAGGTGTGCCGTGCCAGACGACTGTCGGCCTTCTCGCTTCGGCGCTGACCTGTTCCCCGCCGCACGCGGATGGATCCGCGATGCCGCGTGCGTGGGCGAGGACCCCGAACTTTTCTTCCCTCTGATCGAGCGGGACGGCGAACCCCAGGTCGCTCGCGCCCGTGCGGTCTGCCGTCGCTGCCGCGTCCTGCTCGCCTGCCGCCGGTGGGCCGTCGAGCAAGGGGAGGACGTCGGCATCTGGGGTGCGACCACCGCCGCGCAGCGTCGCGCCCTCCGCCGGGAGCTGTTCGGCGGCCCGGCGGGACGAACGACGGGGAGAACGGTCGACGCACGTCGGGAATGACCGCTCACCGCCGGGGTGCCGACCGTGCGGTGCGGCCTCGGGTCGCCCCGGACACGCCGACGCCGGGCAGGGCGCTCCCGCGGGGGACACCTGGTGGACCGCGGGCCTGCGCGACCGGCACATCACGTGCGGACCGGACGGTGGGACCCGATGCCCGGCCTGATCGGCCGCCGTGCCGACCCGGCGGGGCCGGCAGCTGTCACGACGACCGACGAGTGTCGGAGCGGGCCGAGGAGCCGCTTCACTTCCGCCCTGAGGGGCGCCGCGCCCTGTGAAGGGCCCCGGTGGCGGCACGAGCGTGAGCGCGGCCTTTCCTATCCGTCGTGCCGTCGGCGCACCATCTCGGCGATCCAGACGGGCGCGAACGGAGACGTGCAGCCCGGGGAGGTCGGGTGGTCCTTGAGCACTTCCAGGCGCTCGCCGATGCCGACTGCGCGGGTGCGGTGCCCGGCGTGCTCGATGCCGATCTGAGCCAGGCAGTGGTTCATCGCCCACTGCAGGCGCTCCGGGGCGTCCTTCAGCTCCGCCTCGATGACGTCGAGCAGTCCTGCGAGGTCGAGTCCCTCGGGCCGCTTCGCCACGCGTTCGGTGGTCAGCGCCCAGCCGGCGCTCGCGACCACCGGATCCGGATCGGCGGACCAGGCCAGGCGCAGCTCCTCGGAGTGCGGGTTCTTCTTCACCACGTGGTTCACGAGCCAGTCGTGCACCTTGGGCGCGCGTGCCTCGCGCAGCATGACGTCCAGTTCGTCGCGCTCGAACGCCTTCGGGCGGCAGACCAGGATCGCCAGCAGTCTCGCCGCGGTGTCATCCGTCGCCCAGAGCCGGCACGCGAGTTCCTGCTGCGTCTTCAGCCGCTTCGCGAGCGCGCGCAGCCTGCTGAGGTTCACACCGTGATCGTCACCGTGTTTCTCGTTCACCCGGCGTGCCTTCGGGTCCTCGAGTTCGGCCAGTTCGGCCATCACCTCGGCCACCGTCGTGTCGACCGGCGTCGTCTCGGCCATCTCAGCCTCCTGGTACGAAGGCCGTGCTGGCCAGGGTCACGTGTACGGCGGTGCCGGCGAGGATACTCAGCAGGGCGGTGCGGCGCCACAGGTGCAGGCCGACGGTGACGGCCAGGGCGGCCAGGGGGGCCAGGGCGCGGGACTCGGTGACCGGGAGGTCGCGCAGGCAGTAGACGACCAGGATCACCATGATCCCGGCGGGCATGCGGGTGCTGAGGTACTGCACGGTGGCGCTGGCCCGCAGCGGGGCGAGGACGGCGAAGGGCAGGGCGCGCAGGGCCCAGGTGACGGCGGCGGCGACCAGGATCGCCGCGACGGCGAACGGGATCTCCCCTGCCCGAGCGGAGTCGAGAGCTTGGGGAAGGGCGTCAGGCATGGGCGGGCTTCCTGCCGGTGGCGAAGTGGCGGGCCAGGAGACCGGCGGTGAACAGGGCGAAGGCGGCCAGGAGCATCTGGCCCGGGAAGAACAACCGGGCGGCCAGGGCACAGGCGAGGGCGAGCACCGGGGTGGGCAGGTCGCCGCGCAGGTCGCGGATGGCGTCGAGGGCGAGGACGGCGAACAGGGCGGTCAGTGCGAAGTCCAGGCCGGTGACGCCGTCCGGGACGAGGGAGCCGAGCAGGGCCCCGACCGTCGCGCTGCCGGCCCAGTACAGGTGCATGAAGAACTGCAGCCACAGGATGCGCCGGCCGGACCAGGTGCGGGCCTGCTCGGTGGCGGTCAGGGCGTACGCCTCGTCGGTGAGCGAAAAGGTGCTGTACGTCTTGGCGAGGCGGCCCCGCACCCGGTGCAGGGGGAAGGACAGGGCGTAGAAGACGTGCCGTGCCTGGACCAGGGAGGCGGCCACGGCGACGGACGTCAGCGGCGCTGCGGCGGCGACCATGCCGATGAGCAGGAACTCGAACGAGCCGCCGTAGATCAGGGCGGCGGACAGCCCCGCCCACCACCAGTCGAGTCCCGACTGGACGACCAGCGCTCCGAAGGCGAGACCGAGCGGGAACATTCCCATGCCCACGGACGCGCAGTCCTGGAAGGCGGCCCGCGCCTCGGACCGCTCGCGCGGTGGAGGAACGGAGGCGGGAACGGACGCCGACACGGGCCCGGGGACGGACGCGGACCCGGTCCGGTCGGCGACGGTGGAACTTGTTCGCATACCGACATTTTAGTGAGAATCCCACCTCATATGGTTACCGGTCCGGGTCGTACGATCGCCGTATGAGCAATGCAAGCGGCCTCGATGCGACCGATCGCGAAATTTTGTTTCACCTGCGCCGGGAGGTCGGCTGTCCAACGTCGAGCTGGCCAAGCGGGTGGGCCTGACCCCGCCCCCGTGCCTGCGCCGGGTCAAGCGTCTGGAGGAGGCCGGCGTCATCACCGGCTACCGGGCCGTCGTCAGTCCCGGAGCGATGGGACGCGAGCTGGAGGTCCTCATCGACGTCGAGATCTACGCCAACGACCGCAAGACCGTCGAGGAGTTCGAGAACACCGTGGCCTCCTACGAGGAGGTCGTCGAGTTCCGGCGGATGTACGGCCGCCCCGACTACTTCCTCCGCGTCGCCGTCGCCGACCACGCCGCCTACGAAGCCTTCCTGACCGGCAGACTCACCGTCCTGCCCGCCGTCCTCCGCCTCGAGTCCCACCTCACCATGAAGAAGATCAAGGCGGACTAGCGTGGGCCGGTGGTGACGGAACAGCACGGTGCGGGAGACGTCCTTCCCGGTCGTGGACGCGGGCACCGATTGCTGACGACGCGCCACCACGGTCGCGGCGCAACCGTGAGCGGGCTTCGGGCGTCGTGATCATCGAACAGTGATCCACGAGAAGGAGCATCCGTGCGCGCAGACAGACGCTGGGCCGGTTCCGCCGCCGCGGCCGCAGGGGCGGTGATGCTCTTCACCACCGCCTGCGCCGGGCCGTCGGCCCCGGCGGACGGCGTCACGGGCGACTCCTCGCCCGGCGCTTCGGCTTCGGCGACGCGGACGCCCGGTGCTCCGGCAGCCGTGAAGAGCTCACCGAACCCGGGCTTCGCGGACTTCCAGGCCGAGCCCTGCCCCGAGCTGACCGATGACGAAAAGAACGCCGGCTACCTGATCACCATGGCCGCCGGCCCGCGCGAGGGCATCACCGTCCACCCCGGCGGCGAACCGCAGACCGTCCTCGTCAAGCTCTGCAACACCACCGGCGAGGCACTCCCCGGCATCGCGCTCTCCGCGCAGGTCGAGTGGAACTACGCGGGCGAGCGGCCGCCCAAGCTGACGGTGGAACGGCGCGAGGCCCCCGACGGCGACTGGCGTCCCGTCGAGCTGGTTGTGGCCAACGACTACCAGCCGTTGACCGGCGCGTCCGGTGCACGGGACCTGCCCGCCGACGGCACCCGCATCGTGGAGTACCGGATCAGCGCCGCCGAGGACGCCCCCGCGGGCAGTGGGCGGCTCAGCATCCATGCCGTCCGGGCCGACGCGGACCCGTTCGACATGGAGGACATGCGGGGCGGCGGCAACGGGGGATTCCCCCTCACCACGGCCCCCGGGGAGTGAGCCGAAAGCTCGGCGTTCCACGACGGAGAAGCCGGCCTGGAGCGCGTAGCGCGGCGGGCCACGGCACGGCCTCGGTGTGCGTACGCCCGGCCGACGTCCCGGCCACCGTGACCGCGCTCGCCGGCACGCGACTGCTCACGTCGACGGCACCGGCGGCGTCCCCGGGCATGCGGTCCGGCAGGGCCGGGATCGGCTGCGGCTGACGCACCGGGTTCAGAGCAGGTCCTTGGCCTCGCCGCGCAGCGTCGACAGCGCGTGCCGCGCGGCCGCCGTGTCCGGCAGCACGGCGAACAGCAGGGGACTGCCCGCGGCCGGTTCCTCGGCCAGGGTCCGGCGGATCCACTCCATGCCGTCCTTGAGTTCGGCGGACGCGTCCGTCGTCCCACCGCTGCGGGCGAAGTTGCCGAGCGCCGACCGGTGCATCGCGTCGATCAGCGCGGAGAGCGCCACCGGCAGGAACGCCGGGCCGTCCGGGGGCAGTCGGTCACGCAGATACGCCCGCGTCAGGGCGACGTAGCGCTCGTTCTCGAGCACCTCACGCCTGCGCAACTCGGGCACGACCCGGGTCAGCCGGTAGCGCTGGAGCACCAGTTCGGGCCTGCTCAGGAAGTCGAGCATCACCACCTCGGTGGCCGCGACGACGACGTCCACCGGCGACCGCCCCCCGGTCGGCTTCACCAGGTGGCGCGCCAGCAGTTCCAGCCGCGCGGAGTGATCGGGGAACGCCAGCTCGTCCTTGCCGTCGAAGTGCCGGAACACCGTACGCCGTGACACCTGCGACGCGTCCGCGACGGCCTCCACGGTGACGCTCTCGTAGCCCTGCTCCAGGAACAGCGCCATCGCCGTCTCCGCGATGCGGTACTTCGTCTCCAGCCCCCGTTCGACCACGGCTCCTCCCCTCTTCCCCTCCTCGACGTCTTCGCGCGAAGTCGTCGTGAGTCCGTGAGTCTATGACTGCGGCCGCGGGGGGAGGCCGGGCCGGCCTCCCCCCGCGTGCGGTCGGCGCCGCCCACCCGCCGGACAGGCCGGCCCGGGCGGCGACGGCACGGTCCCGCGTGGTCACCTCACCTCTTCCGCTTCCGCACCGGCCGGAGAGCCCAGGTCGGCATCCCGGCCGGCCCGTCGGTCCTCGGAACGCACCGTTCGATGCAGCACCGGCAGGAGCAGCACACCGAGGACGGCGGCGCCCACGAGCACGGCGTGCCCGGCGGAGTCGCTTCCCCGGCCCTCGGCGAGTCCGTACAGGTAGGGGCCGACGAACCCGCCGAGCAGCCCGACCGTGTTGATGAACGCGAGCCCGGCCGCGGCCATCAGCCCGGACATCCTCGCCATCGCGACCGACCAGTAGAGCGGGAGGATGCCGACCAGCAGCAGCATCGCGGCGTCGATCAGCAGAATGCGCAGGACGGCACCGTCGGAGACGCTGTACGCGATCGCCACCGGGACCGTGGCGAGCGTCACGTACGTCACGACCCGGACCTCGTTCCGCACGCGGCGCTGGATCCACGGGATCACGAGCACGCCGACGAACGAGGCGATGCCGGCGCTGCCGCTCACGACACCGATCAGGAAGGACCCTTCGACGTCGAGGCTTTCGACGATGGACGGGAAGTTGTACTGGATCGCCACGCTGCTGACCTGGTTCGCGAAGTAGATCAGGGACAGGGCGATGATGAACGGCCGGGCGAAGGCGATCCTGACGTTGCCCTTCAGGGTGCCGTGCCCCGGAGCGGTCCGCACGACCGCGCGGTCGTTCAGCACCGCGGCCTCCTGCGCCGTCAGCCACTTCGCGTCCTGTGGCCGATCGGGGACGAGGCGCCACACGAAGTAGGCGACGACCACGGTGAGCAGGCCCTCGACGAGGAACATCCACTGCCAGCCGTACAGTCCGCCCGCTCCGTGGAGCTCCATGAGAGCGCCGCCGAGGGGAGCTCCGAGCGCGAAACCGGCACACACGGCGAGGTAGAGGATCCCGACCACGGTCACCCGCTGCTTCTGCGAGAACCAGATCGTGACGGTGTACATGAGCGCCGGGTACAGGCCGGCCTCGGCCGCGCCGAGCAGGAACCGGACGACGTAGAAGGACAGTTCGTCCTGCACGAACATCATGCAGGAGCAGAGCAGTCCCCAGGTCACGGCGATCCGGGTGATCCAGCGCCGCGGTCCGACGCGGTACATGATCAGGTTGCTGGGCACCTCCAGGAGCGCGTAGCTCAGGAAGAAGATCCCGGCGCCGACGCCGTACGCCGCGGCGCTGATGCCCACGTCGGCTTCGAGTGACGTCTTGGCCATACCGACGTTGGTGCGGTCCACGAACGCCATGAAGTACGTGAGGCACAGGATCGGCAAGAGACGGAAGGCCGCTTTGCGGCTCGCCGTGGCGTGCAGGGCGTCGGTGCCGTCCTGCACGGTTCGCTGCTGGTTCACAACGGGTCTCCCGGAACGCGTGGCACTGGATGTCATTTTTTGACACTCGGTGGCGCTGGACTGTGCCACACGTCACACGGGGACACAAGACCCCTGACACAGGTTCGAGTTGACGCCTCTGAGCGCGGGCGACGACAGGGCGACGCCGCGGTACCGGCCGCCACCGCCGTCGCGAACGCAGGCGCGACAAGCTGGTGGAGATGAAGTGGAGGCAGCCTGAAGCAAGTGTGTGGGCGCGCGGTTGGTTGCCGACTAAAATCTTTCCATCACTGCTGGTTACGGGGGCGGAACCTGGTGCGCACATGCCGGGTCGCCGGTGGGGAGGGCCTGTCGAGCATGAGCCGTCGCTCCAATGGGTTGGTCGCTGTCTGGGCCGAGGCACAGCGCCAACAGCAACGTCAACAGGAGGCGCGAGCCAGGTTCCAGCGGGAGCAGGAGCGGCAACAGCGCGCCCATCAGAGGGAGATCACGCGCAGCTACCGCGAGCAGAGAGCGGCGTACCGGGAGCAGCGTGAGGCGGAGGCCCGGCGGCGTACGCAGGAACTCGACGCGCAGGTCGAGGCGTTGCAGGGCCTGTTGACGACGGGGTGCCGGGCTCCGGCGTTCCGGGCTGACGCGCTCGCCCGGCCGGAGCAGGTCGAGGCGTTCTCCCCGGGACAGCTCGCGCGCCCCATCCCCATGCCGGACCCGAACCAGCATCAGTACCAGCCGCAGCAGAGCGGCTGGACCGCCGCACGGCGAGCGCAGGCACAGGCGGAGGCCCGCTCCAGGTTCGAGCGCGACTGGCAGGCCACGCAGGCCGCCGAAGCGCAGCGCCGGCACCAGTTGGCCGCCTACCAGGCGCAGTACCAGCAGTGGGCCGAGGCCCAGTTGGCCGAGATCCGCCGGCACAACGCCGGCATCGCGGAGATGGCGACCGGGCTTCGCAACGGAGATCCCGAGGCCGCGGTGGAGTACTTCTCCGCCGCCCTCTACGCCTCGACCGGTTGGCCGGAGGACCTGCCCCGTCGGCTGTCCGCGGCGTACGACTCGGGGGCGCGCCAGTTGGTACTGAACTGGGAGCTGCCCAAGTACGACGTCGTCCCGGAGGCGAAGTCGGCGCGCTACATGATCAACGCCGATCAGGTGAAGGAGTCACCCCGACCTGTCACGCAACGCCGCACCCTGTACCGGGACGTACTCGCGCAGTGCCTCCTACTGGTTCTGCGAGATCTGTTCGCAGCCGACGAGTTCGGCGCGCTGGAATCGGTCGCGCTGAACGGGTTCGTGGACGATCACGACCCGGTGACCGGCAGACGGGCGCCCATGTTCCTCGGCACCGTCATGGCTTCGCGTTCGACGTTCTCCGCGCTGCACCTGGAACAGGTGAACGCGGTCGACTGCCTGGTGGACGGCCTCCGGGGGCAGTTGTCCTCGCGCCCCGACCAGTACGCGCCCGTGCGGCCCGGCCGGCTTCCCGAAGACGTCGGCAACGGCGTCGTCACCCATGGGGACGGCGAAGAGCCGGATCTGTACGAGATGGACCCCGTCGCCTTCGAAACGCTGGTCGCCGACCTGTTCCGGGCCATGGGCATGCAGGCCGTGACCACCCAGCGCTCGAACGACGGCGGTGTCGACGTCGACGCGCTGGACCCGGCCCCGATTCGCGGCGGCAAGATCGTCGTGCAGGTCAAGCGCTACCGCAACACCGTCCCCCCGACCGCCGTCCGTGACTTGTACGGAACCGTCCAGGACGCCGGAGCCAACAAGGGTGTCCTGGTCACGACCTCCGCGTTCGGCCCCGGCTCGCACACCTTCGCCAACGGCAAGCCCCTGGAACTGGTGGCGGGCTCCGAACTGGTCGACCTGCTGCACCGCCACGGGCTGCGCGGGCGCCTCGGCGGCGGCGAACGCCCGGTGCCCGACCGGCGGACGGCACCGGACAGCGAGACCGGCGGTGACACCGGCAGCGCCACCGGCACGGACGACCACAACGTGTTGGGCATGTACTGGTCGGGCAACGTCGCCCTGGACGTGTGCGCGCTCGTCTGCCACGGCAATCGGGTCCTGGACGACGATCACTTCGTCTTCTACAACAACCCGCGCACACCCGACGGCACGGTGCGCACGCTCGTCCCCGTCGCGCCGGACAGAGCCGCCGTCCAGGTCTCCTTCGACGCCCTGCCGGCACGCGCCGACCGTCTCGTCGTCATCGCCGCGGTCGACCCCGTCGCCAACCCCGGGGCCGACCTGTCCGGGTTCACCGACGCCGGCATCCGGCTGCTGGACCCCGAGGGCTCCCCGCTCGACCAGTTGCCGGTCTCCGACGGCCGCCCGGACGAGACCGCCCTCGTGCTGGGGTCCTTCCGCCGCCGCGCGAACGGCGACTGGGACTTCGTCACCGGAGGCAGGGGATACCGGGGCGGCCTGGAGGAACTGGTCCGGGACTACGGCGTCGACGTGGAATAGTTCCGCCGTCGAACGGCCGTGTCGGTTCGGCGGCGGGGACAAGGTGGACGAGGGGCGAAGGACATGACGACCTGGGGCCTGGTCATCGAGACGACCATGGGTGTCGGAGAACGCAAGCACACCGAGGCATACGTGCTCGCTCACGTCACCGGAGAGCGCGAGGAGGCACTCGCGGAGCTGGAGCGGCGGGCGCGGAACCACTCACCCGCGCACCCCAGAAACCCCAAGCGCCGCCGACTCCTGCGGCAGGACGACGGGTTCCTGCTCGTCGTGGACGGGGCGTGGCAGTCGTTCGTCACCCGGTTCACGGTGGCGGAACTGCTCGAGGACTCCGCCGCGCCCCCCGCCCCGGAACCGGTGCCGGAAACCGTGCCGGAGCCTGCTGTGGAGTCTGTGCCGGAACCTGTGGTGGAGGCGCCGAGTGCTCCCGTCGCCGCGGCGCCCGAGCCCGCGGAACAGCGGGTCGAGCGGTACGCGGACGGGGTACCGGTCAAGCCGGCCTGGCTGGGTCGCACCGACCTGCCGTGAGGGCGCCACCGATCGGTGCGCCGAGGCGGGTCATCGCCCGTGTTCTCCTCCGTGCCGGTGTGCAGTGGGGCGGGTCCGGTCAGGCGGCCAGGCGTTCCGCGAGCAGGACGACACCGATGACGATCATGGTGGCGCCCGAGGCGCGGGTGACCGCCCGGGCCGCGGAGGGCCGGGTCTTCAGAACGGTGCGGGCGAGGACGCCGACCGTGAGGTACACCAGCGCGCAGGCGGTCATGTGCAGGGTGCCGAACAGACCGGTCTGCGCGGCGACGGGCCAGCCGCCGGTGGTGTCGATGAACTGCGGGAACAGCGAGAAGTACAGCAGCAGCGCCTTGGGGTTCAGGCCGCTGATCCCGGCACCCTTGAGCATCACCTGTCTCCGGGAGGCACCGGCCGTCTCCTCGGAGGCCGCCAGGGCGGCCGGCCGGCGCAGCACGTGCCAGCCCAGCCAGACCAGGTAGCCGGCTCCGGCGACGGTCAACGCGGTGAGCACGACCGGCGAGCTCGCCACGATCACGACCAGGCCCGCGACGGCCAGGATCGTGTAGCCCGCGTACCCGGCGATCAGCCCGGTCACGGCCGGGAGGACCGAGCGCTCCCGCAGGCCCGCCGAGATCGTGAAGGCCCAGTCCGCCCCCGGGGTGAACACCAGCAGGAGGTCCACCGCCAGAAAAGCCGCCAGCGTGGTCGCGTCCATGAATCCGTCCCTCTCACGTACCCGGCTACGCAAGGGAGGCTAGGCCGGACAGATCCGAAAGTGTTCCTGCCTTTACCCCAGGATCTCGCCCGCTGGAGGAGAATCTTCTTCATGGACGCTCTAGATCGGAAGATTCTTGCTGAGCTGCAGATGGACGGCCGTCTCACGGTCACCGAACTCGCCGCACGTGTGCAGCTGAGCGTCTCGCCCTGCCACCGCCGCCTGCGCGACCTCGAACGCGAAGGTGCGATCCGCGGCTACCGCGCCGTCGTCGACCCCGCCGCCGTCGGCCTCCACTTCGAAACCCTCGTCTTCGCCACGCTGCGCTGGGAGGATCCCGACACCGTCACCTCCTTCGAAGAAGCGGTGAGCGCCATCCCGCACGTCCTCCAGGCCCAACGGCTCTTCGGCGAACCCGACTACCTCCTGCGGGTCGCCACCACCGACCTCACCGCCTACCAGCAGCTCTACGACCAGCAACTCGCCCGCCTGCCCGGAGTGCAGCGCCTGACCTCCACCCTCGTCATGAAGAACGTCGTCGACGACCGGCCCTTGCCCGCATAGACCGCCGACGCAGGCCGGACGCCGCTCAGCCCGGGCACACCTTCCCGACCCACGCGCCAACGCGGGCTCAGAGGCCGTCTCCTTTGGCGAGTCTGCGGTAGCAGATGAGGGTGCAGGCGGCGATGTCGGTCGCACCCGCTCAGCCGGCCGAAGTGTTCTGTGTCGCCTCGCGTGCTTCGGTGAGGGCTCGCTGTCTGAGGTTGCCGCCGAACAACTGAATCGTGGTGGCGGCCAGGATGTCATCCCTGCCGATGGTCCGCCCGTCCCCGCTGCGGGTGGACAGGGCCCGGAGGGAATCCTCGAGCAACGGGGGTGGGGTCGGTTCGCCCGACATCGCCAGGGTGACCGTACCGAAACGTTTGACCCCGCCCTCGCGGACGACCATGGCCGCGTCCCGGGCGAGGTCCGTCAGGAACACGCTCGCGATTCCGTCCAGGTCGCGGACCATCGCCGGGACGGCCGTCGCCCCCTGGCTCCGCAGCAGCTTCTTGACCCCGGCCTCGAACCTGTGGGCGCCGACCACAGCACTCGGTTTGCGCGACCTGCTGCGCTTACGAGAAGGCACGATGACACCCTCGGCGTCGTACAGGACACCGGTCAGGCCTCGAAACGTCGGGCTGTGGTCGTACCACTTGTCCCCCACCTGGAGCTCGATGTTCCGGTCGATCGCCGAGAGAAGGTCCCTGGGAATCAGCTTCTTCCGGGCCTCCTCCGCCGCCGCTCTCCTCGCGCCATCGATGATCTCCGTCAGCACTGTCCGCGTCACCGACGCGGCGGCCCACGCGGCCGACCGAGAGACGTGCATCGGGGTCACGTCCCTGAACACCGCTTTGACGAGAGAAGGCTTGAACGGCGAGACATCCATGACCGAGGCGGTCTCAGGACCGCTGCGCTCAGGGCGTGCGGGCTGTGTGGTCATCGGAAGAAACGCTCCCTGCCGTCGGAGTTGTCAGAGGCCCACTTACTCGGTGACCATGAGTCGATCACTCGGGAAGGTACGCCTTTCACGCACCTCTCCGAGCCGATCCACAGGTCACGAGCATGGCTCGTTCGTGATGATCCGTGGGACAGAGTGGGGGCATGACCACGTACGAGACGATGCCGTTCCACCTTGAGACCGAGCGGCTGATCCTGCGGCCGTGGGCCGAGTCGGACGCCGCCGAGTTCTGCGCCCTCCTCTCCGAACGCGGCAAGGGGACCCCCACGGTTGAGCACATCCGGACGTCCATCGCGGAGCTGCTCACCGCGACGGCGACTACGGGGATCGCCCTGTTGCCCATCCAGCGCCGTGACGAAGGCGACTTCATCGGCTACTGCGGGCTGATCATCGGCCGCTCCACCCTGGAGGAGCCTGAAATCGCGTATGAGCTGTTCCAGCGCGCGCATGGGCGTGGCTACGCCACCGAGGCGGCCAGGGCGGTGCTCGATGCCGCTGTCGCGACCGGGCGGAAGCGGCTCTGGTCGACCGTCGGCGCATGGAACACACCATCGCTCCGTGTCCTTGAGAAGCTCGGGTTCGAGCGGGATCACGTTTCCACGGAAGACAACGGTGAAGTGGTCTGGCTCACACGCTCGTTGCCGTGACGCGAGAGCACGCTCCCGGGGCTTCACGCGCACATGCTCGAGTGCGCTCCGGCGGAGCGCCGGGCATGCCGAGATCGGTCAGCACTCGGGTCACCCCAGGCGCCCCGACCACTGACCCCGCCTTGAAGGACGGGGCCTGCGCGCGAGGTGCTCGGTCACCCAGCGGCGCCCAGCTCGCACCATACGTACTTCCCCCTGTTCCCCTCCCTGGCCAGCGGCTGCCAGCCCCACACGTCGGCGCAGGCCCGCACCAGCGCCAGGCCCCGCCCGTCCTCTCCCTCCAGTTCCGGGGCGAAGGGGCGCGGCGGCTCCGGCGGGGACGGGTCCGCGTCCCACGCCCCGATCCTCAGATCAGTCACGTGACCTCATCCATGAGTTGACCAAGGAGTTGTGAGGAACCCGATGACCGCCCACCCCTCTACTCGCTGGCGCAAGTCCTCCTTCTCAGGGGGCGGTGAAGGCAACGACTGCGTGGAGATCTCGGAGGCTGACGACGCCCGCATAGCCATCCGCGACTCGAAGTACCCGGCCCGTGCCGCTCTCTCCGTCTCCTCTCCGGTGTTCGCCGCCTTCGTCGACGGCCTGAAGGTCCAACCGGGGCCTCCGGTGTAGCAACAGGCGCTCTACTGCGAGGCGAAGTGGCTGGAACAGGTGCTTCACTCACTGGATTTGACGTCAACCAGGGTGAGATTCGGTCACGCTCGCCTACGTTGGGCGCACTGATCGCGCTCATCACAGGAGGCTCAGCCGTGTCGAAGGACACCACCCCGGACAGTGCCGGTTTCGAGACACGTGCCCGCATCGATACGACGAAGCCGCACTCGGCGCGGTTCTGGAACTACTTCGTCGGGGGCAAGGACAACTACAAGGTCGACCGGGAGATCGGGGACCAGATCAAGGGCATCTTCCCCGGGCTGGTCGACGTGGCCCAGACCAGTCGACGGTTCCTCGGGCGGGCCGTCGGCCATCTGGCCGGGCAGCAGGGGATACGGCAGTTTCTGGACATCGGTACGGGACTGCCGACCGCCGACAACACGCACCAGGTGGCGCAGCGCGTCGCTCCGGACGCACGGATCGTGTACGTCGACAACGATCCGATCGTGCTGACCCACGCCAACGCCCTGCTGACCAGCACCCCCGAGGGCCGGACCGACTACCTGGACGCCGATCTCTACGACCCGGAGTCCGTCCTGCGGGCCGCCGCCGGGACGCTGGACATGTCCCAGCCCGTCGCGCTGATGATCCTCAACACGCTCGGCCACGTCGCCGACTACGAGCAGGCGCGTGATCTGGTGCGCCGGCTCATGGCGGGGCTCCCCTCGGGGAGTTACCTGGTGATCAGCGACAGCACGGCCACGAGCGAGGGCATGATCGCGGCCTCGAACGCCTACAACGCGAGCGGCGCCGTGCCGTACTACGTCCGTGAGGTCGAGGAGATCGCCGGGTTCTTCGACGGCCTGGAGCTGCTGGAGCCGGGGGTCGTCCGGGTCCCGGAATGGCGACCGGATACCGACGCGCCGGACGAGGACGAGGCGAAGGACGTGGACGCCTTCTGCGGGGTGGGGCGCAAGCCTTAGTCGAGAACAGGAAGGCAGGTGGGGGCCGACACGCGGGTCGGCCCCCACCTGTTTCTCGCCCTCAGAGCCGACGGCCGGCACTAGCGATCCCAGGTAACGTTTCTGCAGGTCAGCACAGCAATCACGTGATCACCTTTCATGGTGAAACCGCCCGGCAGCAGACAACCGGAAGGGCCAATTCCTGGTTGTTCCCGACGTTCGCCAGGAACAACCAGGAGGAGATCACCTTGATGCGGTCGCGTGTCGTACGCTTGGCCACCGCACTCGCTGCGGCGAGCGCCCTCGTCGCCATGACGCCATCCGCGGCACATGCCGGCGCGATTGGGTCGGCACCGGTCCGCACCTTCGAGTACAACGTCGGTGGCGTGACGATGAAGATCCCGACCGGGTGCATGTTCACGCACGCCGTCCGCGGGAGCGGCAAGAAGATCACCTACCAGAACGCCGGTGTCGACTGTGCCTTCGTGGGCGCACTCAGCAGCGGCTTCTGCAACTGGCGCATCGACTTCACCTACGCCGACACGAACAACAAGACCTACCGGACGTCCCGCGGCAGAACGCACAGCGAATGCAAGATCGACCCCATGCGCAACAACTCTCCACAGCGTCTGTCGCATTACGGCAAGGCGTGCGCCCACCTCTATGTCAACGGGGTGCGGCGGGTAAGCCAGTGCCACCACATCACGAAGTGAGATGTTCATGACCGAGCAGCATGGGCCAGATACGGGCTCGGGGTGTGCGGAGCGCCGACGCCGGGCCGGGATCGTGTCGTTCGTTGCGGGGCTTGTCGCGGCTCTCGCCTTCTTCGCGTTCTTCCCCGGGTTGCCGCATGTCATCGACTGGGGCGCCCTCCTCGTCTCCCTGGCCGTGGGGGCCCTTGCCCGCTGGGCTTGTCGGGCGTGGATGGCGAGGAGCCTGGAGAAGAAGGAGAAACACAGCGATCAGGTGTGATCGTTGCCTTTGTTTTCGTGGGCGGCTGGGGCTCGCGACCCGGTAGTGGGGGTTGGGGGTGCCGGCCTCTCCGCCGATGCGTGTCGCTTGTTGTGGCGGCTTGACGCCGTTGCCAGGACCGTAGTCACCGTCAGGGACGTCGCCGCGAGGGCTGTCATGGTGGTTGCCGGGGTGGTCAGTTGGGCCAGGGTGCCGGACAGGGTGGCGGAGAGGCCCTGGAGGGTGAGCATGCCCGAGGAGTGGAGGCCGAGGGCATGGCCGGAGAGGTGGGGCGGGGTGAGGGCCGTCAGGCGCTCCTGGTGGACCAGGCTCGCTCCGAAGCCGACCGAGGCCACGGCGACCAGGGCGGCGGCCATGGGAAGAGGCGGGCGGAGGGCGAAGAGCAGGTACGGGGTGGCCAGGAGCAGGAGGAGTGGGGTGCCCAGGCGGGTTCTGCGGCTGGGCGGGATCAGACGGCCGACGGTGATGTCGCCGGCCAGCATGCCGAAGGCGGCGCAGGCGAAGAGGGTGCCGGCGGCCTCGGGGGCGTAGGGGACGTAGAGGGATTCGCAGCCGACGATCAGGCCGTTGGGGATCCACAGCGCCAGGTAGACGTGGCGGCGGGGTGGGGACGACCAGAGGGCGGCGTTCGCGCGCCAGGTGGCTCGTACGGAGGGGCGGCCGGAGGCGCGCGGGGGACGGCGGGTCAGGGTCAGGCGGGCGGTTGCGGCGGCCGTGGCGTGCAGGGTCGCCGCCAGGAGCAGTGACAGGTGCGGGGAGAGGACGGCCACCAGGACGCCACCCGCCGCGTAGCCCGCGATCTGCATGATTCCGCTCATCATGTTGAAGAGCGAGCGGCCCAGAAGGTAGCCGCCCTGGGGGAGGATCTCGTTGAGGAGGCCCCAGCGGACTCCCCCGCCGACCGACTCCGCCAGTCCCTTGACGAGGAGGACCGCGAACAGCGCCGCGATCGGCAGGGCGGGCAGGGCCATGACGGCCGTACCGGTCGCGTGGAGCAGTGCCAGACCGGTCACCGCGGCGCGGGGTGGCAGACGGTCCGCGGCGGACATGAGGAGTGTCGCGCCGAGGACGTGGGCGAGGGACGGGCCGAACATGGCCAGTGCGGACAGCAGGGGTGAGGCGGTCTCGCGGTAGACCAGGGTGGCCAGGGCGAGGCCGCTCGTCGTCCGGGCGACCGTCTGGGCGGCGGCTGTGAGGAAGAGCGGGGTGAACTCCGGGGTGCGGAAGAGGTCCCTGTAGCTGCGCATGCGCGGAAGTCTGGGGAGGGGCGGTGCGCGGCGTTATCGTTTCGCCGGTGCGCGAAAGCAACTCTGCTCTGGGAAGGAGAACTTGGGGTGGGGTGGTGGCAGGTCAGTGCGGACACGCTGGCCGCGAGCCGGTTCGTGCTGTCGCCGTGCGCCGAGACCTTCGCGAGTCTGCGGCTGCTGCATGCCACCAATGCCGCGCATCCCGGTGAGCGGCAGTGGCTCGATGCTCATCTGCCCGCCTACCGAGCGCGGTTGGCCCGCGACCCGGTCACCGCGCTGCTCGTCCCGTCCAGGCTCGGGGTGGAGTGGATCGCCGATTTCCTGACGCCGACTCCGAGGGGTGGGGAGACCTTCGAGGAGGAGGTCGCGCGGGTGCGCGCGGTCTCGCCCACGGTCGCGCGGGAGCATCTCGGTCTGTCCCTGCGCGGTCCGCTCCCTCCGCTGCTGGAGCGCGACGACCTGCCGGAACGCGCCGCGGACCTGCTCACGTGGGTCTGGGAGGAGACCGTGCGCCCCTACTGGGCCCGGCGCCGACGGGTGCTCGAGGCCGATGTGGTGGCGCGGGTGGCACAGGTGGGGCGGGTCGGCTGGGCTGCCGCGCTGGACGCCCTGCGGCCGGGGACGCGGTGGCTCGGGGAGAGCCGGCTCCAGGTCAACCTGCACGAGTACCCGCCCCGGGAGATCTCCGGGGCCGAGTTGGTGTTCGTACCGGTGACGCCGCAGCGTGTGGGCTGGGTGTCGTGGGAGGGGACGGACCGGTACGCCCTGGTGTACCCGTGCACGGGTGCGCTCGCCGACGGGGGTGGGCGGGCGGTGCCGGTGAGTCTGGGGGCGCTGCTCGGGGGCGCGCGGGCCCGGGTGCTGGTGCTGCTCGGTTCCCCGATGAGTACGAGCCAGCTCGTCGCCGTGACCGGTCAGGGGCTGGGGTCGGTCGGCCGCCATCTGCGGGTGCTGCTGGACGCGGGGCTGGTGGAGCGGTGGGGCCGGGCGGGGCGGTCCGTGTTGTACGTACGGACGGCGGCCGGTGAGGTGCTCGTGGAGGCGGGCACGGGGATGTCCCGTGCCGGGCGGAGTTAGCATCCCGGTATGACGACTGTAGAGACCAACGGTTCCTCTCCCCTCGATGTCGAGATCGGTGCTCTGAGCGGCGGGCCCGCCGGACTGGGGCGGTATGCGGGGCAGGTCGTGCTGGTGGTGAACGTGGCCTCCAAGTGCGGGCTGACGCCGCAGTACGCCGGGCTGGAGCTGCTGCACGAGAAGTACGCGGCGCGGGGCTTCACCGTGCTCGGGGTGCCCTGCAACCAGTTCATGGGGCAGGAGCCGGGCACCTCGGAGGAGATCGCCGAGTTCTGCTCCGCGACCTACGGCGTGACCTTCCCGATGACCGAGAAGGTCGAGGTCAACGGGGAGGGGCGGCACCCGCTGTACGAGCGGCTGGTCGGCTTCGCCGACTCCGAGGGGCACAGCGGGGACATCCGCTGGAACTTCGAGAAGTTCCTGATCGGGCGGGACGGCAAGGTCGTCGCCCGGTTCTCGCCGCAGACCGAGCCGGAGGCGGCGGAGGTCGTGGCGGCGGTCGAGAGCGCGCTCGGTTAGCGGCTGCCGCCTCGGCGTCCGGTTCCGGTGGCCGCGTTGACCCTGCCCCTGGGGCAGGGTCCAGCGTTCGTGTCGTCGGGCGGACGGACCGCCCGGCGACGGAGGATGGCGCGGTGGACGCAGAGGTGAACTCGGAGAGCGGGGAACTGCTCGGCATCGGCGCGTTCGCGGCGCGGGCGCGGCTGTCGGCCAAGGCGTTGCGGTTGTACGACCGGCTGGGGCTGCTGGCGCCGGCGCGGGTCGACGAGGTCACCGGTTACCGGTACTACCGGACGGGTCAGGTCGAGCGGGCCCGTACGGTGGCACTGTTGCGGCAGCTGGACATGCCGCTCGCCCGGATCGCCGAGGTTCTCGACGCGGACGACGGTGCGGCCGCGGCCGACCGGCTCACCGCCTACTGGGCGGACGTCGAGGCGCGGATCGCCGGGCAGCGGACACTCGCCGCGTTCCTCCGTGGACGGCTCTCTGGGAGGAGTTCCGAGATGTACGGGAAGTTCGCGGTCGAGACGGTGGACGTGCCCCGGCAGGTGCTGATCACCGAGACGCGGCACACTCTGGCGGACGAGTTGCCCGCGTGGATCGGGGCGGCGCTGGGTCGGTTGGAGCGAGGTGCCTCGGAGTGCGGGGGCGTGGCCGGGGTGCCGTTCGTCGCCTATCACTCCGAGGTCTCGATGGAGAGCGACGGTCCTGCCGAGGCGTGCGTGCCGGTCGCCGACGAGGCGGCGGCGCGGGCCTGGGCCGAGGCGCGGGGCCGGGCGTGGGAGACGGCGGTGCGGGTGGAACCGGCCCAGCGGTTGGCCTACACCCGGATCACCAAGGCGCAGGTGGCTCATCCGCAGATCCTGGCCGCGTTCGAGGCGGTGGAGCAGTGGCTGGCGGCCGAGGGGCTGACGGCTGCGGGTCCGTGCAGGGAGGTGTACTTCGCGGACTGGGACGCCGCCGGGGCGGAGGATCCGGTGTGTGACGTGGCTTTTCCGGTGCGGTGAGCCACTGAGTCGGTGATTCGCCGGGCCGACGTGGTGCGGTGAGGTGAGCCGCGGGGAGTCGTTCGCCGTGCCGAGAGGGTTGCGGGGTGGGCCGAGCCCTCTCGGCAAGGACGGCGGGCTCGTCGAGAGGGCTCCGTGGGCTCTGTCCGGTTCCGGTCTTCTCAGGCCTTCACCGAGGCCACGAAAGCGGTCCAGGCGTCCGTGGGGAAGGCCAGCTTCGGTCCCTCGGGGATCTTGGTGTCCCCGAGTTCCAGTGCTTCCTCGGTGGTCGACCTGACCATCACGCACGCGCCGTTGTTGTTGGTGTAGGAGGACGTCGTCCACGTTTCCGTGGCGCCCAGACGAATTGCCATGTTCGCTCCGTAGCCAGTTGCTGAGTTGCTGTCACCGGGCTGCGCATTCCGGCAGGTACCCGCAGAACGGATTGCGCCAACCTTCGGTCGTGGTTGGCATGATCGACGCTACTGGTCGGCATCCTTTTCCGGCGCGGCCGTTCACTCGACTGGGTGGCATATTCCAAGAGATACTTCCAGTCAGGCGTGTCAGCGGTGTAGCATCCCGGCCTCCCCGCCGGGAGGTCAGCGCGCGTACTCCTTCGCAACGCGTTCCACGAGCCGGCGGGACTGTTCCACGTTCAGCGACTGCGCCCTCAAGTGCTCGTACATCACGGTGTACTTCTGCACGTCGTGCGGCTTCTCCAGGTACAGGTCGCTGGTCACGCCCTCGATGTACACGACGCTCGAGTCGGCCGCGTCCGCGAACTCCAGGATGGAGTACTGGCCGTTGATGCCGGAGTGCGCGCCGACCTCGAACGGCAGCACCTGCACGGTGATGTGCGGCAGCTGGGACAACTCCATGACGTGCTCCAGCTGTTCCCGCATGACCTGTCTGCTCCCGACGACCCGGTGCAGCGAGGCCTCGTCGAGGACCACCCACAGCCGCAGCGGGTCCTTGTCGGCGGTGATACGGCCCTGGCGGCGCAGGCGCACCTCGACCCGCTTGTCGTTCTCCTGGTCGGACGACTCGGGCGAACCGCCCTGGACGATCGCCTCGGCGTACGCCCGGGTCTGCAACAGGCCGGTGATGATCTGCGGTTCGTAGACCCTGAGCGACTCCGCGTCCGTCTCCAGGCCGATGTAGACGCTGTACGGGATGTCGCCGAAGGCGTGCCACCAGCCCTGCTGGCGCGAGTCCTTGGCCATCTGCATCAGCGACTCGACGATCCGCTGGTCCTCGACCTCGTAGACGCCGCAGAGGTCGCGGACGTCGCGCTGGCTGATGCTGCGCCGGCCGTTCTCCAGTCGGCTGATCTTCGACTGCGACACCAGCAGTCGCTCCGCCACTTCCTCGGCCGTCATGCCCTTGAGCTCGCGGAGCCTGCGGAGCTCCTGGCCCAGCCGGCGTCGCCTGACGGTGGGATTGACATTGGACGCCACGGGACGTGCACCTCCGGCTGCGTGCCTCGTACTTACTCGTACCTGCCACTTTGCGTATCTGGTGTTGAGCAGACTGCCACCAAGGTGCTTCCTACCGCTGGGAAACAACGGATATGCGACCACTGTCCGGCAGTTCACGGTGTGGTGACGCCACGGACCGGTGCGGGCGGGTAGCGTCGGTCGGTTGCGAGGTCGATCAGTCGCGAGGCCCACCGGTAGCGACGTCAGCGGTTCGCGGCATGCCGAGCGGGGCGGAGAGAGCCGTGAACTCTCTCCGCCCCGCTCGAACAGCGGCTCCCGTGACCGGGTCTGCGGCGCCGTGGCCGAACCAGGGGCCCGGTGGGCCCGGTCGTCGGCCTAGTGGGCGGCGGCGCGCGCCATGGATCCTCGGCGCGGTTGGGCCGGTACCCCTCGGGCGGGTTCCGGTCCGCCCCGGCCGCCGGTGGGGGCCTGACGGCCGCCTGCCGGGGCCGCGCCACGGCGTGGCTGGGCCGCCACACCGTTCTGCACGTCCATCACGGCATGCGCCACCAGTCCGCCCATCGGGTCGTGCCGGATCAGGTCCCGCAACCGGGAACGCGAGGAGCGACCCTCGTTCCCCGGGTACAGGTGCTTGCCGAGACCCACCGCGTGCGCCAGTGCGGCGAGCGCCGCGGTCCGCGGGTCCGGCGGCACGCCGGTGCGGATCGCGGAGTCCAGCCGGGCCCTGATCTCCCGGCTGATCTCGGTGTCCGTCGCCTGGTAGCGAGTCGTCGGCAACACCCCGCACATCTGGCCGGCCACGGCATGCACCATGCCGCACCGCTCCAGATGCGAGAGGTAGGTCTGGCGGAGCCCGAGACGCGGCCCGCCGATCCAGTGGACGGCCCGAACCGGAGCGCCGCGCCTTCGCAGCAACTCCAACGCGCAGTCCAAAGTCGGATCTCCAGTCGGCCGTGGCACCACCACGGCGATACGATCCCCGTCTGGGGCTATCCGTCCGGCCAGCGCCAGCTCCACTAGCTGCGCTCCGGCCAGACCGAGGTCGAGCGACTGCGGCTGCGCAGTGGTACCCGTGGCCGGGTCCAATGCCAGCAGCAAAAGCTCTTCCGGAAGTGTTCTGCGGCTCCTGCCCATCCATGCCTCCCCGCGTGGATGAATGACAGGGTGACCCCTCTCACATTGGTCTGTCGAGGGCGCCTGACCGGTTCGTGAGGGAACCGGTAGGTATGTCGTTCTCGTCTACCACGTGGGGGACGCCCGCACACAGGACACTGGTACATGGTTCGGACAGCGCCGCTGAGCGCTGTTCCGGGCGGGCGAATTGCGGATTCACGGTTCGGTAGGCGTACGCGCTGACGCGTGGCGCACGGAGGAGGCATCGGTGGCGGGCGAGTCCCCCGACAGGTCGAAGCAGCGCGAGTCGTCGGCAGAACCGACGCCGGGGAGCGCGGGTCCGGTTCCCGAGGCCAGGAACGAGACGGCGGGCTCCGCGGAGAAGCGGGACCCCCGGCTGACGGTGAGCCGTGACGCGGTGTCACCGTCGACGCCGTCGGAGTCGTCCGCGTCGGCCGAGGGCTCCACAGGGGGCGTCGATACGGCCACCCGGGTGTTGTCGGTGCGCGATGCGCAGACCGACGAGCCGGAGGACGAGGAGAACCGGAAGGACCAAGAGGCCTCGGATTCCGCCGAGTCGGGCTCCGAGGTCGAGGAAGCCACGCCCGACGGGCGTGACGATTCCGCTACGGATGGTGACGGGCGACTGCGGGCCGTCGCCGCCACGTGGGTGCGGTCGGCGGACGAGGCGGAGCAGACGGGGCAGGACGGGCCGGGGAAGGGCGCGGAGAGCGCCCGGAAGGCCGAGAACGCCGACAGGGGCGACAGGGACGGCACGGACGAACAGAGCGCCCAGGACGCCCAGGACGGCGGCGAGAGCCTTGACGAGGGCTCAGGCGAGGCTTCCGGGGGCGACGGTGGCGACGCGTCGGAGTCGGACGCGGAGGCCGAGACCGAGGTGACACCGGAGGCCGACGCCGACACGGCCCCCGAGGTCGCCCGCATGGCTGACGCCCCGGATGCCGAGGAAAACGGCACCCCCACCGCCGATGACGACGGCGACGACGGCGACGGCGGCGACGGCGACGGCGACACCGACGCGGCCCCCGAGGCCGACAAGGCCGACAAGGCCGCCCCCGAGGCCGGTGCGGACAAGGCGAGCGACACCGACGACGTCGGTGCCGAGTCCACCGCCGGGGCCGACGAGACCGACGACGACGTCGCCGCCGACGACGAGACCGACGAGGCCACCCCCGGCGCGCCCCCCACCGATCAGCCCACCGCCGTCTTCAAGGCCCCGCGCCCCTCCGCGCCCGCCGTCGATCAGCCCACCACCATGCTGAAGCTGGGCGACGCGGCCGAGAACGCCGACAAGAGCACCGGCAAGGCCACCGACGAGGCGGCGGACACCGACCCCCAGCCCGAGTCCGCGGCCGAGCGCACCAGCAAGTTCGTGCCGCTCAAGGACCTGGACGACCCCGAGGTGCGCAAGGCCCCGAAGGTCGGGGACTCCGTCACCACCGCGCTCCGGGTGCCGCCCTCCGCGTCGCCCGCCCCCGCGTCGCCCGTCACTCCCCCCGCCGACGCCACCCGTTCGGTCCCGCAGGTCGGGCCGGAGCTGACGCGGCAGCAGCCGCTGCCGCCCAAGCCGCCGCTGGACCTGCTGGCCGAGCTGACCAACACCCCGCCACCGCCGGAGACCCCGCTGCGGACGGCCGTGCGGCGGGTCAAGATCTGGACGCCGCTGGTCGTGCTGCTGGTGATCGTCTTCGCGGTCGTGCAGAACATGCGGCCGCTTCCCGCACCCACCCTGGTACTCACCGCGAAGGAAACCCACACCTTCGACGGCGACCAGGTGAAGCTGCCCTGGCCGGACGAGGGCCAGGGCTGGATGAGCGTCGACGGCATCGGCGCGATGGACCACTTCGGTGAGCAGAAGCCGGTCGCCATCGGCTCGGTCGCCAAGACCATGACCGCGTACATCGTCCTGCGCGACCACCCGCTGAAGCCGGGCGAGGAAGGCCCGAAGATCGAGATCGACCCGACGGCGGAGAAGGAGGGCGGCTACGACCAGCAGGGCGAGTCCACCCTCAACACCGTCAAGGCCGGCGACTTCCTCACCCAGAAGCAGGCCCTGTCCGCGGTCATGATCCCCTCCGCGAACAACATCGCGCGTCTGCTGGCGCGTTGGGACGCGGGCTCCGAGGAGGCGTTCGTCGAGAAGATGAACGCCACCGCCAAGGAGCTCGGGATGACCGACACGACGTACACCGACCCGTCCGGTCTGGACAAGACCACCGTCTCCACCGCCGAGGACCAGGTGAAGCTCGGCATCGCGGCCATGAGGATCCCGGCCATGGTGGCCATCACCAGTGTGGCCAGCTGGACGGACCCGACCGGCAAGTACTGGAGCAACCACAACCAGCTGCCCTACACCATCGGCGCGATCGGCCTCAAGACCGGCAACACCACCGCGGCCGGCGGCAACCTGCTCTTCGCCACCCGCAAGGAGGTCGATGGCCAGACGGTGACCATCGTCGGCGCGATCCTCGGCCAGCGCAAGGCACAGTCGACCCTCGACCTGGTCAACGCGGTCAGCAAGACCGCGCTGCTCGCCGCGCAGGACGTGCCGACCTCGGAGAAGATCCTGAAGAAGGGCGACGTCGTCGGGTACGTCGACGACCGGCTCGGCGGTCACACCCCGGTCGTCGTCACCAAGGACGTCACCGCGGTCGGCTGGGCCGGCCTGAAGGTGAAGCTGAACCTCTCCGCCGACGCCCTGCCGCACACCGAGAAGGCCGGTACGAAGGTGGGCACGCTCACCGTGGGCGACGGCAAGAGCAGCGCCGCCGTCAAGGTCCCGGTCGCCCTCCAGGAGGACCTCGTGGAGCCCGCCTTCTCCGACAAGCTGACGCGTCTCGCCTGATCCACCCTGATCCACGACGAGCGGCGGGCATAGCACCCCGCCGGTCGGTGCCCGCCCCGGGCGCCGGTCGGCGGGGTGCGTGCTAGCGTCACGAAACGGGCAGGTCGCCGTGACCGGGACGCGGACGTCAGCACCACGGCGGACTGCCGCGACCGCGAACGGAACGCGAACAGAAGACGGGACACGGGGAGTGCCTTCAGGTGGCCACTGCGGAGCCGACACGCGCCGACGACGCCGATCCGGGTTCGGGGTCCGGCCCGCGAATACCCGCCTCGGAAGCAGGTCGGCCGCCGGGCGGCACACCCGACCCTGAGCACGGCTCCGAACCCGCCTCGGACGCCGACCCCGACACCCCCGCCGCCCCGCGGGTCTCCCGGCCCAGGGCCGCCGTCCGCACGGTGCGGGCCCGGGTGCCGCGGCACCCGGTGCTGTCCGTCACCGCTCTCGCCGGCGTCCTGCACGTCGTCTGGTTCTTCACGTTCGCGAACAGTGGCGGCGATCTCGCGGCGCAGGACGCCTGGGCCGAGTTCGTCGGCCGGCACCCCGACTCCGCGTACAACCTGGCCTGGTACGGCGGCATGCACCCGGTGTCGTACAGCATGGTGTCGCCCTACCTGATGTCGCTCCTCGGTGTGCGGACGACGATGATGCTCGCGGGGACGGCGTCGGCCGCGCTGCTGACGATGCTGCTGATCCGCGGCCTGCCCGCCCTGCGCAATCCCCTGTGGGCGGCGCTCGCGGGCGTGTTCGGGCTGCTGGGCAACGCGGCCTCGGGACGGGTGACGTTCGGGCTGGGCATGATGTTCGGGCTGGCCGCGGTCGCCGTGGTGTTCTGCTGGCCGCACCGCTGGCGTTACAAGCGCTGGGCGAAGGCGCTGTGCGCGGCGCCGCTGGCGGCGCTGGCCACGATGTCCTCACCGGTCGCGGGCCTGTTCGTGGGGCTGGTGGCGGTGGCGCTGTTCCTGCAGAAGCGGCGGCCGGGGGCGTGGGCGCTGGGGCTGGGCCCCACCGCGGTGGTGGCGGTGTCGGCCTGGATGTTCCCGTTCTCGGGGACGCAGCCGATGGGGTTCGGCTCGGTGGTCCTGCCGCTGGTGTTCTCGGTCCTGGTGGCCGTCCTGGTGCCCCGGGAGTGGCTCACGGTCCGGATCACGGCCGCGGTGTACGGGCTGGGGGTGGTGCTGGTCTGGCTGGTCAGTTCGCAGATCGGTTCCAACATGACGCGGCTGGCGATGCTGTTCGCCGGGGTGGCGCTGGTGGCGGCGCTGCCGTTCGCGGTGCCGCGGAGCCGCAAGTGGTACGCGATCGTCGTGGCGTCCGTCGGGTTCGTCGGGTGGATCGGCTTCAAGTCGGTCGACGACGTCGTGCACACCACGCCGGCCGCGTCGTGGGCGCGTGAGCTGGCGCCGCTGGTGAACGAGCTCCAGGAGGTCGGGGCGGAGCGGGGGCGGGTGGAGGTCGTGCCGGCGCGTTCGCACCGCGAGGCCTCGGCGCTCGCGCCGTACGTCAACCTGGCCCGGGGCTGGAACCGGCAGGCCGACATGGAGCGCAATCCACTCTTCTACGACGACACGCTCAACTCGGCGAACTACCACGAATGGCTGAAGCGCTGGGCGGTGCACTTCGTGGTGCTGCCGAAGGACGAGCCGGACGGTGACGGCGGTCAGCGGGAGCGGGAGCTGGTCCAGCGGGGGCTGCCCTATCTGAAGCAGGTCTGGGGCGACGCGAACTGGCAGCTGTTCGAGGTGAGCGAGCCGACCCCGCTGGCCGAGCCGGACACGGTCGTGGAGCGGGCCGAGCAGGGCGGGATGACGCTGCGGGTCGAGAAGGCGGGCCGCGTCCTCGTGCGCATCCCGTACTCGCCGTGGCTGAGCATCGTCGACGCGGAGGGCGACAAACTGCAGCCGCCGCAGGAGACGGAGGAGTCCAAGGAGCGTTCCGACGGGGACGGCCCCGGAAACGCCGAGAACGCCGAGAACGCCGAGGACGTGCCGAAGACGTACGACAACGTCAACGGCTGCCTGATGGAGACGGAGGAGGACGCGAACGGCGACCAGTGGACGGTGCTGCTCGCGCCGAAGCCTGGCACGTACCGGCTGGCGGCGCCGTACACCGTGCCGCGCGGCACACCCTGCCCGGACGAACTGCGCTGACGCCGGTCGGCGGGGGCCTCGCGGGCATCCCCGCCGAAGGACAGGGACGAGCCGGCGGGACCGGAGGAACCGAAAGAAACAGTCTCAGGCGCGCCAGCCGTAACGGCGCTCGGGTCTGCCGGCGACTCCGTACCGCAAGGACACCTCGGCGCGGCCGGTGTCGTTGAAGTATTCGAGGTAACGGCGGGCGCTGACCCGGGAGACACCGGTCCGGGCCGCGCACTCGGCGGCGGACAGCGTTTCGTCGGTACCGCACAGTGTGCGTTCGATCAGCTCTGCGGTCTCCACGCTCATGCCCTTCGGCAGCGCGGCACTCTGTGCCGGCAAGCTGGCCCCGGTCAGCACCCGATCCACGTCGGCCTGGCCTCTGACGACTGTGGTGAGCAGGCTGTTGCGCTGGGCGGCGTACCGCTCGAGACGAAAACGCAGGTCTTCGAATTCGAACGGCTTCAACAGGTAGTTGACGACGCCCTGACGGACGGAGCGGCGGACCGCGTCGGCCTCACGCGAGGCGCTGATCACCATGACGTCACAGTCGTACCCGGCGGTCCGCAGGCGTGGAATGACGTCCAGACCGAACATGTCCGGAAGATAGAGGTCGAGCAGGACCAGGTCGGGGCGCAGCTCGCCGACGGCCGCGATCGCCTGCTCACCGGTGCTCGCCGTGCCGACAACCCGGAAGGGCTCGACGCGGTCGACGAAGGTCCGGTGGACACCTGCCACCATGAAGTCGTCGTCGACGACCAGTACATCGATCATCGGGAGGCTCCTTCCGGTACCGCGTCGGCCGGGTTGCCGACGGACATCCTCGCGGTGAACATGGCGCCGTCGGGCGTGTTGGCCACCGCGACCTCGCCGCCGTGGCGCTCGCAGACGAGCCGGGTGAGCGCCAGCCCGATGCCGCGCTCCCCCTCTTGAGCGGCCTTCGTCGTGAAGCCGTGCAGGAAGACCTCCTGGGCGAGTTCGGGCTCCACGCCGGGGCCCGAGTCGCGCACCACGATCTCCACGCTGGAGGCGTCCTGCCGCAATTCGACCTCCACCCAGGCATCGTGGCCGTCACCGCCCGCCGCCGCGGCGTCGACGGCGTTGTCGACGAGGTTGCCGATCACCGTCGCCACGTCCACGGAGTCCTCCGGCGCCAGCCGACCGAGCGCCGTGTACTCCGAGACGCGCAGCACGACCTTCCGTTCAGCCGCGAGTGAGGACTTCGCCATCAGCAGAGCGCTGACGGCCATGTCGCGGACCCGTCTGGTCAGGGTCGTGTCCAGTGACTGGCGATGTCGGCTCAGCGTGCGGACGTACTGCACCACCTCGTCGTGCTGACCGATCTGGATCAGCCCGGAAATCGTGTGCAGCTGATTGGCGAACTCGTGGGCCTGCGCGCGCAGCAACTCGGCGGAGCTGCGGAACGATCCGATCTCGCGTTCCATCTGCGCCAGTTCGGTACGGTCCCGCAAGGTCGTGACCGAGCCGAGCCGGCGGCCGTCCTTGGTGACGGTCATCCGGTTCATCACCAGCACCCGGCCCCGGCGTATGACGACTTCGTCGCGCCGCTCGGTCGTGTCATCGGGGGATCCGGCGAGCACGTCGTGCAGTCGGCCCTCGATCCGGAGGTCGGCCAGGCTCATTCCCACACAGTGCTCGGGCAGATCGAGCAACCGCCTGCCGACCTCGTTCACCAGGGTGAGCCGCAACTGCGGGTCGAGGGCGATCACGCCTTCCGCGATCCCGTACAGCATCGCCTCGCGGTGCTCGGCGAGCCCTGCGATCTCGCGTGGCTCCAGACCGAGGGTCTGGCGTTTGGTACGCCGGGCCAGCAGCCACGATCCGATCAGACCGAGCCCGCCCGCGATGCCGAGGTAGGTGAGCAGATACGACGACGTGCCGCTCAGCCGCTGCCAGATCGTCGGGGACGCCGCGCCGATCATCACTGTGCCGAGGTGCCGGCCGCTGTCCGGTTGAGTCGCCTTGAGCACCGGCACCTGGGCCACCAGCTCGTGGGCGCCGTCCAGGACCAGATCCCCCGACCAGCCGCGGGCCTCGGCGACGCCGGGGCCGAGCGACATCCCCGTACCGATCACCGTGGGATTCGTGGAGCTGACGATCCTGCCGCTGCTGTCGGCGATCGTCACGGAGGTGACGCCCGACTGGGTCAGTGTGGTCTGCACGAGCGGGGCGAGCGTCTCGCCCGGCGCCGGCCGTCCGAGCTGGCTGGACACCAGGGGGTTTCCGGCCAACTGCTCGGCCAGCGCGGTGACCCGGCGTCCCTCGACCCGGTTGAAGGTCGCTTCCGACTGGGCCAGCGAGAGGGCGGCGACCGCCAGCACCACCACCACGATGATGGCCAGCTGGAGCACCAGCAGCTCGCCCGCGAGGGTATGGCGGCGAAAAGTTACGACCACAATGAACTCAATCTTTAATGCTGACACAACACAGACGTGGTGTCTCACGAGTCGCACAATCATGGCGTCCGACTGCCGGAAGCGAAAGAGACAAGCCATGAGAACTCGCAGAGCTGCTGTCGTCAGTGCCCTGGCCGCCATGTCCATGCTCACGGTGGGCGCTTGTGGCGCCACCGCGGAGAAGAAGGAGACGGGCAAGAGCAAAGAGCCCGTCACCGGAATGCGGATCATGGTCCCCAACACCCCGGGCGGCGGGTACGACACCACCGCGCGGACGGCGGCCAAGGTGCTGGAGGACACCAAGATCGCGTCCGGGATCCAGGTGTTCAACCTTCCGGGCGCCGGCGGCACGGTCGGTCTGCAGCGCACCGTGAACGAGAAGGGCAACGGCAAGCTCGCCATGCAGATGGGGCTGGGGGTCGTCGGTGCCGCGTACACCTCGAAGTCGAAGGCGACGCTCTCGCAGACCACGCCGATCGCCAAGCTGATGGAGGAGGCGGGCGCGATCGTCGTGCCCAAGGACTCTCCGTACAAGACGATCGACGATCTCGTCACCGCCTGGAAGAAGGACCCCAAGAACGTCGCGGTCGGGGGCGGCTCGTCGCCCGGCGGACCGGACCACCTGCTTCCGATGCAGCTCGCCAAGACGGTCGGCATCGACCCGAAGAAGGTCAACTACATCAGCTACGACGGCGGCGGTGAGCTGCTCCCGGCGATCCTCGGCAACAAGATCGCCTTCGGGGCCAGCGGTTTCGGCGAGTTCCTCGACCAGATCGAGGCGGGTCAGGTGCGGGTGCTCGCGGTGACCAGCGAGGAGCCGATCGACACCCTCAAGGACGCCCCGACGCTGAAGTCCTCGGGGATCGACATGGTCTTCACCAACTGGCGCGGAATCGTCGCCCCGCCCGGCATCAGCGACGCCGACAAGAAGGTCTGGATCGACTCGCTGACCGCGATGCACGGCTCCGAGGAGTGGGAGGCCGAGCTGACCAAGCACGGCTGGACCGACGCGTTCACCACGGGCGACGAGTTCGCCACTTACCTGACGGAACAGGACAAGGCCGTCGCCGACATCCTCACAGAGCTCGGTCTGGCATGAGTCTGGACGTCGATGAGCGCACCGCTCCCGAGTCCCGCCGGCCCCTGGGAGCGGACCGCGCACAGTACGGTGTGTGCGCGTTCCTCGCCCTGCTGGGCGTGCTGGTGATCGTCGACGCCACCGGGATCGCGCACACAACGAGCAGCACCGACCCGATCGGGCCGCGCACGGTACCGGTACTCCTCGGCGTACTGCTCCTTCTGATCGCCCTCGTGTACGCCGTCGACGTCGCGCGGGGCGGCCGCGTCGAACCGGAGGGCGGCGAGGACGTCGACCTGACGAATCCGATCGACTGGCGCACCGTGCTGCTGCTGGTCGGCGCGTTCGTCGTCAACGCGGTACTGATCGAACCCCTCGGCTGGGTGATCAGCGGGACCCTCCTGTTCTGGGGAACGGCCTTCGCCCTGGGCAACCGGCACTACCTGCGCAACCTGGCGATCGCGGTGGCGCTGTCACTCATCACCTTCTACGCCTTCGCGATCGGGCTCGGCGTCTATCTCCCGGCCGGCGTGCTGCAAGGAATCCTGTAATGGACAACCTGAATCATCTGATCGACGGGTTCGCGCACGTCGTCACCCCGATGAACCTGCTGCTGGCACTGATCGGCGTCACGATCGGTACGGCGGTCGGGGTCCTGCCCGGCATCGGCCCGGCCATGACCGTGGCCCTGCTCCTGCCCGTGACGTACGGAATGGAGCCGACCCAGGCGTTCATCATGTTCGCCGGCATCTTCTACGGAGGCATGTACGGCGGTTCGACCACCTCGATCCTGCTGAACACGCCCGGCGAGTCGTCCTCGGTCGTCACGGCCATCGAGGGCAACAAGATGGCCAAGGCCGGCCGGGCGGCGCAGGCCCTCGCCACCGCGGCGATCGGCTCCTTCGTCGCCGGAACGATCGGCACTCTGCTGCTGGTGTTCGTCGCCCCGATCGTGGTGGATTTCGCGGTCGGCCTCGGCGCACCGGACTACTTCGCGATCATGCTGCTGTCCTTCATCTCGGTCACCGCGGTACTCGGCTCGTCGCGCATCCGCGGGTTCGCCTCGCTGCTCGTCGGCCTGGTGATCGGCATTGTCGGAATCGACTCGGTCTCCGGGCAGCAGCGGCTCACCTTCGGCGTCCCCCAACTCGCCGACGGCATCGACGTGGTGGTGGTCGCCGTCGGCATCTTCGCCGTCGGCGAGGCCCTCTGGGTGGCGGCGCATCTGCGGCGCAAGCCCGCGGGTGTGCTCCCCGTCGGCGTGCCGTGGATGGGCCGGGAGGACTGGAAACGGTCCTGGAAACCCTGGCTGCGCGGCGCCGCCTTCGGGTTTCCCTTCGGAGCCATGCCGGCCGGTGGCGCGGAGATCCCGACCTTCCTGTCGTACGTCACGGAGAAAAAGCTGACCAAGTACCCCGAGCAGTTCGGCAAGGGGGCCATCGAGGGAGTCGCCGGCCCGGAGGCGGCGAACAACGCGTCCGCGGCGGGCACCCTGGTGCCGATGCTCGCCATCGGACTGCCGACGAACGCGACCGCCGCGGTGATGCTCGCGGCGTTCCAGTCGTACGGCATCCAGCCCGGCCCGCTGCTGTTCGAGCGCGAGTCGGGGCTGGTCTGGGCACTGATCGCCAGCCTGTTCATCGGCAACCTGCTGCTGCTCCTGCTGAATCTGCCGCTCGCGCCGGCCTGGGCCAAACTGCTGCGGATACCGCGCCCCTACCTGTACGCGGGGATCGTGTTCTTCGCGTCGATGGGTGCCTACGCGGTCAACGCCCAGCCGCTGGACCTGTTCCTCCTCCTGACGCTGGGACTGCTCGGTTTCGGAATGCGCAGATTCGGGCTGCCGGTGCTGCCGCTGATCGTCGGCGTCATCCTCGGCCCCCTCGCGGAACTGCAGGGCCGACGGTCGCTTCAGCTGTCGGGTGGCGAACTGTCCGGTCTGCTGGGCGGACCGGTCTCCTATGTGATCTACACGGTGATCGTGCTCGTACTGGTCTGGCCGCTGGTCCCCCGGTTCGTCGTGCGTCCACTCGTCGAGCAACGGGCCCGAAAGGGGCGATCATGACGGTACTGGTGGGATATGTGCCCACGCCGGAGGGAGAGGCGGCCCTGCGCGCGGGAGTCGACGCGGCCCGCGCCCGGGGCGAGAACCTGCTGGTGGTGAACACCTCGCGAGGTGACGCGTATGTCGACCGCGGTTTCGCGGAGCGGACAGACCTCGACCAGGTCCGACGGGACCTGACCGAACTGGGCGTCGACTTCGACATACGCCAGGTGGTCGGCGGACGCGACGCCGCTGAGGAGATCGTCGAGCTGGCGGGGTCCGCCGAGGTGTCCCTGGTGGTGATCGGGCTGCGGCACCGCAGCCCGGTCGGCAAGCTCCTCCTGGGGTCCTCGGCGCAGCGGATCCTCCTGGACGCGCCATGCCCGGTCCTCGCAGTGAAAGCGGATTCCTGACATACCCCTGTGACACACCGTCACCCCGGGGTGCGCCGTGGCCGACGACGCGCGAGGTCGCCGGCGCCCCCTCCCTAAACCGATTGGGTACCAGTGGTTCTGAAAACCTTCGGCTGGTCGTTCGCGGTCACCGCGCTCGGTCTGGTCGCAGCGATCCTTTTCGGG
>NZ_JAESIF010000040.1:0-63973 GCF_016757295.1 Streptomyces sp. M2CJ-2 | reverse complement strand
TCCCATCATCGCAGGTCAGCGGGCACCTCTTCTCGTTCCGCCTTCCGCAGCCGGCCGTCATGCGGTGGATCCAGGCTGAACCCGTTCCCCGTTCGCCCGGGATGCGCGTCGGGCCTCCCACCAGCCATGCGCGAAGTCCGGTGCGCTGCAGGTGCCGTCGGTGAACGCTTCCAGCAGCGCCAGTTGCCGCGCCGCCGCACTGGTGGGCTCGACGTCGCCGAGGTGGGACCAGGCCCTGTGGACGGGTGGGTGAGCGGCTGCCACGGCCGAATGGGGTGAAAGCCGGGATGCCGTACCGAGTACGGTCCTCGGATCCGTTGACGCGTCGTGTTCCGAATCGGTCATCACACACCGCCCTGCCCATACACGAGACGAAAGAGATTCAATATGTGCGAGTTTCGCAGAGTGCCTCCTCCTGAGCTTCGGGCGGGCACAGCAGCACGGCCTGAAAGGTGATCCTCTCCTGACCCGGGAGCTCGGGTTTCCCCGCCCAGAATTTCGCGACGTCGTTCAGGGGACGAAGGAGAATGCCGCGTTCTTCGGAACTCTCGGAGAGCGCGGCATTCGGGTTTTCGATCGACTGCACCGTGCCCTCATTCCGTATGTCGGATCGGGCCGGTGGCCGCCAACGGTCGTCCGGCATCTGGCAGCCGACGGAGCCGGTGGACACAGTGTCGTCAACCCGACTGCTGGGCGCGGCTGTCGTCCCGCGGAAACCGGGCTCTACTCCAGTTCCGCCGCGCGCCTCTTGAGGTCCTGGGCGAATGCGTCCCAGTCGGGTCCGAAGGACAGCAGATCTGCTGCCGCCTCCCGGAGCAACTGCGGGTCGTCGGGGCGTTGCAGGCAGGCCAGGCGGTAGGCGAGGTTCCGGGCCCAAGGAGGCAGAGCCGTCCAGTCTTCGGCGAGGACGCCCCGGAGCATGGTGAGGATCTCGTCGGCCGTCGCGAAGGTGAGCTTCTCGACGAACTCACGGGCCGCTTCATTGACCTGCCGGCTGTCGGCGCCGTCGATCCCCTGGCTGAGGCTTCTGGCCGCGGGGGTCGGATCGGGCATCTCTCACTTCTCCTGACGGATTTTTCCGGTGCCCCGAAGAACGGAGGCGGTCGTGGCGGGGACGGGGCCCAGGTCCTACCAGAGCTCGTAGTACCGGAACTCGCCCAAGCCCTTGACGTTCGGGGCGCCCTTGCGGGAGACGGCCGGCAGGTACGGACTCTTGTGTTGGCAGACGCCGTGTCCCACGCAGGTCATGTTGCTTTATGCGAGGGGCGAGAGTCCCCGTCGTGTCGCGTTGCAGCGAGGCATGTTGTCCCTTTGTCCTGCACAGCCGTGTGACTTAGGTCACGTTTGCGTGGCGGTGCTACGTCAGCTGGAACGATAGGTGAAGGGATGGGTTCGGGCACAGGGGCCTTCCATGTAGGTGTGACTGAGCGGTTTTGTTGCCTGATGCGGCACTGGCACATCCCAGCCCCCGCCTTTGATGCGAGAAGGAGAGGGGGACAAGCCCAGCGGGTCGGCCCACACGTGCGGACAGCGACCACGGCATCCGCCGCGCCTGCCCGCAGACAACCGTCGGCAGGACCGCCACGGCTCTGGCATCACGGGTTCCCATAGTCCTCCACCAGGTTGCCGATGAGCGAGAGCAGGGCGTCGACGCGGTGGCGGTCCTCGCGCTGGGCGCGCAGGGCCTGGTGGATCTCCCGGAGCCGGGCCAGGGCGGCCGGGTCCCGTTCCCTCACCTCGTCGAGCAGCGGTGTGGTGATGACGTCCAGGCATTCGGTGAACACGAGCCGGGTGGCCGGGACGGGGGGAGCCGGGTCGGGGGCGGCGAAGCCGGTGGTCAGATACCGGGCGGGATCCGTGAGGCTCCAGCCGACGACGGTGCCGTGCTGGATCAGGAGCGCCACGTCGGCGGCGATGCCGACGCGGGCCTCCAGAGGCTCGTCGAGGACGTCGAGGTCGCGCAGGCAGGTCAGCACGGTGTCCCCGGGGGCGCGGCAGAGCTCAGAGGTCACCTCCAGGCGGAAGTCCCGGGCCTCGTCCGCGCGGAGACCGCCCGGGTGAAGGAGGGGTGTGGCGGGAACGCGGGCAGAGTCCTCGGCATCGGCGGCCTCGACGCCGGGGATCTGAAACTCGGCGCCGACCAGTTCCAGGCCGGCCCGGTCGAACCGGAGCTCGTCAGGCGTGTCCCACAGCCACGGCTTACTGCCGAAGGTGTCCAGAAGGAACCGCCCGCGTTCCTCGACGTTTGCGTACGTCGCGATGCGCACACGGAAGTCCCGAAAATCGAAACGTGGGGTGATGTCCAGCGGATCTCCCGTCACCGTCGCGGTCCAGTCGTCGTCGATGGTGATTCTCATGGTGAATGCCACCTCATCTGACCTGCTCTGCGGGAGCCATGTAGCCGTTCTTGGCTGGAATCCTGCCCTCCACCACGTCCGCGTGCGTAATCGGTTTACCGGGATCGGTGGGCAAGCCGCCCAGCGCCTCGGCCCCGGAAGGACCCTTGATGCCGGACGAACCGTATGCCGTGATGACATTGCCTGCCCCGGTACGGTCAGCCCGGGCCACCACGATGTCCTCCCCTTGACGGAAGATCAGGTTTCCGCTGCCCGCCGTCGAGTGGTACACCGCGTCCGGCTTCTTGAGGATCTCCATGACCATGTCCTCAGTGAAGCCGTGGTCATGCGCGTGGTAGTTGCCGGCCTTCTTCATCTTGCCGCCCTGCGCCCTCTCGATGGCCTCGTCCATGGCCTTGAGGGCGTCCTGCCTGGCCTTCTGGGCCTTTTCCTCCTTCGTGTACTTGGGCATCAGGCCCAGCGGGTCGCATCCCGCGTACGGGTTCTCGACGTAGGTGACGGGGTTGGGCGCAGGGCCGAGCCCGAGCGGGTCCGGGGAGGTGTAGCGGCCGGTCTCGGGGTCGTAGTGACGGAAGCAGTTGTAGTGGAGACCGGTCTCAGGATCGTAGTACTGGCCGGGGAAGCGCAGCGGGATGTAGGCGCTGCTGTCCCTGGCCCAGGCGGTGGTGCCCCAGAGCGTGCTCCGGCTGCGCCAGGCGATGTCCCCGGACTCGTCGATGAGTTCGGTCGGCGTGCCGACGAGATCGGTGGCGAGGGCGAAGAACCGCCGGTCGATCTCCTCCTGACCGCTGTCGGCCGTGAGGATGCGCTCGGTCTGGGCCAGGGGCACGACGTCCCGGTGGTCCCAGGTGAGGACGACCGTGTTCGGGACGTCCGGCCGGTGGCTGGTCTGCTCGCACAGGGTGAGGCCGTCCCAGGTGAAGCGGACCTCCTCGACCACGGCCTCGCCGTCGGCCGCCAGGCGCTGCTTCGCGGTGCGGCGGCCCAGCGGGTCGTAACGGTAGCGCCACCGGGTTCCGTCGGGGGTGGTGACGGAGGTGAGGCGGTTCTCCGTGTCCCACTCGTAGCGCCAGGTGTCGGGCTTGCGGGACAGGCGGGCTTTCTGCCGCAGGGTGACCCGGCCGAGGGCGTCGTGCTCGAAGCGGACGCTTCCGGCACGGGTGATGCGGGTGCCGCTGTAGGTCCGCTCCCCGGTCGCCTCACCGCCCGGATGCCGGTCCGGCCAGGTCGCCGAGGTCTGGTTGCCCGCGTCGTCGTACGCGTACCGCTCCGTCCATCCCGGCGCGTGGACGGCGGTGACCCGGCCCATCGGGTCCAGGTCGAAGGTGCGGGTGCCCGACAGCCGGTCCGCGACGGAGGTGAGATGCCCGTCGGCACGGTAGGCGTAGGCACGACTGGTGACAGCGCGGGCCCCGGCGGTGGTGTGCTGCACGGCGAGCCGTCCGGCCTCGTCCCAGGCCGACGTCATGGTGATCGCGTCCCCGTAGGTACGGGCCAGTTCGCGGCCGGCGGCGTCGTGGGTGAAGCCGATCTGCCGGCCGCCCGTGGTCAGCCGCGCGGGAAGTCCGTCGGCGCCGTAGGCGTAGGACGTGACATGGCCGGTGGGCGTGGTCCGGCGGATGCGCCGCCCCAGGCCGTCGTAGGAGTAGACGAGCGGGCGGCCGTCCACCAGTTCTGTCTTGACCTGCCCGCGGCGGTCGTACTGGTAGCGGAGTTCGCCCTCCGGTCCGATCGCCTCCAGGAGGCGGCCCGCCTTGTCGTACGTGTAGGTCGTCGCCCGCCCGTCGACGTTCTTGCGGAGGACCTGGCCGAGCCGGTCGCGCTCGAAGGAGATGGTCCCGCCGAGGGCGTCGATCCGCTCGGTGAGCCGTCCCTCGGCGTCCATGCGGTAGGTCAGGGTGCGCCCGTCGAAGTCGGTTTCGGACACGATGTTGCCGACCGCGTCGTACTCGTAGGTCCAGGTCAGCCCCTGCGGGTTGGTGACCTGGGTGAGGCGCAGGTCGTTGTCGTGCTCGAACTGGTAGCGGCTCCCGTCGGGTCGGGTGCCGGCGAGCGGGAGGTCGAAGTGGGTGTATGCGTAGCGCGAGACGCCGCCGGCGGCGTCGGTGTGGGTCAGGCAGTTGCCCTCGCCGTCGTAGGTCCATGACTCGGTGGTGCCGTCCGGGGCGGTACGGCGGGCGAGCTGCCCGTCCGCGTTCCATTCCAGTCGGGTGACCCCGCTCGTCGGGTCGGTGACACGGACCGGGCGGCCCAGCCCGTCCCGCTCGGTGCGGGTGATGGCGCCGGACGGGTCGGTCACCGCCACGACCAGCCCCGCCGCGTCGCACACCACACGGGTCGTGTCCCCGAGGGCGTCGGTGACGGAGGTGAGCCGGCCGGCGTCGTAGGTGGAGCGGGTGGTGTGGCCGGCCGGGTCGGTGACCGCGGTTCGGTTGCCGCGCTCGTCGTACGCGTAGGTCGTGCGGGCGCCGTCCGGCCCCACAACCTCCGTCGGCAGCCCGAGCGGGCCGCGCACGATGCGCAGTTCGGAGCCGTCCGGGCGGACCGCGCAGACCAGTCGGCTGTTCTCGTCGTAGGTGTAGGCGGTGATGGCGCCCAGCGGGTCGGTGCGGGTGAGCAGGTTGCCGTGGGTGTCGTAGGTGGAGCGGGTGGTGTGGCCGAGCGGGTCGGTGGTGGCGATCACCCGGCAGCGGTGGTCGATGAGGTGGCGGGTGGTGCGGCCGTCGGCGGTGGTGAGGGTGGTGGTGCGGTGGCCGGTGGCGGGGTCGGGTTCGGTGTAGGTGAGGGTGATCTGGACGTGGCCGGCCTCGCCGCCTTCCGCGACGACGCGGTCGCGGTCGTCGTAGGCGTAGTCGTAGCGGCTGTCGTTGGAGTCGATCCAGGCGGTGACGCGGCGGCGGTCGTCGTAGACGAAGGTGGTGGTGGCGCCGGAGGGCTTGGTGACGGTGGTGAGGTCGCCGTCCTGGTAGCCGTACGCCATCAGCGGCAGGTCGGCGTTGTTCTCGCCCGCGCCGGCCAGGGCGAGGGCGGTGATCCGGCCGTCGGTGGTGGTCAGTTTCACCCGGTGGCCGGCCGAGTGGACCAGGGCCGTCGGCAGGCCGTCGTCGGTGCGGTCGACGGTGACGGTGTGGCCGTTGCGTTCGGTGACGGAGATCAACCAGGCGTCGCCGTCACCGCCGGGCTCGCCGCCGGGCGGGGCGGCGAAGTGGCGGACCAGACCGGTGTCGGGGTCGGTGACCGTGTAGTCCCCGTCCGCGTCGCGGGCCAGCAGGGTGCGGGCGGTGCCGGACTCGGGGCGGGTGGGGGCGCCGGGGACGGGGTGCGGATAGGTGATCAGCAGGCCGTCGGCGGTGACGTGGACGACGCCGACCGGGTCGATCTCCAGGCGCTCGTCGACGGTGGAGGTCCAGGCCGGCCCCAGGAAGCGGCCGGCCGTGCAGCCCGACTCGGTGCGGCGGGTGAAGACCAGCGGCAGGATGCCGGGGGTCTCCACGTCGGTCTGGGGCAGGAACATGCGGCCGGAGGCCAGGTCGACGGGGTCGGTGCCGTCGGTGGTGCGGTCGCCGTCGGGGCGGTTGTGCGTGCCGTCGGGGGCGTCGTCGACCAGTCTGCGGACCCGCGCGGCGTCGGCCGCGTCCACGGCGATGCGCACGCCCTTGACCGCGGCGCCGCCCCCGCCGGTGGCCACGGTCAGCGCGGCGTCGGGCAGCAGACGGCCGAAGCCCTCGTAGGGGTCCTTCATGAAGTCGCTGACCATCTGCTTGCCGGTGCCGACCGGGTCGTTGGCGGCCAGCACCAGGCCGGAGGCCAGGCTGTTGAGGTTCGTGGCGTACTCGGCCGGATGGGTGAGGTTGTACGGGTCCAGCGGGTTGACGCCCCGCACGAAGTTGAGCAGTCCCGCCGTGCCCTTGATGATCCCGCCGCCGACGTGGTCGCCCATGATCTGCAGCTCCTGCAGACCGTCGCCCACCTGCTGCGCGTACGACGGCTTCTCCGGGGCCATGTCCCGTGCCGCGCGGACCGCGCTGCGGGCGGTCTCCGCGGCGGTGTTCCGCTGCTTGCGGGCCTCGGCGAGGATGTCCTGCGCCTCCTGCATCAGCTTCTTGCCCGGGTCGTCGAACGTCGGCGCCGGACAGGGCGGGAGCGCGGACGGGTCGCGCCGGTCGGCGGGCTGGGCGTTGTAGCGGTCGACGGCCTTGTTGTAGGCGTCGACCTTCTTGCGGTGGGCGTCCGCGGCGTCCTCGGACGCCTTGACCCCTTCCTTCCACTTGTCGATCGCCGTCTGCGCCTGCCCCTGCGCCCAGCTCACGGTGCCGGCGAACGACTCCAGCGCGCCGACCGCCTTCTCGCAGGCGTCGGCGCCGGTGAACCACTTCGGTGGCTGGGTGCTCACCGCCTTGCGCAGTGCCTCGGCGGCCTCGCCCTTGAGCTGCGAGGAGTCCAGGCCCTTCAGTCCCTCACCGGCGTCGTCGAACGCCTTCTGGAAGGCGCGGAGTTTCTCGGCGGTGGAACGGATCTTCTCCGGACTGCCGTAGACCAGCTTGGTCTTGTCCTCGGTCTCTCCGAGGTCCATCTCGTCGACCTCGGCGCCCATCCGGTTCGCGACCGAACGCGACTGCTCACGCACCCAGTCCGCGCCCGACTCCCAGCCGACGTCGTCCAGCCGGTCCGCGGTCCAGTTCCCCGCGCCCTCGACCCGGTCGCCGAGCCACTCGACACCGTCCTCGACCGCGTCCTCCACCGAGTCAGGCGTGATGTCCTTGATGAAGTCGCCTATACCCACGCTCAGTTACCCCCGTCGCCGCCCGGACCGCCCTGCTGCTGCGCCTGTCGGGCGCGCTCCTCGGGCGACGGGCCGAACGTCTCGTCCAGCGCCCGGTTCCACTCGCTCTCGTCGATACCCAGCGCCTCGTTGAACATCTGTGACTGCTGTCCGCCCCGCCCCTCCGTGAGCAGCGTCCGGCCGGTGTCCTTCCAGGTCTGCTCGATCTCCTCGCCGGCCCGCTCGAACGATTCGCCGCTCCAGTCCGGGTCCAGGTAGTCCGGCGTGAACACCTCACCCCAGCCCTGCTGGGTGATCTCCTCCTCGGAGGCGTGCGGGTTGCCGCCCATCAGGGCGTTGACCCCCACCTTCAGCGATCCCGCGACGTACTGGTCGTGCTCCCACAGGGTGCCCGCCGCCAGCCCGAGACGGTTCGCGATCTGGCTGGCGTCGTTCACCAGGGCGCGCACGCCCCACTCCCAGCGTTCGCAGAAGTCCTCGAAGTCGACGGACAGGCCGTGGTGACCGGTCTCCATCCCGGTCATCGACAGCTGGGAGAATCCCTTGCCCATCACCGAACCGGTGGCGCCGCCCAGGTCGCCCAGCTCGTCGATGGTGGCGCCCACACCCTTGGTGAACTTCGCGACCGACGCCTTGTCGAAGTTCAGATCCGTCCCGTCACCGCCCACGACCGCGCCCCTCCTCCTCCGCCGCGTCGGTGTCGACGGCGGCACCGTCGGGAACGATCCCGGTGACCGGCGGGAAGAACATCGACCCGTCCTCGTCGGCGATGTCCACCGCCAGACCGGCGGGCTCGCCCAGGCCCGGCACGATCTCGTCCACGATGCGGGCGCCCAGCAGCGCGGCATAGTCCATCGGCCGGTCGCCCGGCCCGTGGTGAAGGGCGAAGCGGGCCAGTGCCGTCTCGTCCGTGAAGGCGCACACCCACCGCACTCCACCCGAATGCGCGCTCCACAGGCGGCCGTCGACGGACGGGACCAGAAGGACCGACCGCCGCATCTCACCGACCAGCGCCCGAGGATCCCCGACCCCCGCCCTCTGCTCGGCTATTCGCTCGGCCAACGCCGTCCTGGGCTGCTCCACGAACCCTCCCTCGTCATGGCGTCACGGGTGACTGATGGCACCGTAGATCACGACGCGCACGAAGGGGGCGCTGGTTCTCGTGAAACTCAACCGGGCACCCGTCAGGCTCCGTTGGTCCGGCCGCCGAGGTTCCACGGGATGCGCCGGACGCATGGTGCTCACTCCGGTGCGTCCCGCACAGCGCGCTGGACGAACTCCGTCGGACGCGGAGGCAAGCCGCTCGACGGCCGGGGGGACACCTTCGCGTCGTCCGGCCGGAGAGGGCGAGCCGGGCGAGTGGATGACCCGGCGCGGGTCCGGAGGGTGTGCCGCCGAAGGGTTCACCGCCGCGTACGCGGCCGGGGAGGGCGGACTCCCGGACGACGGGGCGAGCCGGCGCATCCCGGTGGTCCGGGCGGCGGCCGAACGCCCCGGCGGGCAGTGGTGAGACGTGCTCCCCGACGGGCAGAGCGGCCTCGGCCCGGAAGACCTGCCCCCACCGGAGCCGTACCGGGCCCGTCCGGTTGCGATTTTCGCATCCTGTTCCTAGGGTGAGGGCATGACGAAGACCGTGACCGATCGTGTACGAAGCGTCATGCTCAGGGCATCGGTCAAGCAGGCGGAGTTCGCCGAGAAGGTCGGGCTGACGCCGGACAAGCTGTCCAAGTCGCTCAGCGGGGTCCGCCGGTTCACCTCCCTGGACCTGGCGCGCATCGCGGAGTTCGACGACACGACGGTCGACTGGCTGCTGACCGGCCGTGATCCGCTGCGTCCGGCCTTCGCCGCCCGTGCCGTGCCGTCGGCGATGAGCGGGGACGGCCGTGCCACACTCAAGGACCTCGTCGAACGCTTCACCAGTGCGCACGAGGTGCTCGTCCTCCTCGGCAGGGCACCGCAGCAGCCGGAACTTCCCTCGGCCGGCACGCCGCACCCCACCGCTCCCACGGATGACAAGGGTTATGTGGACGAAGGCGTGGCGCTCGCGGAAGCCGCGCTCGCCCGGCTGGGCTCCGAGGGATCACCGCCGGTGGGCAGCATGGACAGCGCGGAGCTCCTCCAGGCGCTGGAGCGCACCTTCGGGGTGGACGTGGCCAAGATCGGACTGCCCGAGGGGATCGACGGTGCCGCCTGGCAGGCGGACGGCTTCCGGCTCATCATGATCGCCCGGTCCCGTGTGCCCACCCGTCAACGCTTCACTCTCGCGCACGAACTCGGACACATCCTGGCCCGGGACGCACAGGACCTCCTGACGGAGACCCACCTGACCCCCGGTCACCAGAAGGACCTCACCGAGGTCCGCGCGAACGTGTTCGCCGCCCACCTCCTCATGCCCCGGTCGGAGATCGAGGCAGCGGTGGGGGAAGGCGGTCTGTCGGACGAACAGCTCACGTCCCTGGTGGTCCACTTCCAGGTGTCACCCAGCGCTCTGGCGGCACGCCTGTCCCAGTTGGGCCTCATCGACGAGCGGACCGCGGGCAGGCTGCGCGGACTCACCACCGAGGACTGCCACTGGCTCACCGGGCAGAGCGACCTCTTCCAGGCCCGTACGGCCTGGTCGCAGACCAAGCGGCTGCCCTTCCGACCCGCCCAGATGCTGTACGAGGCGTACTTGGACGGAGAGACCACCCTGCGGCCGTTGGCGGCCTACACGGGATGGGAGGCCGACAGGCTCCGCGAGGTGCTCGAACCCGACCCCGTTCCTCCGGAAGATCCCTCGGCCACTGCCGCGGTCGACGAGGGGGACCTGGTCTTCCAGCCATGACGCGCCACTGCTGGTTCCCCGACAACACCGTGCTGTGCAACTTCGCGGCGGTCGACCGTCTCGCCCTGCTGGAGAAGGTCCTGGACGGCCGGGGACGCTGGACCCAGGCCGTCGCGGCCGAGGCCGAGCGGTCGTCGCACTACTGGCCGGGGCTGAGCGAGGTGGCCGGGGGTGGATGGCTCGGCGCGCCCATCGAGATCGACGACCCGACCGAGATCGCGTTAGTGGACCGCACACGACGCGTCGTCTTCGCGGGTTCTCCGTCCCGGCCACTGCAACACCTGGGCGAGGCGGAAACCCTGGTCCTGATCGAGCACCGCAGCGAGTTCGCCCGCTCCGTGTGGATCACCGACGACGGTGAGGCGGGCCACTACGCGCGCCGCAGAGGGATCCCCGTGAAGGACACCGTCGGCGTCATGCGCGAAGCCGTCGTCGACGGGCTGGTCATGGCCGACACCGGCCATGAAATCCTCACCGCCATACAGCGGGCCGGCCGGCACGTCCGGGGTGTTCCCCGCAGCCCCGAGGACCTGCTGCGCTGAACGGGCGGACAGCGGGTGCGGACCTACGGGGCGCCCACGCCGACGGCTGACCAGGCCCGCCCGGGGCCGTCCTATCCGTATCGAGCGAAAGAACAGGGTTGATGACGAAGGAAGACACCGACCGCCAGGACCGGTGCGTGGTACTCGAGGAGATCACGGACGAGAACTGGCGCGCCGTCGCCGATGTGGCCCCCGCCGACGACCAGCGCCGGTTCGTGGCCGCCCTCGGCGCACGCTATCTGCTGCTCTCCCTGCGGGGCGGAACCTGGAACTCCCTCGCGGTCCGGGCCGGTGACGAGGTCGTGGGCCATGTCATGTGGGCGTACGACGAGGAGGACGGCACCCACTGGATCGGCGGCATGGTCGTCGACGCCGCCGAGCAGGGCAAGGGCGTGGGCCGCGCCACGATGCGCGTCCTGATGCGGCGCCTCGCCGCACTGCCGTCCTGCCGCGAGATCCGGCTCTCCTACCACCCGGAGAACGCCCCCGCCGCTCGCCTGTACGCGTCGCTGGGCTTCACGCCCACCGGAGAGTTCGAGGACGAGGAGATCGTGGCCGCGCTGAGCAGCGGGTCGGTCGCCGCCTGACCACCCAGGACGACCGGAAGCCCTTGGTGGGCGCACTGGCCCATCAGATGTAAGCGGACCCATGCCAGCCAACCACCGCTGGGCGACGGCGAGCAGCTCACCGGTGAGGAGGCGGTCCGCGCGGCGCGGACCGCCTCCTCACCGATCCGCACCCGGCGGGTGGGCCGCCGGCCCGGACGGGCGGCGCTGGTTACCACAGCGCGCCGGGCCGGGGCGCGGTGGTTGGGCCATTCGGCGGCATTGCCGCGCGCGCACCGTCGGACCGCTGTGTTGTGGAGCCGGACGCGCACCGCGGCCAGGGCATCGGTGGCCCGGGGCGCTCAGCCACGGAGAACCCACGAACGGAGTATGCCCATGCCCCTCATACGCCGATTCACAACGGTCCGCAGACGCCCTGCCGCGTTCGTCGCCGCGCTGGTGACCTGCTCGACCGTACTGACCGGCCAGGACCTCGCCGTGGCCGGCGGAACGCCCGCACCTTCGGTGCCCGTCCCGCAGTTGGACTGGAGCCCCTGTGCTCGAGGCAGCGAGTTCGACTGCGCGACCGCGAAGGTGCCGCTGGACCACGACAGACCGGGTGGTCGCGCCCTCGAGCTGGCGCTCGTCAAACGGAAGGCGACCGACCCCGGTCGGCGCATCGGCACCCTCTTCTTCAACCCCGGCGGCCCCGGCGGCCCCGGAACGGTGCAGATGCCGCAGAACTACGAGAAGTTCCCGCGCGAGGTACGGGAGCGGTTCGACATCGTCAGCTGGGACCCCCGGGGAATCGGCAGCAGCACCGCGGTGAACTGCTTCGCCAGTCCCGAGGAGGCCGCCGAATGGAACGCGGGCAAACCGGCGGGCTTCCCGGTGGGCGAGAAGGAGCGGGCGGCCTTCATCGCCGCGTACAAGGACCTGGCCCGGCGCTGTGAGCAGCGTGACCCCGAGCTGCTGCGCCACGTGTCGACCACCGACACCGCCCGCGACCTCGACCTGCTCCGCCGGGCGGTGGGGGAGTCGCAACTCACCTACCAGGGGATCTCCTACGGCACGATCCTGGGCGCCACCTACGCCAACCTCTTCCCCGGCAAGGTCCGCGCCATGGTCCTCGACAGCAACATCGACCCGCAGGCCTGGACGAATCACGCGTCCGACGCCGACCCCCGGCTCACGACGTTCCTGCGCATGGGCTCGGACCGCAGCGCGGCAGCGACCCTGGACAGGTTCCTCGCCCTGTGCGGGTCCACCACCACCGCCCACTGCGCCTTCTCCGGCGGCAGCCCGAAAGCGACGCGGACCAAGTTCGACCAACTGATGCAGCGGCTCCGGAAGCAGCCCGTGGGCGCGTGGACCTACGCCGGCACGGTCGCCGACGCGGTGAGCAGCCTCTACGTCGTCCACCCGGGGTGGACGGACCTCGCCGGCCGGCTGCAGGACCTGTGGCGGGGCCGCGCCCCGGAGCAGGCCTCGCCCCCACCCCCACCGGCGGTCCCGAACCCGACCCCGTACCTGGGTGAGGAACAGGGCGCCGCGGTGCTCTGCGGCGACAGCCCCAACCCGCGTGACCCCGCTGCCTACCACGCCATGGAGGAGGCCGCCGCCGCTCGTGCGGGCGACGCCGGACGCTTCTGGACCTGGGCCGCCGCGGGGTGCGCCACCTGGCCCGCGGTCGCCGCAGACCGCTACCGCGGCCCGTGGAACAAGCCGACGGCGCACCCCGTCCTGGTGGTCGGTACCGCCTACGACCCCGCCACCCCCTACTCGAACGCGCAGGCCATGGTCAAGGAACTGGCCAACGCCCGCCTGCTCACCAACGACGGCTACGGGCACACCGCATTGATCAACCCCAGCAGTTGTGTCCAGTCACACGAGAGCCGCTACCTCATCGACGGCACCCTCCCGCCGGTCGGAACGACGTGCCGGCAGGACACGCCTCCCTTCTCCGCACCCAAGCCGATCGGTGGCGTCGCCACCGGCGGCGGCGGAACGGCCGGCACCGTCTTTTGAACCGGCCACGCTCCTCGGCCACGTCCCCAGGCCAGACCTCCGGCCTGGACGCGGACCGACAACGCGCCCGCGCCTGCGCCCGGACCCGAGAGCGGGGTCCGGGCGCAGGCGCATCCGCAGTGTGAACATCCGCTGTCCATGACCAGGAGGGAACAACTCGCTGGTCTTCCCGCAGATCCGTAGGGAACGCTGTACGGGTGATTCAGCGTGAGGCTGCTGTTCGGACGGTCGAGGAAGAGCTGGAACGCACCTTTCAGGAGGAACTGTCGGCGGGCCTGCGTCCGATACGCATGGCGGTGGCCTCCGTGGAGGAACACGAACTGGTGTGGATCGTCTGCTGGACGTCCGAGGAGTTCGTGTGTACCGGAAGGCCGGAGTCCATGCTGGTCGGGAACGGGCCGTACCTGGTCGATCGTGTCGACGGAAGTCTCCATGGGATCGGTGTCGTCTCCTGGGCCACCGGCGTGTGGGAGGCCGACTACAGCGTCCGTGTCCGGGGGTTGACCGAGCGGACCGCGGTGGACGATCTGTACGACGAGGTGCGCGCGGTGGCGTCCACCCGCGGGCGCGTTCATGCCATGCACGCCCTGCACCAGCGGCTGCCGGTGCTGTCCCTCGCCGAGACGATCGCCTACGTGACCGCCTTGCTGGAGGGCGATGCTCCGGAGCACCTCGTGGAGGTCGCCACTCGAGAATTGGTGCCGCCGCCGGTCAGCCGGGTACTGGCCGTCCACACCATCCGCGGAGCCGCGCACACCGCCGGCCCGTGACGCGTCCGGTCGGCGTCCCATGCCGTCGTCGAGGGCAGCCGCTGACGGCCCGTCAGGCCGTCGACCAGGACAGATGCAGACGTCCGGCGGGAGGGCCAGGCCGCACCGGCGGGGGTGATCTCCGCCACCACCGGCGGGGGCGCTCCAGCGGGCACGCTAAGCTGCACATGCCCCGCGGGGGAAGTCCGGTCGAATTCCGGCGCTGACCCGCAACGGTAGGTGGAGCCCGTCCGAGGCCCCGCAAGCCCGATCACCCGCGGTGCGAAGGCTCCTGTCATTCGCCGTGGACTGCGAGAGGTGCTGCGCAGGGCGCCCGCGCCCGGGGCCGCTCCTTCTGTTGCGTAGGGGCACGGCCTGAGGCGAAAGCGATCCGTCCGTGGCCACCACCCTCGAAACCGAACCTGCCACGCCCGCGCACACGCCCCGTACCGGAGCCCGGGCCGCGTCCCCCAGACGCGTGCCGCTGCCCCTTCTCCTGATCGGCCTGGGCGCCGCTCTGCCCGTGTCCCTCGTCTGCGGGGTGGGGATCGGGGCGTCGGGGATCCCCTGGGGCGAGGTGCTGCACCATCTGTGGGCCGGGGCGACGGGCGGGTCCATAACTCCCGGCCAGGTGCCGGCGTACACCATCGTCTGGGAGCTGCGCTTTCCCCGGGCCGTGCTGGCCGCGATCGTCGGGGCCGGACTGTCGGCCATCGGCGTCGCGGTGCAGGCCATGGTCCGCAACGCTCTCGCCGACCCGTACGTGCTGGGCATCTCCTCGGGCGCGGCCGTGGGCGCCAACGCCGTGCTCATCTTCGGAGCCTTCGGCGCGCTCGGCGTCTGGGCCCTGTCCACGGCGGCGTTCCTCTCCGCTCTTCTGGCCATGGTGCTGGTGTACGCGATCGCCCGTACCCCTCGCGGCCTGAGCCCGCTGCGGCTCGTTCTGACGGGCACCGCGATGTTCTACGGCTTCTCGGCCGTCACCACGTTCATGGTGTTCGTGGCCGAGCGCGGTGAGGCGGCTCGTTCCGCGATGATGTGGCTGCTCGGCAGCCTCGGCGGCGCCGACTGGGCCTCCGTTCCGATCGCCGCGGGGGCGGTGCTCGGCGGCCTCGGCCACCTCGCGTGGTCGGCGCGTCGCCTGAACGCCCTGGCCATGGGCGACGAGACGGCCGCCGCGCTGGGAGTGGACCCGGGGAGGCTGCGCAAGGAGCTGTTCCTGGTCTCCGCGGCCGTCACGGGGGCGGTGGTGGCGGTGAGCGGGGCGATCGGCTTCGTCGGACTGATGGTTCCGCACGCCGTGCGGATGCTCGTCGGCGCCGACCACCGGCGGCTGCTGGCCGTGGCACCACTCGCCGGAGCCGTCCTGCTGGTCTGGGTGGACATCCTGTCCCGCGTGGTGCTCGCGCCGGTCGAACTGCCGGTGGGCGTACTGACCGCGGCCATCGGCGTGCCGTGTTTCGTCCTGCTGATGCGCCGCCGCTCCTACACCTTCGGAGGCATGTGATGCGGGTCGACGTCGACGCACTGACCGTCGAGGCCGACGGTGCCCGGCTGGTGGAAGAGGTCACGCTGGGTGCGGCCGAGGGGCAGCTCGTCGGTCTGGTCGGGCCCAACGGCAGTGGGAAATCGACCCTGTTGCGCTGCGTCTACCGGGCGCTGCGCCCCTCGGCCGGTACGGTCCGGCTCGGCGGTGAGGACCTGTACGCCATGAGTGCGCGGGAAAGTGCCCGCCGGGTGGCCGCACTGCCCCAGGAGGCGGTCACCGAATTCGACTTCACGGTCGCCGAGGTCGTGGCGATGGGGCGGTTGCCGCACCAACGGTCGGCGGCCCGGACCACCGACGAGGACCGCGGGGCGTGCGAGGCCGCGCTGGCGGGGGTCGGCGCCGGCCACCTCGCCGACCGCGGCTTCCTCACCCTCTCCGGCGGCGAGCGGCAGCGGGTCCTGATCGCCCGGGCGCTCGCCCAGCGACCCCGGGTGCTGGTGCTCGACGAACCCACCAACCACCTGGACATCGCCCAGCAGTTGGAAGTGCTCGCCCTGGTGCGCGGCAGCGGGCTGACGGTGCTCACCGCGCTGCACGACCTCAACCTCGCCGCACTCCACTGCGACCTGCTCCACGTCATCGACGGCGGCCGGATCGTCGCCTCCGGCGCTCCGCACGACGTGCTCACACCCGGGCTGCTGGCCGAGGTCTTCGGCGTGCGGGCGCATCGCGTCCCGCATCCGGAGACCGGCGCCGTACAACTGCTCTTCGACCGTCTCCTGCCCGCTCAGTCCACTCAGCTCGATCAGCCTGCTCAGTCCGCTCAGTCCGCCACCTGAGGAGTCACCGCCACCATGCCGCACCCGGTACGCCCCGCCGCACTCGCACTCGCCACGGCCCTGCTCCTCACCGGCTGCGGTGCACAGGTCACCTCCCAGGAAGGGGAGAAGGACGGTTCCGCGGCACGTGACGGCCACTATCCGGTGACCGTGGAGAACTGCGGCCGGAAGAAGACCTACGACAAAGCCCCCCAGCGCGTGGTCACCAACGACGTCGGCATCACCGAGATCATGTTCGCGCTCGGACTCGAGGGTCACATGGCGGGCTACGTGATGCCCGACGACAAGGGCGACCTCACGTCCGTTCCCTGGAAGGACGCCTACCACAAGACCAGGTGGCTCTCGAAGGAGAGGATCACCAAGGAGCTGGTCCTCGACGCCCGTGCCGATCTGGTCTTCGCGGGCTGGAACTACGGCTTCAGCGAGGGAACCGGCTTCACCCCCGCCGAGCTGGACGAGGTGGGCGTCGACTCGTATCTGCTGAGTGAGTCGTGCCGCAACGGCAACGGGAAGGCACGGGGCGTGATGTCGCCGCTCGACGCCCTCTACACCGATCTGCGGAACCTGGGAAGGATCTTCGACGTCGAGGACCGTGCCACGACCCTCGTCGCGACGTTCCGGAAGCAGGTGGCCGAGGCGCAGGCGAAGGCGCCGAAGGGGGCGGACCGTCCGAGGGTCTTCCTCTACGACGACGGACGGGACAAACCGCTGACCTCGGGCGCGTACGCAGGTCCGCACGACATCATCACCAAGGCGGGCGGTGATCACGTCATGAAGGACCTCGAGGACAGCTGGACGACGGTCGGTTGGGAAACCGTCGTCGAACGTGACCCGGAGGTGATCGTGATCAACGACTACGGGGACACCAGCGCCGACCAGAAGCGGAAGTTCCTGAAGTCCTATCCACCGCTCGCACACGTCTCGGCCGTCGAGAACGACCGGATCGTCGTCCTCGACTACGTGGACCTGGTGGAGAGCCCGCGCAACCCCGCGGCCGTCAGCTCGCTCGCCGCGGAGCTGAGGGACTTCGACCGGGGCGGATCTCCCCGGGGAGAGGGGTGATGCCGCATGTCCGTCGACGCGAACCCGGCCGAAGCGACGTCCGGTCGGGCCACGGCCCCGCCGCCCGCCCCGTCGAACACCCCCGCGCCCTGCCGGGTCGTCGTGTGCCGGGACTGCTGTTGCGGCAGCGCCAAGGTGCCCGGCGTCGACCACGCGGCGCAGACGGCGCGCCTGCGCGAGGCGGTTCCGACACGGGTGTCCGCCTGCCTGGACCTGTGCGAGCAGGCCAACGTCATCGTCGTCCAGCCTTCCGCGGCGGGCCGGTCGGCCGGCGGCCGGCCCGTCTGGCTGGGGCTGGTCAACGACCCCGACGCCATCGAGGACATCGTCGCCTGGGCGCACGCCGGCGGCCCCGGTGTCGCACCCCTCCCGGACATCCTCGACCTCTACACCGTCACCCCGCCGCGGCGGGGCACGGCCCCCTGAGACCGTGCTCACCGGACCGCCTCGAACCCACCTCGCGACGCCCGCCGGAAGGAAACGCCCCGGTATGACCGAACACGCTCAGGCATCCACCGAGGCCGTCACCGCGGCCCTGCACGACGTGGCGACCCTCGGCGGATTCTTCGTCCTGCCCGTCGGCGGCCCGGACGAGGGCCGGCACCCGCTGCTCGACCGGTCCTCCGCACGCGGCTTCACCGACCTGTCCGCAGCCGTCGCGCGGCGGTACCGCACCGGCGAACCGCGGATCGGCGTGTCCATCGCCCACCTCGGACACGCGGCCCGCCTCTGGTCCCCTGCCCTGGCGTGCGTACTGCTGCACGGGATCGTCCCGGACCTGACGGAGCTGCGGCGTGCCGACGACGGGCCGGCCCTCCGCCTGCCCCGCCCCGCCGGCTGGTACGCCGAGCGGCTCCCCGACCCCGCTCTCACCCTGAACGAGCAGGTGATGCGGCATCTGCGCGCACTCGAGGCCGGACTGCGCGTCAAGATCGCTCCGCGCCTGCTGGACGGGAACGCCGCCTCCGCACTCGTCGGATCGGCCCATGTCCTGCTGTCGGCCCGCCCCGAGCTGCGGGAGCCGCTCACGAACCTCACCACCCGGCTGCTGAGCACCGGACGACTCGCGGGCACCGGAGTGATCACCGGCCCGGATCTCACGTTCCGCCGCCGCAGTTGCTGCCTCTACTACCGTGTGCCGAACGGCTCGAAGTGCGGCGACTGCTGCCTGGCCGGCCGAGACGGACCGTCAGCCTGACTCTGTCCGCAGCACGTGTGCACGGCCGTCGCCGTGCACATCGAGCACCTCATGTCAGTCACTGGAACATCGGTCTCCCGGTGGCCGACTACGCCGTCCTCGCTCCGTGGCGGTGCTCCCGGGCGCCCGCAGCACCGAGTGGGCGGGGCCGGCGGCACCGGAGGGATCGGCGTACGCGGTCACCTCGGTGGACCGCGCCAACCGCGAGAGCGCCCCCATCACCGCACGGCTGCACAGACACTGACGTCGCATCCGGTTCGCCCTCCTGGCAGCCGAGCCATATCGGACGTGCCGACGGCCCCTTGATCCCCAGGCAGACCTTTGCCATGACCTCTTTCCCGTCCCGATCCGGTGCCGCACTCGACCCACGGCTCTGGCATCTGCGCCGGGGGTCAGCTACCGTCCGTCCCGCCCGCCGCGCTGAAGAGGCCCGCCACACCGTCCAAGGAGTAAGTCCCCCATGTCATACGTCGTGGTCGCCCGCTACCGCACCAAGGAGGGCGAGGAGAACACCGTTCTCCCCCTGCTCGACACCATGGCCGCCGCCTCCCGGCAGGAGCCGGGCAACCTCGCCTACCGCGTCCACCAGGGCACCGAGGACCCGCGGGCGATCGTGCTGTACGAGGAGTACGTCTCCGAGGCCGACTTCACCGCGCACTGCGCCACCCCGCACTTCCAGGAGATCGTGCTCGGCAAGGTCGTCCCGCTGCTGGAGAGCCGTGACGTGCTGCGCTGCGCCCCGCGTCCGGAGGTGCGGGCATGAAGACCCGTGCGGTGGTGCTGCGCGGTGTGTCGACCGCCCGCCCCTACTCCGACACCCGCCCGGTGGAGGTGGAGGAGCTGGAGCTGGGCGCCCCGCGCGAGGGCGAGGTGCTGGTGCGGATCGCGGCCGCCTCGCTCTGCCACTCGGACCTGTCGGTGGTCAACGGCGACCGGGTCCGCCCGCTGCCCATGGCGCTGGGCCACGAGGCGGTGGGCGTCGTCCAGGACACCGGACCGGGCGTCAGCCGGGTCCGGCCCGGTGACCATGTGGCTCTGGTCTTCGTGCCGAGCTGCGGCTTCTGCGCCGACTGCGCGGCGGGCCGGCCCGCCCTGTGCGCACAGGCGGCCGCGGCGAACGGATCGGGTGCGCTGCTGCACGGCCCGTCGCTGCTGACCGACGCCTCCGGCACCCCGGTCCACCACCAGCTGGGCGTCTCCGCGTTCTCCGAGCACGCGGTGCTGGCCCAGGAGTCGGTGGTGCCGATCCCGAAGGACATCCCGTTCACGGTGGCGTCGATGTTCGGCTGCGCCGTCCTGACCGGCGCCGGAGCCGTGATCAACACGGCGGCCCTGCGCCCCGGCCAGTCGACGGTGGTCTACGGCCTGGGCGGCGTGGGCCTGGCCGCGGTGCTGGGTGCCCGTGCGGCGGGCGCGTACCCGATCCTCGCGGTCGACCCGGTCCGTAAGAAGCGCGAGCTGGCTCTGCAGCTGGGCGCGACTCACGCCTGCGCCCCCGGCGAGGCGATCGAGGAGGTCCGCGAACTCACCGGCGGCGGGGCCGAGGTGGCCGTGGAGGCGGTGGGCAGTCCCGAGGTGATGGCGCAGTGCCTGACCGCCGTGGCCCGGGGCGGCAAGGTCGTCTCGGTGGGTCTGCCCGCCCCCGACCGGGTGCTGCAGGTCCCGGCCCTGGCGTTCGCGGGCGAGGGCAAGTCCCTGCTGGGCTCGTACATGGGCGACGCGGTCCCGCGCCGCGACATCCCCCGGTTCCTGGACCTGTGGCGGGCCGGCCTGATGCCGGTGGAGCGGCTGCACACGGGCACACTGCCGCTGTCCGACATCAACGCGGCGATGGAGGAGCTGGCTTCGGGCCGGGCGATCCGCCAGGTCATCGACGCCTCGGGCATGCTGGACACCTGACGCGGCCTGCCGGGCCCGGCCGAGGGCGTCCCTCGGTGACCGGGAGGGACGCCATCGGTGTCTTCCCGGTCCGGCGCGTCGCCGCCCGAGGTCGTGAGTACGTGATGGATGTCGTCCAGAGCGTCCTCCTCCAGCACCGGCGCTCGTGACAGCCGGCACTCAAGCCACTCACTGTTCGTCATGACCGCTGTTCACCCCCTCTTCGAGGTATCAGCTGCATCCCGGAGGAGAGTGCGAGTCCTCTGGGAGAACGACGTCCTGTCCCTCTCGGACGAGGCCCGGTCCGTGTGAGGTTCTGGCCCGAGGTGGGCAACCTGGAGGAGGGCTCCCTAAAGTGCGGTGCATGTCACCGGTATCACGTCCACGCAAGTCGAAGAAGGCCAAGCGCTCGAAGGGGGGCGGTGCGGGCGGGGCCGCCGTGTCCCGCGGCGCGGACCAGTTGTTCGGCGGCGTTCCGCTGCCCGGGCAGCGGTCGGCTCTGGCCGCACTCGCCCAGGGCCTCGGGCATGACCGGGAAAAGGCCGACTGGTACGCCGAGTCGAGCGCTCGCGTGCTTGACGAGGCGGGGGTGCTTCTCGGGGCCGATGGGCCACGTGAGCTGGAGGACGCGACGGCTGTGCTGCTGGGGGCCCGGCTCCATGAGCGCGTGCACGGCGATGTCGGTGGTCTGTGGTTCAGTGCCTGGTTCGAGCAGCTTGCGCAGGCCGCGGCCGAACAGGTCCGGGCCGGCCTGGAGGGGGACGGCGGCGCGTGGGAGGCGCCCTGGCGGCTGCTGCACGGTATGGCGTCGATCGGAACCCCCGACCTGCGCGCGGTGGCCCTCCGGGTGATGAACGGCGTGCAGAAACAGGTCCGCAGGGCGGTGCAACCGCCCGACTGGTTGCGGTTGCTGCCCAAGCCGACCGCGACGGGCGAGGTCCGGCTGCTGAGGGACCCCTGTCTGCCGCGGATCGGGGTGATGGCGGAGTTCGCCTATCCCGGTGGGGTCGACCGCCATGTCTATCTGTGGGACGTCGATGCCTGCGAGATCCCGTGCCTGGCCGGTGGTGGCACCCACGAGGACTTCGCGCAGGCGGCTGCGGCCTGGCGGTCGGCCGTCGGCGACACGGCCGGACAGTGCGCACCGCACGTACCCGATCAGGCGGATCTGCAATGCCTCGTCCAGCTGGATCTCGGCGAGGAGATGCTGCGGGGCACGGAGAACCGCGGTCAGCTGGACGAGTGGTACCGCGCCGGCCGCCGCCTGTACGACCTGGACCGCGCCCTGCGCAAGTGCGGGCAGGGGCTTCCGCCCCGCCAGTCGCTGTACACGGACGTCGAGACGCAGTGGGCCGAGGAAGCGTTCGGTGAGTGGTACGCCGAGCGGAACGGCGGACGGCGCCCCGAGACGGAGGGAGCGGCCGCGCTCGCCGAGGAATGGCTGGAGGGCGCTCTGCCGGGCACCGAACTGCAGCCGTCCCCCCACCGGGTGCAGCACCAGTACGCCCTGATCCACGACTGGAGGCCCGACCACCCCGTCACCGCGTCGGCGCATGCCCTCTTCCCGGACTGGGTCCGCTTCCTGGCCGAGCGCGGAGGCTACCCGGAGGCCCTCGCCGAACGGGCCGCCACGACCGCGACGACCGGCGAACGCACCCCGGCGGACTGCCCGATCGAGGACTTCAGCGGCTTGGAGGGAGCACCGGACAGGCTGCGCCCGCCGGAGTGACGGCCTGCCCTGACGCCGACCGGGGGCGAGCTCCGCGGCGCCGGACCACACGGTGGTGATGAGCGGCGGCAGTCACGGCAGCAGCACCGCGTCGGGCAACCGCCCGAACGCGTTCGGCGCCGCCTCCACGACCACGTCCGCCCACCCCGGTACCGGCTCCGGCGCGTGGACGAAGCCGCGGAGGTGACGGGGCAGGCGGGCACCACCAGCGGATGGTCCGACAGTGCGTCGCACCAGCTCCGCAGTCCGGCCCGGACAGCGTGCCGAGCTGTCCTTGCGCCACCCCCAGCAGGGCCGTCTTCGACGGCTTCTCAGGGTGTGACTGGGGGCTCTACAGGTTGAGTCTTTCTGCAGGATGCGCAGAGAGACTCCTGACCTTCGTGGATGTTCCATGGGCACGCACAGGGGCGACCAGCCGGGGTCAGTTGCGTGAGGTGGTTTCCCGGACCCAGGGCAGCGCGAACCGCTCCATCAGCACCAATGCGAAGTAGAACAATATGCTCATCAGTCCAATCAGGATGATCGCCACCCAGGCAGTGGCGACGTCACCGACCCCGCCGGCCTGCACGATCAGATAGCCCAGCCCGCTCTCACCGGCCTGGAACTCGCCGATGACCGCGCCGATCGCGGCGAGTGGCATGGCCACCTTCAGCCCGACGAAGATCTGCGGCAGCGCGGCGGGTAGCCGTACCTTCCGAAACGCCTGCCAGCGCGAGGCGTTCAGCGAGCGCGCCAGCTCGGCCAGGTCCGCCGGGGTCGACGTGAGGCCGGTCGCGGTGGAGAGCACGATCGGGAAGAAGCAGAGCAGAAAGACCATGGTCAGGACCGGCTTCTGCCCCCAGCCGAGCGCCCCCACGAGCAGCGGCCCGAGCGCGATCTTCGGAACAGCGTTGACGGCGACCAGCAGCGGCGTGAACATCCGCTCCAACAACGGCGAGCCGGCCAGTGAGAGCCCGATCAGAACTCCGCAGGCGGTGGAGAGCGCGAAGCCTGCAAGCGTCTCCACCGTGGTGTCGCCGGTGTGCTCCAGGAACCGGGCCGGGGCTGCTGTGAACGCCGAGAGCACGGCACCGGGCGGAGGCAGCACCGCCGGGTGGACCACCTTCAGCACCGACGTGAGCAGCCACCACACGCCGAGGGCGACCAGCAGCCCGGCCGAGGGCAGCAGCACGGTGCCGGTACCCGCCCCGCGCTGCAGGCCGGATCGCGGCACCGGCTCCGGGCCCGCCGCTGAGGTCTGCTGCGGCGGCGAGAGTTCGGTCATCCCATCCTCCTCGGGCCGCCCGGCACCTCCTTTTACCCGGACCGCTCAGCGCGGAGTCGGGGCGGCAGTGTCGATGCTCCCCGCCGGTCACCGACGGGGAGCACATGTTCGGGCAAACAGTGTGATCAGGCTTTCGGTACGAGGTCGAAGTCGATGATCTGCTCGGGGGTCATCTCCTGCGGCAGCGCGCCCGCGTCCTGCAGGAGCGCGATGCTTTTCGCGACCCGCCCGGAGTCCAGCGTCCCGATCGCGGAGCTGGAACCACCAGGCGCGACGTAAGCGGCCATCAGGTCCAACTCGGCTGCCGCGGCAGCCGGGTTCGTGACGTCCACGTTCCGCTTGAGGATCTCGGCGGCCTCCTTCGAGTTGGCCAGGCTGTACTCCAGGCCCTTGAGCAGCGCGGTGGCGAACCGCTTCACCATCTCCGGCTTCTGCTCGGCGATCTTCGTCGAGGTGATCAGTGCGTTTCCGTAGAGATCGGGCATCACGTCGCTGTACGGCAGGAGGACGGCCTTCTTCTTGGTCACCGCCTCGATGGTCGGCTTGCCCACCACGAACTGGCCGATGCCGTCCACCGAGCCGCTGGCGAGCGTGCCCATCAGGGTCTGCGCGTCGCCGTTGACCCAGGTCACTTTGCCGGCGTCCGTCCCGGACAGTCGGGCGTACGTCGGGAAGAGGTTGCGTACGACGGAGCCGGGTGTGTCGGCGAGACGCTTGCCCTCGAGGTCCTTCGGGGCGGCGATGCCCTCGCCCTCGGTGGTGGCGATCGCGGCCATGGTGCGCTGCTGGATGGCGGCCACCGCGACGAAGTCCTTCGCCTGGCCGCTGCCCATCTGCAGCAGACCGCCCGTCAGGTCGATCGGGCCGAACTGCGCCTGGCCGCTCACGACGGCCGAAATCACGCCGCCGGTGCCCTGGCCTGGCTTGATCTCCACGTCGAAGCCGGCCTCCTCGAAGAACCCCTTGTCCTTCGCGACCCAGGCGTACGCGTCCCGGCCGAAGTTGCCGAACGAGGTCAGGTAGGTCACCTTCTCCAACGCCGTGTCGTCCGCACCGGCAGCCGTGTCGGAGTCGGATCCGCCGCATCCCGACGCAAGCGCCAGCGCCATGGCCAGGGCCATCGCGGCGACCGTACGGGCGAGTCTGTTCATGTGCACCGTGTCGTCCTTTCCGACCGCTGACCTGCGCCGGCGGAGGGGATCGTCGAGACAGAACGGCGTAACGGAACCGCCGGGGTACATGACACTTCGCGCGAGTGACAGCGTACGAGAACCCCGCCTGTGTGACACCAGGTGCGAAGAAAATGCTGACAGGACGACAGGTACCGCTGGGCCGCCTGGTCCGGCTAACCTGACCGGGGGTTACGAACCGGCCGGCATTGTTCGTCGCCAGTGGATGGGGGAGACCGCCGGATGATCAGACTCACCGGTGCATCCCGGACCTTCACCGGCCGGTCCGGTTCTACGGTGGCGCTCCAGGGCGTCGACCTCCACATCGCCGAGGGCGAGTTCGTGGCGGTGGTGGGCCGGTCCGGGTGCGGCAAGTCCACACTGCTCCGGCTGATCGCCGGACTGCTGCCGGTCTCCGAGGGTGAGATCACCATCGGCGGTGAACGAGTCACCGGAGCCCGGCGGGACGTCGCCATGCTGTTCCAGCGGCCGGCCCTGCTGCCCTGGCGGTCCGTTCTCGACAACGTCCTGCTGCCCGTGGAGATCTTCGGCTGGCGCAAGGCCGAGCACCGAGTCCGGGCGCACCGGCTGCTGGAGACGGCCGGCCTGGGCGGCTTCGAGGAGCACCGGCCGCACGAGCTCTCCGGCGGTATGCAGCAGCGTGTCTCGCTGTGCCGGTCGCTGATCGGCGAGCCCCGCGTGCTGCTCATGGACGAGCCGTTCTCCGCGCTCGACGCGCTCACCCGCGCGGAACTCGCGGCGGAGCTGCAGAGGGTCCACATGGAGAACTCCGCCACCGTCGTCTTTGTCACCCACTCGATAGACGAGGCCGTGCTGCTCGCCGACCGTGTGGTGGTGCTCAGCCCGCGTCCGGGCCGGATCCGCAGGGTGGTCGACATCGACATCCCCCGGCCGAGGACGCTGGGCCGTACCGCGCATCTCGGCGAAGTGGCCCGGTGCAGCGCCGAACTGCACGAACTGCTGATGGAACGGGACATGTCGGCGCCGGCCGGAGTGGAAGGGCGATGACCGTGCGGATCTGCGTCTTCACCGAGCCGCACCGCGGCGCCGACTACGACGATCAGCTGCGCTTCGTACGACTCGTCGAGGACGGCGGGTTCGAGGGTTTCTTCCGGGCCGACCACTATCAGGCGATGGGCGCCGAGCCCGGGCTGCCCGGCCCCACCGACGCGTGGCTGACACTGGGTGCGCTCGCCCGGGAGACCTCCCGGATCCGGCTGGGCACCCTGGTCACCTCGGCCACCTTCCGGCTGCCCGGCCCGCTGGCCGTGATGGTGGCACAGGTCGACCGGATGAGCGGCGGGCGGGTGGAGCTGGGCATCGGCGCCGGCTGGTACGAACGGGAGCACACCTCGTACGGCATTCCGTTCCCGGCCGTCGGGGAGCGCTTCGACCGGCTGGAGGAGCAGCTGGCGGTGATCACTGGCCTGTGGCGGACACCGGCCGGCGAGAGTTTCAGCTACCGCGGCGACCACTACCGGCTGGTCGACGCGCCCGCCCTGCCGAAACCGGTGCAGGTGCCGGGGCCGCCGATCATCGTCGGGGGCCGCGGCGCCAAGCGCACCCCGGCGCTGGCCGCCCGGTACGCCGACGAGTTCAACATGCCCTTCAAGTCGGTGGCAGAGACGGCGCAGGCGTACCAGCGGGTGGCCGAGGCGTGCGACCGGACCGGTCGGGCCGACGCCGGCCGGCCACCGCTGGTGCTCTCGGCCGGTGTCGTGGTCGCGATCGGCCGTACCGACGCGGCGGCGCGGCGGCGGGCCGCCCCGCTGCACGTCAAGAGCGCGCTGCCGCCGGAGGATCCGGTGGTCGGATCCCCGGCCCAGCTCGTCGAGCGGCTCGGCGAGTTCGCCGGGATCGGCGCGAGCCGGCTCCATCTGCGACTGACCGACTTCACTGACCTCGACCACCTGGAGCTCATCGCGAGTGAGGTGCTCCCGCAGCTGGAGGACGTGGAAATCGGGGTACCCCGTAGCGCTCTCAGCGTTTCAGCCAGGTCCGCCTTCGATGGGCCGAGCTGAGTGGGATCAAGCGTCAAGGCCCTGCACGTACTTCTCGAAGAGCACCGATTCCGCAAGAACGATGCGCTGATACCCCCGGAACGGTTCCGGAGCGCTTCGTGTACTTCCCGGTTGATCCGGGTCCCGTCCGCCTTTGTAGTGCATGAGTACGCTCCGGGAGCGGCCGGACATCCTGCTGTTCTCGTGATGAAGGAAACGGGTATCAGCCGGTCCGGACGCCGGGAGGCGTTGCCCTGCTCCTGAGCCGCGATCAGGACCACGGAGTTCGCAGCGCCGGCTGTGGACGCAGCACAGCCGTCTCGTGCGGTCAGTGCGTACACCAGCGCCCGAGGTGCTGGTCCGCCCGCCGCAGCAGGCGCAGTGGCCCCCGCCATGGGCCCGCTCGCCTGTGGCGTGACGGGAGGTCTGAGCAGGGGGGCCTGTGGTCGCTGTCCTGAACCGCATGATGCGAACGCTGCGACGCGTCGACCGACGCACGTGCGGGAGCGGATGCCTGCCCGGCCTCCTCCAGTGCCGGCAGCCACCGCTGGGCGACGGCGAGCCGTCCACCGGTGAGGAGGTGGCCCACGCCGCGACCGGACCGCTCCCGGCCCCGGCCCACCGCTCCAGCTCGGCCCGCTCCCGCAACCGTTCCGTCCGAGCCTCCACCTCCTGACGCAGGGGTGCCCGCTGCCGGGACAACGCCTCGTGCGTCACCTCCGCATACACCTCCCGGCCGGTTCGTCCGGGTGCCCCGGCCGGTCGTTAGCCCGCCCGGGGTACCCGGACCACCCGGTCGCGACGGTGACCGTGCGCCCCGTGGCCGCCGACCGCACGATGACCGTGTTGCCGACCGGCAACCGATCGGTACCGGCCGGACGCGAAGGAGGCCCCGCGGTGGGCGAGCTGTACATCGACGGCGAGTGGACGAAGGCGGCGGCCGGCGGGCGGCGGGAGGTGGTCAACCCGTACGACGCCTCCGTCGTCAAGACCGTCGACGAGGCGGACGCCACCGACGTGGACCGTGCGGTGCACGCCGCCCGGCGTGCCTTCGACGAGGGGGACTGGGCGAACGCCCCCACCCGCCGGCGCGCCGACCTGCTGCTGCGCGTCCACGACCTGCTGCTGCGCGACAGGGACGAGATCGCCCACACCGAGACCCTCGACACCGGCAAGACGCTGACCGAGTCCCGCTTCGACGTGGAGGACGTGGCGAACGCCTTCCGCTACTTCGCGGAACTCGCGGGCAAGGACGGCGGCCGCGTCGTGGACGTCGGCCCGGACGTCCTCAGCCGCGTCGTCTACCAGCCGGTCGGGGTGTGCGCGCTCATCGCCCCCTGGAACTACCCGCTGCTGCAGGCCTCGTGGAAGGTGGCGCCGGCGCTGGCCGCCGGCAACACCTTCGTCCTCAAACCCAGCGAGACCACACCGCTCACCACGATCGCCATGATCCGGCTGATCGAGGAGGCCGGCGCCCCGCCCGGCGTCGCCAACCTGGTGCTCGGCTCCGGGGCGACCGTCGGCGCGGCTCTGACCGGACACCCCGAGGTCGACCTGGTGTCCTTCACCGGAGGCCTGGCCACCGGCCGCACCATCATGGCCGCCGCCGCCGAGGGGCCGAAGACCGTCGCCCTGGAACTGGGCGGCAAGAACCCCAACATCGTCTTCGAGGACGCCGACTTCGCCGCCGCCGTGGACTACGCGCTGGACGCCGCCTTCCTGCACGCCGGGCAGGTCTGCTCCGCCGGTTCACGCCTGCTGGTCCAGGATTCCCTGTACGACCGGTTCGTCGACTCCCTCGCCCGGCGCGCCCAGGCGATCCGCCTGGGCAACGGCATGGAGGAGGGCACGGAGAGCGGCCCGCTCAGCTCCGCCGAGCACCGTGACAAGGTCGAACGCCACATCGCCGTCGCCCGGGAGGAGGGCGCCCGGCTCGTCACCGGCGGCACCCGCCCCGACGACCCGGCGCTGAGCCGCGGCTTCTTCCTGCTGCCGACGGTCTTCGCCGACTGCGACAAGTCCATGCGCATCGTGCAGGAAGAGGTCTTCGGGCCGGTCGTCACCGTCGAGCGTTTCCACACCGAGGACGAGGCGGTGGAACTGGCCAACGACACCCGCTACGGCCTGGCCGGCGGTGTGTGGACCTCCGACGCGAGCCGCGCCCAGCGCGTCGCCCAGCGGCTGCGGCACGGCACCGTGTGGATCAACGACTTCCACCCCTACGTACCGCAGGCCGAATGGGGCGGCTTCGGCCGCTCCGGCGTCGGGCGCGAGCTGGGCCCCACGGGCCTGCGCGAATACCAGGAGGCCAAGCACATCTACCAGAACCTCGCCCCGGCACCCTCCGGCTGGTTCAAGGGCTGACCCGGCGCAGCAGTACGACGCGGCACACCACCCGCCCCTCCCGACGGCCACCGAAGAAAGGCACACCATGGCCTCCACCACCCCGCACGGCGCCGAGTCCTCCTACGACTACGTCATCGTCGGCGGCGGCACCGCCGGCTGTGTGCTCGCCGCCCGCCTGAGCGAGGACCCCGACTGCCGTGTCTGCGTCATCGAGGGCGGCCCCAGCGACGTCGGTGACGAGCGCATCCTGCGTCTGCGCAACTGGATCAACCTGCTCGGCACGGAGTTCGACTACGGCTACACCACCGTCGAACAGCCGCGCGGCAACTCGCACATCCTGCATTCACGGGCCCGTGTACTCGGCGGCTGCTCCTCCCACAACACGCTGATCAGCTTCCTGCCGCTGCCGCAGGACCTCGACGACTGGGTGGCCCACGGCTGCACCGGCTGGGACCCGGCGACGATCCTCCCCTACCGCGACCGGCTGCTCACCAAGATCGTCCCGGTGGCCGAGGCCGACCGCAATCCCATCGCCAAGGACTTCGTCACCGCCGCCTCCCGCGCCACCGGCGTCCCCGTCATCGACGACTTCAACGCCGAGCCCTTCGCCGACGGCACCGGCTTCTTCTCCCTGGCCTACGAGCCCGAGGGCAACCTGCGTTCCTCCACGTCCGTCGCCTACCTCCACCCCGTCATGGACCGCCCCAACCTCACCCTCCTCCTGGAGACCTGGGCCCACCGGCTGCTCACCGACGAGTCGGGGAGGCTGACCCGCGTCGCCGTCCGCGGCGCCGACGGCGAACCCGCCACCGTGCGCGCCGAACGCGAACTCCTGCTGTGCGCCGGAGCCATCGACACCCCGCGCCTGCTGATGCTGTCCGGCGTCGGCCCGGCCGACGACCTGCGCCGCCTGGGCATCGACGTACAGGTCGACCTGCCCGGCGTGGGGGAGAACCTGCTGGACCACCCCGAGTCCGTGATGGTCTGGGAGACCAAGGACCCGCTGCCGCCCAACTCCGCGATGGACTCCGACGCCGGCCTGTTCCTGCGCCTCGAGAAGGGGCAGCCGCGGCCGGACCTGATGTTCCACTTCTACCAGGTGCCGTTCACCGTCAACACCGAACGTCTGGGCTACCCGGTCCCGGAGCACGGGGTGTGCATGACGCCGAACGTGCCCCGGGCCCGCTCCGTCGGCCGCATGTGGCTGCGCAGTTCCGACCCGGCCGAGCATCCCGCCCTGGACTTCCGCTACTTCACCGACCCCGACGGCCACGACGAGCGCACCATCGTCGAGGGGCTCAAGGTGGCCCGGGAGGTCGCCGCGACCGATCCCCTGAGCGGCTGGCTCGTCCGCGAGGTCGCGCCCGGCCCGGACGTCACCTCCGACGCCGACCTGTCGGAGTACGGGCGCCGCGCGGCCCACACCGTCTACCACCCGGCGGGCACCTGCCGCATGGGCGCGGCGGACGACCCGATGGCGGTCTGCGACCCGGAGTTGAGACTGCGCGGCGTCGAGGGCGTGCGCATCGTCGACGCGTCGGTGTTTCCGACGATGCCCACCATCAACCCCATGGTGACCGTCCTGCTCGCCGCCGAACGCGCCGCCGACCTGCTCACCGGCGGACCCGGGCCCACCGGCGAGGAGACGGCACGGTGACCGGTCCGCGCCGTCCCGCTCCCGCGCACAGATGCCCGCAGGCCAACACGGTCGGCCGCCGAGAGCCTGCGTCCTCGTCCCTGTCCTCGTCCTGAGCGAAGGAGGAACCCGACCGTGTCGACCGACGGAGACAAGGGCACCGGAGCCGTGCCGGAGGAGATGGCGGCGGAAGAGGTGCCGATGGGCACGGTCCGGCTCAAACCCGTGGTCTTCTTCGGGTCGGCCGTCCTCATCCTCGCGATCTCGATCTGGGCGATCATCAGCCCCTCCGGTGCGGAAACGGTCATCGGAGTGGTGGTCGGCAAGATCTCCCGCTGGTTCGGCTGGTACTACTTCCTCGCCGCGAGCCTGTACCTGCTGTTCGTCGTCTTCCTCGCCTTGTCCAAGTACGGCACGGTCAAGCTGGGCCCCAAGCACTCCAAACCCGACTACGGCCTCTTCACCTGGGGGTCGATGCTGTTCGCGGCGGGCATCGGCATCGACCTGATGTTCTTCTCGGTCTCCGGACCCGTCAGCCACTACCTCGCGCCCCCGCAGGGCGACCCCGAGACGCTCGAGGCCGCCCGGCAGGCCGTGGTGTGGACCCTGTTCCACTACGGCATCACCGGCTGGGGCATGTACGCGCTGATGGGCATGGCGCTCGCCTACTTCTCCTTCCGGTACCGGCTGCCGCTCGCGATCCGCTCCGCGCTCTACCCGATCATCGGCCGCCGGATCCACGGGCGGATCGGCGACACCGTCGACCTGGCGGCCGTCATCGGCACCGTGTTCGGCATCGGCGTGACGCTCGGCATCGGCGTGGTGCAGCTGAACTACGGACTGAAAGTCCTCTTCGGCGTTCCGGAGGGGCTTTCCGCGCAGATCGCCCTGATCGTCGTCGCGGTGGCGATGGCCACCGCGTCCGCGGCGTCCGGCGTGGACAAGGGCATCCGACGGCTGTCGCAGCTCAACGTCTTCCTCGCCGCCCTGCTGATGCTCTACATCCTGATCGTGGGTGAACCGTTCAGGCTGCTCAACGCCCTGGTCCAGAACGTCGGGGACTACGTCAGCCGTTTCCCGTCGATGACCCTGAACACCTTCGCCTACGACCAGCCCGTCGAGTGGCTGGACGCGTGGACGCTCTTCTTCTGGGCCTGGTGGATCGCCTGGGCGCCGTTCGTCGGGCTCTTCCTGGCCCGCATCTCCCGCGGCCGCACCCTGCGCGAGTTCGTCGCGGCGACGCTGGTCATCCCGTTCCTCTTCACCGGCCTCTTCCTGTCGATCTTCGGCAACAGCGCCCTGTTCCTGGTGCGCGACGGGAACACCGCGTTCGGCGAAACGGCCATGAACGTCCCCGAGCAGGGCTTCTACAACCTGCTGGCGGAGTATCCGGGGTTCCTGTTCAGCGCCGGACTCGCGACGTTCGTCGGACTGCTGCTGTACGTCACCTCCGCGGACTCCGGGGCCCTGGTCATGGGCAACCTCAGCGCCGAACTGCCCACCCCGGTGACCGACGCGCCCTCGTGGCTGCGCATCTTCTGGGCGGTGGCGACAGGACTGCTCACCCTCGCCATGCTCATCGTGGGCGGTGTGCAGGCGCTCACCAACGCCACCATCATCATGGGGCTGCCCTTCTCCTTCGTCATGTTCCTGATCATGGCCGGGCTCTATCTGGCGTTGCGCACCGAGCGGATGCGGGCGGAGGCGAGGATCACCACACTGCCCGGGAGGCTCTCCGGCCGTACGGTGCAGCAGGGTCTGTCGGGGGCGCCGACCTGGCGGCACCGGCTGGCGCGGACGATGGCGTTCCCCGGCAGGCGGGCGGCCGTGAGATTCGTCGACCACGTGTGCCGCCCCGCCTTCCAGGAGGTCGCCCAGGAGCTGCGGGAGCAGGGAGCGGAGGCGGAGGTCCTGGAAGGCGTCGACGAGGAGAACGGCCTTCCCCACGTCGGCCTGCGGGTACCGATCGGCCCCGGCGACGCATTCCTCTACGAGGTCCGGCCCGTCGTGCTGCCGACCCCCGCGTTCGCCACCCGGTCGGTCAGCACGCACGACACCTACGTACGTTTCGAGGTCCGGCTCGCCGAGGGCAACCAGGACTACGACGTGATGGGGTACACCAAGGAACAGCTCATCGCCGACGGCCTCGACCAGTACGAGCGGCACCTGGAGTTCCTGCGGATGCGTCACGAGGCGGCCACCCGCTCGAGCTTCCCCAGCCACCGCCTGGACGCACCGGACGCCCACCTGCCGGAGGAGTAGGCCCCGCGCAGGCCCCGTGCGGGCCGCACGCAGGGGTGGCGGCAGGGCGGCGAGCCGGTGCGTCCAGGTGCGTGCGGCAAGGGGCGTGCATCGAGGTGCGAACGAGCGGTGGCCCGGGACACCTACTCCGAGTGGGCCGACCGGACCAGCTCCGCCAGCGCCTCCGCCAGCACGTCGAGTCCCGGCCCCGCCGGGCCGCCCGGCTCGGCCATGTACAGGTCCCTGCGGATCTCGATCATCAGCGCGCTCACCCGCGGGTCCTTCCCGTAGTACGCGAGCGGTACGTAGGTCCCCGCGAAGGGGCTGTCGATCCCCGTGCCGCCGAAGCCCGCGAACGCCTTCTCCGCGCGGGCGAGCAGACCGGCCGGGGTGTGGAAGGGGTTCGTGCCCAGGCAGACGGGCGGGCGGGGGCCGGTGCCGTGGAGTTCGTACGGCAGGGGCTCGGTCGGGTACGAGTGCACGTCGATGACGACCGCCCGCCCCACCGCGTCCAGCCGCTCGGCGACCGCGTCGGTCATGGCCTCGGCGTACGGGTGGAAGTACCGCTCGACGAGCGGACGTCCGTCGTGGTCGCCCGGCCGCAGCTCACCCCGGTGCGACGTCCCCGTGTACACCGCTCCCATGCCGACGGCCAGCATCTCCTCCCGCTCGTCCGGGAACCGCTCGGGGTCGACGACCAGACGGGAGAGCCGGTTCACGAACCGCCAGGGCGTACCGGAGGGCACCCGGGCGGCGGCCAGTGCCGCGATCTCCGCCGTGTGCGAGTCGGTCATGTGGTCCAACTCCCGCTCCAGGGCGGCGTCGTCGAGCGTGATCCCGCTCCGCACATCCGCCGGCACGACCCGCGAGGAGTGCGGGACGTGCAGGATCACGGGGGAGTCGGGGGAGCCGGGCAGCAACTGGAAGGACGGTGAGGTGTCGCGCATCGCGGATGGTGCTCCTTGCGTCGGATCCGTATGGGTCGTACGTCGGGAAGCAAGCACGCTTCCCGCCCTTGTGCGGGGACAGGGGGACTGCTGCTTCCGACGGCGTCCCCCCAGCCACCGCCGGAAGCGTGAACATCTAATCATTGACGGGAAAGCGTCGTCAATCCCTCAGTTGAGGGAGTGCGGTGATTTCCTCCATGGAGGGTCGGGCCCGGTCGGCGGACCGTCATGACGACCGAGGACCGGTCGCCCGGCTCGCATCCACCGGCGAACGGCGCGAAGGCGAGAACGGACGGACCGAAGGCCGTCGTCCTCGGGGTGGACGGCTCCGACTCCTCGACACGGGCCGCCGCGCATGCCGTCGGCCTCATCCGGCGGCTCCGGGAGGCAGCCGAACGGCTGAAGGGGACGCCCGGGGTCTGCCGACGGTTCCACACGTTCCGCGGTGACCCGTACAGCGGCCTGGTCAGGGCCGTCGACGAGCTGAAGGCGGACGCGGTGGTGGTGGGCCCCTCCGAGTGGACCGGCCCTCGGACGTCGGTTCGGTCGCGGTCCACCTGGCCGAAGTGGACGATGGCAGGTGACGGTGGTGCCGTGGGCCGGTGGGCCGGACCGACTGCCGCCTCGCCGCGGTCCGGCCGCGTGCACGGCGGCCTCCCCCGACCCGGCGGCGCCGAGCGGGCATGATCCGCCGTCAGCCGTTGCCGTAGGCGAAGAGGTGAGGCACATGGCCGGGCTCCGGGCGGGCGAGGGCATTCTGCGCCGTAAGCCCATCGAACACATCGAGGAGACGGAAACCGTCGAGGGGCCCCGGCTGGAGCGGACGCTGGGGCTGGGGCAGCTGACCGCGATCGGCGTGGGCGGCATCATCGGCGCGGGCATCTTCACCCTCGCCGGCACGGTGGCCAACGGCACGGCGGGGCCCGCGGTGCTGGTGTCCTTCCTCATCGCGGGTGTGGCCAGCGCGGCGGCGGCCCTGTCGTACGCCGAGTTCGCGGGCCTGATCCCGAAGGCGGGCTCGGCCTACACCTACGGCTACGCGGTGCTCGGCGAGTTCGCCGGCTGGTTCATCGGCTGGGACCTGCTGCTGGAGTACACGGCGATCGTGGCGGTGGTCGCGATCGGCATCTCCGGCTACTTCAGCTTCCTGGTCGAGGACATGGGCGCGCAGCTGCCCGCCTGGATGCTGGGCGCGCCCGGCACCGGTTCCGGGCACAAGGTGGACCTGTTCGCGGCGCTCCTGTGCCTGCTCATCGCCTGGCTGCTGACCCTCGGCATCCGCAACGCGGCCCGCTTCGAGACGACCGTGGTGACGCTGAAGGTGCTGGTCGTGCTGGTGGTGATCGCGGTCGGCGTCTTCCACATCAACACCGCCAACTACCACCCGTTCTTCCCCTACGGGATCAGCGGGGCGTTCACCGGTGCGGCGACCGTGTTCTTCGCTGTCTTCGGCTACGACGCGATGTCGACGGCGGCCGAGGAGTCCAAGGACGCGCGGCGGCACATGCCGAAGGCGATCATCTACTCGCTGGCGATCGCGATGGTGCTGTACGCGGCGGCCTGTCTGGTGCTGACCGGCATGCAGAACTACAAGGACATCGACAAGGAGAGCGGCTTCTCGACCGCCTTCCAGTCGGTGGGGCTGGACCGGCTGGCGGACGTGATCGCGGTGGGCGCGATCATCGGCATCCTCACGGTGATGTTCACGTTCATGCTGGGTGTGACCCGGGTGTGGTTCTCCATGTCCCGGGACGGGCTGCTGCCCAAGTGGTTCGCGAAGACGCACCCCACGCGGCACGTGCCGACGCGCGTGACGTGGATCGTCGGGGTGGCCTCGGCCGCCATCGCCGGCTTCCTGCCGATCCAGGAGGCGGCCGAACTGACCAACATCGGCATCCTGCTGGCGTTCGTGGTGGTGTGCACGGCGGTGATCGTGCTCCGCTACCGGCAGCCGGACCTGCCGCGCGCCTTCCGTACCCCGTGGATGCCGTTCGTGCCGGCGCTGGGTGTGGTCTTCTCCATCTGGCTGATCACGTTCCTGCAGTGGCAGACCTGGGTGCGGTTCGTCGTCTGGTTCCTGATCGGGTGCGGGATCTACTTCTCGTACTCGTACAAGCGCTCGGAGCTGGCCAAGCGCCAGGGCGGTGTCGAGCCGTGAGCGACGGGCGGCCCGGATGAGGTCTTCGGGCCAGATCATCGAGGCGCGCAGGTGGAGGTCGGTGCCGATGGCCTGCGGTCATGCCGCGGGCGCCGTCCCGGCTCCTTCCGAGACCCGGAGGAAGATCGATGAGCGAGAAGCGTTGGGCCACCTTCGACTGTTTCGGCACCCTCGTGGACTGGCGCCACGGCATCGCCACCGGCATCGAACTGGTCGCTCCCGGTAGGGGCTGGGAGCTGCTGGACGTCTACAACCGCCACGAGCCGCAGGTGCAGCGCGAGCACCCTTCCATGCGCTATGGCGACGTCCTGGCGGAGGCCCTGAAGCGCACGGCCGTCGAGGCGAAGATCGACCTGCTGGAGGACGACGCCCGCGTCCTGACGGCCGGCATCCCGTTCTGGCCGGTCTTCCCCGAGACGCGGCAGGCCCTGCGCGAGCTGCGGGAGTCCGGCTGGAAACTCGCCCTGCTCACCAACTGCGACCGCGTCATCATCGCCGAGACCCGGCGCCGCCTGCGGGTCCGGTTCGATGCGGTCGTCACCGCCGAGGACTCCGGCGCCTACAAGCCGGCCCACCACCACTTCGAGTATTTCGAGAAGTCCCTCGGCGTCACCCGTGACCGCTGGGTGCATGTGGCGCAGAGCTACTTCCACGACATGGTTCCGGCCGGCGAACTCGACATCACCCGCGTGTGGATCAACCGTCTCCACGCGAGCGACGACCCCTCGATCGCGCATGCCGTCCGCCCCGACCTGAGCGACCTGGCCGCCACCGTCGACGAGGTCCACCGGAAGCTCGACGGCTGACCTGCGACTGCCTCCGCCCGTCCGATCCGCACGCCGGCCACAGCCGGCGGAGAGTCGCGAGTGGGGTGGCACCGCCTCGGTGTCCGTGAGCGCCCGGGCCGTGCCGGTGCGGCGGGCACCGGCCGGATGCCGATGCCCGCCGCCGGTTTTCGCGGGTTCAGCCGTACGGGATCACCAGCACGGACTTGTCCGTGCCCGTCTGGAGCTTCGAGGTGCCGTGGCCGATGGCGCTCCACACCTCGAGGCGTACGGTGCCGCCGTTCAGGTTGCCCGGTGTGCCCGTGGACGCCTTGAGACCGCGTGCCTGCGTGTACTCCTCCCATCCGGCGACCGGGTCGGTCGCGAAGTAGTGGTACGTCTCGGTCCGGTCGAAGCTGCCGTCGCCGGTGAGGTCGTAGCTGATCCGCGCCTGTTGACCGAGGCCGACCGTGGTGCCGGCGTCCACCTGGAGCCGGAAGGCGGTCTGCGCGCCCGGGGTGAGCGTGCCGTTGACGCCGCGGACCTCGTAGACGAGGGGCTGGTACGGGGTGCCGTCGCGGTTGGCACCGCCGGCGGAGGCGATGGTGTCGCTGCCCGCCGTGCCGCCGGTCGCCGTGGTCAGGGCGCCACCGCTGCGCAGCTGGAAGGTGTTGCCGGTCGGCGGCTCCGGCTCGGGGTCGGGGTCGGGGTCCGTGGACCCGGTTCCGGTGCCGGTCGCGGTGGAACGGGCCGGTACGGAGAGGGTCTTGCCGTCGGAGAAGGTCACGGTGCGCGCCGTGGCTCCGTGGTTGTGGGCCGCGTAGGTGCGGGTGGAACCCTTGGTGAAGACGGCGGAGGTGGGGATGTCACCGGTCACGGTGGCGTCGGGCGCACCGAGGGTGTCGAGGGTGTTGATCCAGTGGTAGGTGTGCGCCTTCGACTCGCCCTGCTCCGGGGTGTAGCCGGCGTGGCCCGCGTCCCACTTCGCCTTGGCCGCACCCGGGTCGGCGAAGGACTGGAACTCCCAGAGGATGTCGCGCCATTCGACGGCCGGGCCGCCGTTCTCCCGCTCCATCTCGGCGATGTTGCGCCGGATCGCGGCCTTCTCGCCGCCGAGGTGGAGTGAACCTCCGGTCACGGGCAGGACGTTGATGCCGTGGATCTCCTCGGGGTTGGCGGTCCACCAGGTGGCGTAGGCGGCGCCGCTGCCCCACACCATGCCGGCCGTGTCGTGGCCGAACGAGGACGGGAAGACCTGCTCGTCGGCGTCGAACCAGTACTGGGCGATCGACTCCGACTCGGTGGTCAGCAGGAAGGTGCCGAGGTCACGCAGCGAGGTGTCGCCGGTGGCGGAGCCCCACAGGACGAGGGCCGCGCTGAGGTTGGTGGACTCGGAGGAGGACTCCTGGTTGTTGCCGGCGGCGAAGCCCTGGTGCCCGGAGGCCCAGCTGTGGCCCGCGTAGACGTCGAAGCCGCGCAGGAAGGGGAAGGCGGTGTCGGTGCGGCTGGGGTTGGCGGTGTCCCGTACGAGGGTCTTGACCATGCCGCCCCAGGCGGATTCGGCGGCCCAGCCCTGGTCGTACTGGGCGACGATCGCCGCCGCGTAGACGTAGTAGCTGTAGTGGAAGTGGTGGTCGTTGAGCTCGGTGTCGCTGCCGTAGGAGGCGGGGTAGCCGGTGAGCGTCTTCCAGTCCTTGTCGTAGCTGAACTCGTTCGCGCCTCCCGCCGTGAACCAGTCCTGGAGCCTGCCCTTCATCAGGCCGAGCAGCCGGTCGCGGACGCCGGTCTCGCCGATCTGGTCGGCCACCGGGACGAGCTGGGCGAGGCGGCCGAGGGCCTTGCCGGTCCAGTAGGTGTCGGTGGCGCCGGAGAAGGGGTCGGAGGCGTTCACGACCTCGTTCAGGTACCCGCGCAGTCGGGCGGCGTCCACGCCGTTCGACTTGGGCAGTGCGGGCAGCACCGCCGCTGCCTTCTGGCTCGTGGTGAAGGAGGCCGACTCGCGGACCTTCATGGTGCCGCGCGGTGAGACGTAGGTGTAGGAGGTGAGGGGGTCCGTGGTGTTCAGCCACTGGTGGCGGTAGAGGGCCTGGAGCGTGCCGCGCTCGGTGCCTTCCTTCGCCTCGGTGGTGAGCGTGTAGGTGGCCCTGACGGTGCCTCCGGTGTAGTTCCAGGTGACCTTGGAGTCGGTGACGAAGCTGTAGGCGTACTTCTTGAAGGTCGCCAGCGCGCCGGTGGACGGCAGCACGGCGACGGAGAAGTAGTCCTTGGAACCGAGACCCGCGGTGACGGTGGAACCGGCGACGTTCCAGTCGCTGCCGGTCGGCGCGAAGAGGGCGTAGTGATGCCCGGCGACGGTGATGCCGAGGACGTTGCCCTGGTCGGCGAAGACGGTGGGCGCGCCGGCGGTGGTGATCTGGGCGTTGCCGCCGGAGCCCTTGGCGTACACGAACGGGGAGCCGTGGCCGATGGTGGTGCGCAGGGTGCGGGTGCCGTCGGACCAGTGGGGGGTGACCGTCCAGTCGGACCAGTCGTCGGCCTTGGTGTCGGGGGAGTTGAGGCCGGTCAGCCCGATGGTGAGGTCGCGCTTGTGGGCGTACTCGTACTGGCGGCCGTCACCGACGATCGCGGGGGTCGTCGGGTAGCCGACGTCGAGCCCGCCGGCCGTGGCCTGGTAGGTGAGGGGGTGTCCGTACATGGGGGTCGAGTACGGGTTGTCGCCGTAGCGCTGGAAGGCGAGGGAGGACCACCAGTCGTTGGTGGGCACGGGCCGGTTCCGGGCGGTGGCGGTCACCTTGGGCGTGACCGGCGTTCCCGTGTTGGTGGTGGGGCCCGACGTACCGGGGGGCCGGGTGTCGGAGTAACTGCCGGAGCCCACGGGGACGGTGGCGGCGGCCGCCGGTGCGGCGGCCGGGCCCAGGCCGACGACGGCGAGGGCAGAGGCCAGCAGCAGCACTACTGCCGGTCTGGTGCGGGCGCGGGGGGATGGCATGGGGCACCTCACGTTGTGACAGGGGGGAGTCTGAGAGCGCTCTCAGGTGGCCGGAACGTAAAGCCCCTGTAATGCACGTGTCAATACGTTGAACACAATGAGTGGGTGGCGCCGGACGTGAACCCCGTTGTGCCTTCGCGTCTTGACGGTGTGAGCGCCTCCCGGGGGCTCCCTCCGGACAGACGTTGGAGAGCCCCTCGCGCGTACGGACCGCCCTGAAGCCGGGACGGTGTCCCTGCGGGTGGTGCAGGGGGTGTGAAGGTGTCATCGCGGGCCGGGACCGGCCATGCCGTTCGGCGGCCTCGACGCGCTGACGGGCAGGGCGGAACCCGACTTCCGGCCATCGGAGATCCGATTCACCGGGTGCTCCATGGACCACGCGCCTATGTTCTGGAGTGTCGTCCGCCCGACTCAGGGAGTTTGCATGTCACTTGAACGCCCGGTCATCAACAGCAGCGTGCCGCACTCCGCCCGGATCTGGAACTACTGGCTCGGCGGCAAGGACCACTACGGGGTCGACGAGGAGGTCGGGGACCGGATCGCGAGCGCCAACCCCGAGATCCTCGACATCGCCGTGGCGCAGCGGGCGTTTCTCGTCCGGGCGGTGGAGTACCTCGTCGGTGAGGCCGGCATCCGCCAGTTCCTGGACGTGGGCACCGGCCTGCCCACCGCGGACAACACCCACGAAGTCGCCCAGCGGCTCGCCCCCGAGACCCGGATCGTCTACGTCGATCACGACCCGGTCGTCCTGGCCCACGCCGCGGCGCTGCTCACCAGCACGCGCGAAGGCGCGACGGCCTACATCGACGCCGACCTGCGCGACCCGGAGGACATCCTGCAACAGGCGGCCAGGACACTGGACTTCACGCAGCCGGTCGCACTGATACTGCTGGGCGTCACCGCCCACGTCACCGACGACACCGCCTACGACCTCGTCGGCCGCCTGATGGACGCCCTGCCCTCCGGCAGCCACCTCGTGCTCTGCGACGACACCGAGGTGCTCGACCCGCAGCAGATGCGCGAGATGATCGAGCAGTGGAACGCGGCGAGCGACAACCCCCGGATCAACCGCAGTCCGGAGGAACTCACCCGGTTCTTCGACGGCTTGGAGCTGCTGGATCCCGGTGTCGTCTCCGTCTCCCGGTGGCGCCCCGGCCGGTCCGGCGAGCCGACCGTCGAGGTCGACGACTTCGGCGGCGTGGCGCGCAAGCGGTAGCCACGGCTCACTGCGGCGTCCCCGCTCGGACGGTGACGCCCGCGCGAAGACCGCAGCCGGTGGACACCGATCGCTGTCGGGCTTGATTTCACGCTCTGGCCTGTGGCCGGTTTCGAGCCGTACGGCTTTCATGCCTCCCGGCAGCGCGCACACCTCCGCTGAAGTGGGTACGGCGGTCGTGCCCACCGCGCGTGCGACGGTGCGGCGCCGGAGCCCGATGGCGACGAGCCTCCGGATGTCCTGGGCCAGGACGACGTGGCGGTGCTCCTGGGCGAGGAACTGCGCGCTGCCGCCGAACGTCCGTGACTTCGACGGTGTGCCCTGACAGGAGCCACCCGGACGCCGGTTCGTAGGATCCGTGCGAGCCGCGGATCCTACGAACCGGAAGGACATGTATGGAAGACCGATTCGAGCCACTGCGTGCGGGGGATCCGGCACGGGTCGGCCCGTACACGATCACAGCCCGGCTGGGCAACGGAGGCATGGGGACCGTCTATCTCGCACGGTCCCGCGGCGGCCGGTCGCTGGCCGTCAAGGTGATCCACTCGGATCTGGCCGGCGACCAGGACTTCCGACGCCGTTTCACACGCGAGGTGAACGCGGCACGCAAGGTCAACGGCGTGTACACCGCCGGTGTCGTCGATGCCGACTCCGACGGCGACCCACCGTGGCTGGCCACCGCCTACATACCCGGCCCTTCCCTGGATGCGGCGGTGCGGCGGCACGGACCGTGGCCCGAGAGATCCGTGCTGCTCCTGGCAGCCGGGCTGGCCGAGGCGTTGGAGGCCATCCACGCGGCGGGCGTGGTGCACAGGGACCTGAAGCCCTCGAACGTGCTCCTCGCCGCCGACGGCCCCCGCGTCATCGACTTCGGCATCTCGTCCTCCAGCGAGGCCACTTCCGCTCTGACACAGAGCGGATCGGTGGTCGGCACGCTCGGCTTCATGGCTCCCGAGCAGCTCAAGGGAGCCGCGATCACTCCGGCCGTCGACGTCTTCGCGCTCGGCATGGTGCTGACGTTCACCGCCACCGGCACCGGGCCCTTCGGAACCGCCGAAGGCAGCAGTGCCGCCCAGTTGATGTACCGGATCGTCTACGAGGAGCCCGACCTCGGTGCCCTGCCGTCCCGGCTGCGTACGCTCGTGGGCCGGTGCCTGGCCAAGGATCCGGCCCAGCGCCCGACCGTGCAGCAACTGCTGGAACAGCTTTCGCGCACCGACGGCGATGCGCAGGTCGCCGCCGGTGTCCAGTGGCTGCCGGATCCCCTGACCCAGGCCGTGACCGACAACGCGCCCCCGCCGCCCCCACCGCTGCCTCCCGCGAGGCAGCCCACCGTCGTCGACGCGCAGGCGCCCACCCAACTGGCCGGCCCCGTGGCCATGCCTCCGGGACCCTCCTCCGGGGGCCCGGCGACGCCGCACACGGTGCCGCATCCATACGGCTACGCAGACCCTCGCAGCGGAGGTGCACGGGGAACCAGGAGGGCCGTGATCAGCGCGGTGGTCGCGGCGACCGCGGTCGTCATGGGGGGACTGGCATGGTTCCTGCCGAACGTCCTCGGCGGCGACCGCGACCAGGACACGCCGTTTTCCGCGAGTGAACCGTCGGCCGCGACCGGGCCGGCTCAGCCACAGACCGAACCGACGCCGTCTCAGGCCGGGTCGACCCGGTCCGCCGGGGCGCCCGCCCCCGAGGAGCCGCCGGTGGTGGGCGCATGGCGGGGCAGCTACCTCTGCACCCAGGGCAAGACCCGGCTCGGGCTGGACATCACCTCGTCCGGCGGCGGTGTACTGGAGGCGGTGTTCGAGTTCTCCGCGCATCCGGACAACCCCGATGTCCCCACCGGCTCCTTCGCCATGATCGGGACGTACGAGGAAGGCCGAATGGTCCTGCGTGGGGATCGCTGGATCGATCAGCCCGGCAACTACCTCATGGTCGACCTCGAGGCGGACGTGCCGCAGGGGAACCCCGCCGCCATCGAAGGAGAAGTCGTCAACTCCTTCGGCTGTTCCACCTTCTCCGTCGTACGGCAGTGACGGGCCGACGTTCACCCCGGGTGTCGCTCACCTCGATGCGTGCGGTTCCGGTCGCGGCGTCGGACGGTGTCCCACCAGGTGGTGCGGGGGATCTCTGCGGTCTCTGCGCTGCGGTCCCTGCGCTGCGGGGCCGGAGACGGGTGCCTTGCCGAAAACCGTGAGCAGTCGGCGGGCATGTGTCCTGATGCCGCTCAAACGAGCGGCATCAGGACAGTGGTGGCCGAAGTGCTCACGCCTTCGGGGCGGTGTGTCCTCCCCGTGTCCTCCCCGGGGCGTGGGCGAGTGTCCCGGCATCGCCCACGCCGAGGCCACCGGTCAGCACGACCGGCTCCGACCCGCGACGCCACTTTCAGATCCCTCACAGCGCCCGCAGGGACACCATCCCCTCTCGGGATCGAAGCTTCCTGCGTGGATCAGCACGGGTACATCGATGCTGTACTGCTCCAGCAAGCGCAGCATCTTGATTCCCCCCTGTCGATCACCATCCCGAGCGATATCGCTGTGCATGCCAACGGTGACCAGCACGGTCGCTGCCGTGGCGGAAAGTGGCCGGTCAGCGCAGCAGCAGGTCGATCACGCCCGTCAGGTCCTCCCCGCCGCTGCCCTCGGCCAGGCGGCGGAGCATCAAGTCGAAGTAGGGGCTGAGCAGTTCCGGGCTGACGCCCTGCTGCTCGGCGGTGCTCAGGAAGGTCGGCGTGCCGGCCACCTGCATGGCGAGGTCGGAGACGACCCCCTTGGTGTAGTCGCCGCTGCGCAACCGGTCGGCGGTCCGGTGAACCGCCGGGGCCATCGCGACGAGCCAGTCGGCGAGCAGCGGGGCGAATGTCGCGGGGTCGATGTCCTCCTTGCGGATCAGGGCGAAGGCGTGCGCGGCACCGGCGAACATCCCGTACATGGCGCTGAGCAGGGCCACGTCGTGCAGGGCCGCGAAGCCCGCGTCCTCGCCGACGTAGGTGGTGCCGGCCGGGACGGCCAGGGTCTCCTGGTGCTGCTCGAACAGCTCCCGTGAGCCGCTGTAGAAGACGTAGCCGCCGGCCTCCGGGACGCCGATCATCGGAGGGACGGCCATGATCCCGCCGTCCAGGTAGCGGGCGCCGCGCTCACGGGCCCACTCGGCGCGGGCGCGGGCCTGGGCAGGGGTGCTGGTGGTCAGGTCGACCAGGTCCCGGCCGGCCGGGTCGGCACCGGCCAGCACCTCCTCGACCGAGGCGTCGTCCAGCAGACAGACGACGGTCAGGGTGTTCGCCGCGACCGCCTCGGCGGCGCTGTCCGCGACCCTCGCCCCCTCGGCGGCGAGTGCCGCGGCGCGGGCCGGGGTGCGGTTCCAGACGGTGAGCGGGTGGCCGGCGGCAAGCCAGGTGCGGGCCAGCGCGGTGCCCATCGCGCCGAGGCCCAGCAGGGTGACGGGAGACTTCTCAACAGTGTTCTGTGTCATGCCGATCAGGCTGGTCACGGGCCCGGGGATGATCAAGTACGCACTTCGGAGTGGGTGGTTACCCCGGGGTGAGCGAGCACGTCGAAAGGGTGGGGCATCACGACGCTGAACCGGCCGGGCGGACCAGAAGGACACGTCTGCGGGATCGACACCGCGATGGAGGTGATCGGTGGCAAGTGGAAGGTGCTGATCCTCTGGGCGCTCCACGAGCACCCCTGCCGCCGCTTCGGCGAGCTGCGTCGACTGCTCCCGGGGATCACCGAGAAGGTCCTGGCCTCTCACCTGCGTGAGCTGGAGGCGGACGGTGTCGTGCACCGCGTCTCCTACGACGAGGTGCCACCCCGCGTCGAGTACTCACTGACCGAGGACGGCAAGCGCCTCAACGACGCACTCCAGCCGCTGGCCGCCTGGGGCCGCGAGCGGCCGACCACTCGAGGGCCGGAGGAGAAGGCAGGCCAGGGTCTGTCCGGTGGGCCCGGTGACCGTCCTGGAGCGGACGGTTCTGGATGAACCACTGCCGCCCCGCAGGTCAGCGGTTCACTTCGAGCTGGTCGGCCACGGCGTCGTCGGCGACCTCTTGAGGTCGTTCCGTACCGGGCCCGGTCGCTCGGAGGGGAGCGGCCGGGCCCGGCGTATTCGGTGACGGGGCATCAGCAGTTCGGGATCACGGTGCCGTTGTTGTCACGCGCTTCGTCGTTGCCCCAGCGCGACAGGTAGTACGCGGAGACGTACGCTCCACGCCCGTTCTTGCCCGCGTAGGTGGTGTCGAGGTCCGTCTTCAGCCACCAGTGGTTGTAGGTGCCGTTCGCGCCGCGGATCTCCTGGCCCCACACCTTGCAGTACACGTAGTTGGTACCCGCGTTCAGCACGCCCTGCGCGTCGTTGGTGTTCGGCTGCGCGTAGCCCGTGGCGTTGGCGAAGGTGTCGACCCAGTACTTGCTGGTGCCGCACCCGTTGTCGCTGGTCAGGTGGTAGCTGCCGTACGAGCCGGGGTAGGCGAGCGAGGTTCCGTTGATCTTGATGTTCTGGCCGACGCCGTTGTAGAGCTGCTCGTAGTGGATGTGCGCGCCGAAGCTGTTGCCGGTGTTGCCGGTGGTGCCGATCTGCTGTCCCTGGCCGACGTACGCGCCGCTGGCGACGGAGAAGGCGTTCAGGTGGAAGTAGTACGTCTGCCAGCCGCCGCCGTGGTCGATCTTGATGTAGTTGCCGGCGCCGTTCGCCTGGTAGTGCCGGGTGGCGGTTCCGGAGGCCGAGGCGAGCACGGGCGAGCCGTTGGTGGTGCCGCCGTCACTGCGGACGAAGTCCAGCGCGCGACGGACCTCGGCCGAGTGGTGGCTGTACGTCCATTTCTGGCCACAGGCGAAGGGGGCCTTGAAGAGAGGGGCGGCCTGCGCGGGCGTCGCCGCGAGCAGGCCGCCCACGAGGGCCACGAGGGCCACGAGGGCAATGCGTATCGATCGCAATGCTGTCTCCGAACTACGAAGTGCGTGGAGGATCGGTCTCCTCATGCGCGGACGGGCCCAGAATGCCGAAGCTTGACGTGTGCGCAACAGTCCCTCTAGGGGAGTCCCTAGAGCACGCCGACCACGCACCCTGCGCGACACGTATCCGCAGACCCCACGCCTGTGGGCCTCCCGGGTGCACGCGGGTCCCGGGAGGCCTGCGGTCAGAGGGATGTGTCAGGGTCTGCGCATGCTTGAGATCGTGGTGATGACGGAGAACCGGAAGCGGTACGTCCGCGTGTCCGCCGAGGAGCTGGAGGGGTTGGTCCGGCGGATCGGTGGTGACGGTGACCGCTTCCTGGTGGTCCAGCGCATACCCGACCTGCCTGACGTCTTCGCCCAGGTCTGGCACGCCGAACGGCGAGTGGCCGCTCCTGGGGCTGCATCTCCCCGCCGCCCGTTTCCCGCCCCCGCTTGTGACACCCCTGTGACCGGAAATGTTGCTTCCCTCACACGTGCGGGGGTCACACCCTGATGGGATGACCGGATGCGCAGACCCACCGACCTCGGCCCGGCTCTCGCCGCGACCACCCCCTTACTGTCGGCTCTCGTCGCGAGCGCTCTGCTGCTCACGGCCTGTGGGACGGAGCGTGCGGGTGCCGGGAGCACCGGCGTCGGCGCGGCCGCGTCGCAGGAGGGCACACGGATCGACGATCCGGGCAAGGACGGCGTACGGATCACCTCGCTGACCCTCCCGTCGGCCTCCCCCTCACCCACCCGCAGCCACTCCGTCGCCGCCGACGGGCTCACCACGGGCTCGGACTCGGGGGTCTTTGCCGCCTACGAGGTCACCAACGAGAGCGCCGAGACCCTGACCTACTCGATCGTCTTCACCTTCATGAGCGGCGACGGCGGGGCCGTGACCAACCAGACCGAGACCGTGCGCGACGTCGGCCCCGGACGGACCGTGCGGGGCACGGTCCGGGCCGGGGAACTGCCGCCCACCGCGCCGCGGGTGACGCAGGCCGAGGTGCTCGAAGTGACCAAGGTCCCCGCGGGCGAGGCGCCGGCCGAACCGGGTACGTGCCCCGCCTCAGGGATCCGGATCAGCGTCGACGAGGGCAACGCGGCCATGGGACTGCGCGTCGTGGGCCTGCACCTCGACAACTGCGGCACGCACGCCTACACCGTCGAGGGTTACCCGCTGCTGGAACTCCTGGACGAGGGCCTCGAGCCCGTCGACGGCGTCGAGATCCTCGACGGCAGCGGCGACATCACCACCGGCGCCGGGCCCGACGAACCGCCCCGGCCCGTCACGCTCGAGCCCGGCGAGTCGGCGACCGCCGGCCTGGTCTGGCGCAACACCACCGAGTTCGGTACGCCGGTGAACGTGCCCCACGTGCGGGTCCGGGCGAAGGAGGGCGCCGACCCGGTGACGGTGACCCCGCACCTCGACCTCGGAACCACCGGAAAGCTCGGGGTCAGACCCTGGGAAAAGGCGGAACGCTAGACGACGTCCCTCACCTCTGAAAGTCGAACGGCTCAGCGCCGGGCGGACGAAAGGCGGGCCCCCGCACCGGGAATCGGTGCGGGGGCCTTGCCGTGCCCGGCCGGCTTCGCCGTCGGCTCCGGGAGGACGGGGTCGCCACGGGACCTGGCAACCGCCGTGGGGCTGCGAAGCGGGTGGCGCGGGCGCCGGCCGTCCGGTGGAGCGGCGCCTACGCCTTCGGTCCGACGCCCACTGTGGCCGCACCGGCGTCGTCCTGTGGCTCCGCGGGCTCCACCACCGGGGTGGCGCCCGTGGTGGTCAAGGCCGGCGGCGTGAGCACCGAGGCGTAGTCGTGCTCGGTGGTGTAGGCGAGGAAGCCCAGGTGCGCCTCGTAGCGGTCCAGGACGTCGTCGATCACCTGCTGGTGGGACAGGCCCATGAGGTCGTAGCCCTCGGAGCCGGTCTGGTTGAACACCTCGACCCGGTAGTAGACGTCCGTCTGGCGGGACATGCGTCCGCCGAACATCGGCACCGGGGCCTCGACGGCCTGCACCTGGTAGTGGAAGTTGCGGTGGTCGGGGATCTCGACCACCAGCGCGTGGCCGGGGATGCCGGTGTCCTCGTTCGGGGCCAGGTCCAGCGTGGCCTGGTAGCCCTGCTTCCCGAATTCACGGACCACGTCGGCCAGCGCCGGCTGCACGGTGCGTTCCATGAACTGGACCACCTGCTTCTTCGAGGGGTAGGAGCGCATCCGCTCCAGCCGCTGCCGCCAGGTGCGCTCGGGCACCTGGCCGCCGTGCGCCGCCGTCGACTGCCGGCGCAGGACCCTGCCCTCGCGCTCGGCCCGCTCCATGCGCAGGGCCTTGGAGAAGGAGGCCATCACCAGCCAGGCGATGATCGTCACCGGCAGGGCGAAGATGAGCGTCGCGTGCTCCATGGTGGTGACCCCGCCGGCCACCAGCATCGCGATGGTCAGCAACGCGGTGAGCACCGCCCAGAAGATGCGCAGCCACTTCGCCCCGTCCTGCGACGGTTTGGGTATCGAGGAGGAGAAGTTGGACATCACCATGGCGCCGGAGTTGGCGCTGGTGAGGTAGAACAGCAATCCGGACAGCGTGCCGAGGCCGATCAGGAAGCTGGCGCCGGGGAACATCTCCAGCAGCGCGAACCAGCCCTTCTCCGGACTGTCCATGGCCAGCTGGGCGAATTCCTCGTTCCCGTTCAGGACCTGGTGCATGGCGCTGTTGCCGAAGATGCTCACGAGCAGGAAGTCGCAGAGCACCGGGGCGGTGACGGCGGCGATGACGAACTCGCGCAGCGTCCGGCCGCGGGAGATGCGGGCCAGGAACAGGCCCACGAACGGGCCCCAGGCCAGCCAGAACGCCCAGAAGAACAGGGTCCAGCCGCCCATCCACTCGGAGCCCCCCTCCTGGTAGGCGAAGGTCTGCAGGGTCCGGTCCGGCAGCGAGAAGACGAACCGGCCGATGTTCTCCACCAGCGCGTTGAGCAGGAACGCGGACTCCCCGGTCACCAGGATGTAGAGCAGCATGGCCGCCGCACTCCAGATGTTCAGCTCGGAGATCAGCCGGATCCCCTTGTCCATGCCCGAGGTACAGGCGGCGATGGTCATGATCACGGCCACGACCACCAGCGCGATCTGCAGGGCCAGGCCCTGCGGGAGGCCGAACAGCAGGGCGAAGCCGACGTTCAGCAGCACGACGCCGATGCCCATGGAGGTGGCGACGCCGAAGACGGTGCCGACCAGGGTCACGATGTCGATGGTGTCGCCGATCCCGCCGCGGACGCGCTTGCCGAGCAGGGGGTACAGGGCGGCCCGGATGGACAGCGGCATGCCCCAGCGGTAGGCGAAGTAGCCCATGGCCATGCCGAGCAGCGAGTACATGGCCCAGCCGGCCACGCCGTAGTGGAACATGGTCCAGACCACGGCGTCCTGGGCTGCCGCGCCCGTCTGCCCCTCGCCCGTCGGCGGAGCCATGTACTGGGTGATGGGCCCGGTGACGGAGTAGAAGAGCATGTCGATGCCCACGCCGGCGGCGAACAGCATGGCCACCCAGGTGAAGAGCTTGTACTGCGGCCGGGAGTGGTCGGGGCCGAGCCGGACGGAACCCCCCTTGGACAGCGCGACCCAGAGGACGAACACGATCACCACGGTGATGGTCAGGACGTAGAACCAGCCGAGGTTCTCCGCGATCCAGGCCACCATGCCCCGCATGGTGCCGGCGGCGTGCCCGGGCGCGAACATGGCCCAGAGGGAGAAGGCGACGATGATGGCCGAGGAGATGACGAAGACGCGCCAGTTGACCTTGGGGCCGGGCTCCTCGATGAGTTCCGCGGGGGCCTTGCTGAGTTCCTGGCGGGAGACGGGAGGACGGTTCTCGGCCTCCTGGCCGTGGCGCCGCCGTTCGGTGCCGCCGAGGTGGCGGCGTTCGATCGGGGCCTTCGGCGGCTCGCTTCCGGGGCGGGGTGTGTCTACGGCTTCGGGCATGCAGTCCTCCTCCTGTCGGCGACGGGTTCGAGCGGGCGCCGGCGTGGGCGGGCGTCCGCGGCCTCGATCCGAATGGATGGGGGAGGCCGTGCACAGTGGGCACCCTGTCGTGGGGCCCACCTGGCCAGGTTAGTGCTCCTAACGAAATGATCTCCGTGACCCGCTCCGGGGTCGGTGGGATCTCGAATACCGGTTGTGACCTGGGCTTTCGCGGTGCTCGGGTAGTGGTTGGCGGCGTCGTATCCGGCGGGTGGGATGTGCCCTATTTCACCGTAGAGCCGGTTTTGGTCGCACCGGTCGGTCGCTGCCGCGCGGGGAGGGGGACGGCCGGTGCTCCGGCGCCTCACGGGCGGCCGCGTGCCCGTGCCATACGGCGTTGGCGCACAACTCCGCCGCGACGAACGTGACGACGTGGTGCGCGTCGCTGCCGTACGGGACGCCCCAGGCGTCGAGGCGGTGCCCGCACAGCCGTCCGGCGAGACGGGCGCCGCGCGGAGTCGAGTCGAAGCGCATCGTGAACCGGTGCACCGGGAGGGGTGGTCGTGTTGCGGTCATGCGCTCACGGTGACGTTCCGTGGCCCAGCGCGACCAGTGGTGACGCGCCGACGCGGGCCCTTCGTGCGCGACGACATCCGGCGGTGTACGGCGCGGTACGGGAAGAGCCGCGAGACGGAGAACGACGGCCTCCCGCTCCGCAGTTCGTTCATGAAAGCGCAGCTCGACGGGTCCTGCCGTGGTGAGAGGGCTTCTGTCCTCGACCGGGGCGGAACCCGAAGACGCACAAGCGACCCACCCCGCACGGCCCCCCAGGGGTCTCCGTCCGCTGTGACGCGACTGTGACCGGAGGGGTGGCTTCCGTCACAGACGGTCCGGTGCGGTGCTGATGGGGTGACCGCATGCGTGCCGCCCCCCTCATCCCTCAAGCCCCGCCCTCGCTCGGACGGGGGTGACGGGCGTGCTGCTGGCGGGTTTAGGTCTCTCCGCGGTCTGCGCCGTCGGCGCGCTCGTCGCCGCGACGGGGGTCGTCGCGATGGCGTTCCCCGGTCGGCCCGAGCCCTGGGCGGTGCATCTGCTGCGCCGCGCGGCGGCAGCGGCCGCGTGGGCGGCCGTGGCCGTCTACTCCCTGGGGCTCTCCGGCGTTCTGCTGTCGGAGCACGCGTTCAACAACGGCGCGGACTCGATCCCGGCCCCGGCCTGCCGCGACGGCTTCGACGCGGAGACGAGACAGGGCCTCTCCCACCACCGCTCCTCGTACCTGCCGCTCCGCTTCGACTGCGTCCGCGACGACGGCACCGTCTACTCCAGTGAACCCGGCTACGTGTGGATGAACGGGGTGACCGCGTCCCTCGCCCTGGCCGCCGCCCTGCTCGTCATCGGCGCGGGCCACGCCACCGAGCTCCGCGCCCGGAAGACCGCGGCGGTGTCATGACGCTGCTCCCGGTCTTCGTCGGACTCGTGGTCGGCTGGGTCGCGCTGCGCGGGCTGCTGGCGCATCCGTTGCTGCCGCTGTGGGTGCGGACCTCGGTGTTCTGGACGGTGCCGCTCGGTGCCCTGACCTGGGTCGTGATCATGGTGGCGGACGACCCTTTCCTGTTCCCGGAGACCGACCCCTGCCTCCAGGAGCCGATGGGGGAGGGCGTCATCGAGGGCGAAAAGGTCTCGGGAGTCTCCACCCCGTTTCCGCCGCGGGCCTACTGCCAGTGGGAGGACGGCACCGTCCACGACCTCGCGCCCGGGGCCGAGTTCGTGTTCTGGGCCCTCTTCGCCATGACGGTCGTACCGCTCGCGGCGGGACTGTGGCACGCCCTGCGGGATCCGAAGTCGTTCCTGCGCTAGGCGCTGTCGTCGAACGGCCCGTCGTCAGCGCCAGGGATGCCGTGTGACGGCTGCGCAAATGCGTCACATCGGTCCTGGTCTAGAGTGCGGTCACCCCCGCCTACCTGGACGATTTCATGCCTCTGGCTCCTTCGGACTTCACTGCCCTGTTCGCCGATCAGTACCGCTGCAACCTCCTGGGGGGCCGACCGGCCACCGTCTCCTTGAGTCGGCCCGTGGACCTGGCACTGCCCACGGGGCAGGTCGTCGTCTGTGACCCCTTCACGGGCCTCGGTCCCTTCGCGCCCGTCCCCTTCACTGCCGCAGTCCGCCCGGGCAGGTACTCGGTCACCTTGGCGGTGGCGTCTTTCGACAACGACGGCGTGCCGACTCAAGTGGCGGCTGCTGCCCGGCTGTCCGTCACGGACGCCCCCGTAACCGGATGGGAACTCGCACTCGTCGATGACCAGGAGGTCGCGGACCTCGGGGAGCGCGAATTCTTCGGTTATGAGACGGATCACGGTGACGTGTGTTTCGTGGACGCCTCTGCCGTCTCCGCACTGGCTGAACACGAGGACTGGCTCATCGAGGCGCTGGCCGCCCATGCGGCGGCGGATTTCGGTCTGCCTCCCGTGAAGGCGGTCGGACCGGCCGGAGAGGAGATCGCGGCGTTCACCACGGGCCGCGGCCGCGGGTTCTATCCCACGTGGGTCGGCCGTACTGACAACGGTGACGTCGCTTCCTTCGTCACCGACTTCCTCGTGCTCGAGAAGCCCAGCACCACCAGCGGTGGGCCATCGTGAATTCCTCGCTGCTACGAGCGCCGAAGAGCCGTCATTGCGGCGTTCTTCGACCTCGCCGACACGATCACCACTGTGCGTAGCCTGATCCGCCAAGCGTGGACCATCTGTCGCCGGGACGTACGCCCCCGACGCCGGGCCTGACCGGCCGCCTGCATGCCGCGGCCTCCGAGGCGTTGCCCGGGGCGGCGGATGCGCTACGGCGTCCCGGTCAGGCGCAGGCGGGTGCGGGAGGGGGCCGACGGGGGCAGTGCGGCGATGATCTCGGCGAGCGAGGTCGCGGCGAGGCTGTGCCGCCAGGCTTCGTGGGCTTCGGCCATCTTCTCGGCGAGGACGCAGGGGTTCCGGCATTCCTCGGCGGGCAGTGCCCCCCGCCCCTGTCGGCGGATCTCGCGGCACTCGTACGGCGCGGACGCACCGTCGACCGCCTCGACGATCTGCAGGAGCGTGATCTCGGAAGCGGGCCGGGCCAGCCGGAACCCACCGCGCGGGCCCGTCGTCGCGGCCAGCACACCGGCCTTGACCAGCGACTGCAGCTGCTTGGCGAGATAGGCCGCCGGCAGGTCGAAGTACCGGGCGAGCTGTGCCGCCGAGGCGGTGCTCCCCGCCTCGAGTTGCGCCAGCGACGTGGCGCAGTGCAACAGCCATTCCGTACTCACGGGCAGCTTCATGGCCGGATCTTATCCCGGAGATTGCAGACCTCTTTAGTCCGAGATAGCGTCCGGCGGCAGCGCGGAAGACAGAGGAGAGACCACCATGCGGACCATGCGAATCGCCGTCGCCGGAGCGACCGGGAACATCGGGGCCCTCACCGCCGCCGCCCTGGAACAGGCCGGACACCACGTCGTGCGCATCAGCCGTTCACTCGGCGTGGACCTGACCACCGGCGACGGCCTCGACGCCGCCCTGACCGGCGTCGAGGCCGTCGTGGACGCCACCAACTGCACGGCGACCGACCGGGACGAAGCGGTGGCGTACTTCGGCACGGCCACCCGGACGCTGCTCGCCGTCGAGGAACGGGCCGGTGTCCGCCACCACGTGCTGCTCTCGATCGCCGCCCTCGACCGCGTCGAAGGCAACGCGCACTACGCCGGCAAGCGCGAGCAGGAGCGTCTCGTGTCCGAGGGCCCGGTGCCGTGGACGATCGTCCCGGCCACCCAGTTCCACGACTTCGCCGCGATGGTGACGAGCTGGACCGAGCGGGAAGGCACCGCCACCGTCGCGCCCCTGCTCGTCCAGCCGATCGCGCCCGCGGACGTGGCCGACATCCTCGCCGAGATCGCCACGGGCGCACCGCAGGGGCGTTACCGCGAGGTCGCCGGTCCCGAGCCGCAGGACCTGGTGGACATGGCCCGGCGCACCAACGACGCGCGCGGCCGCGCGGTCAAGCTCGTGCCGACGTGGTCAGCGCTGTTCGGCCCGGCGATGGCCGGTGACGTGCTGCTGCCCCGAGCGGGCGCCCGCATCGCGCCGACCACCTTCGACGAGTGGCTCGCCCAGCAGCGATAGCGCGTCCCGCTCCACAGCGCCCCGCGCCGCTGCGATCGCGGTAGGTGGCAAGGCGGCAGAGCCTGGGAGGCAGCCGGGTTGTCGGTGAAGGTGCGGCGCCGTCGACGGCATTCCGACCGTGATGGCGCGCAGACACAGGTCTTCCCTATGATCACAGAGCGTCGCAACTCCACGATCACGGAACCTGTGCCTGCCCTGTCTACCCGCTACCCGCTGGTCCCTGCCGGCTGTCTGTCTGCGCGTCGTGGCCTGGCGTGACCGGTGGTGATGCGTCGACGGGAACCCCTCGTACGCGGGGGCCGGTAGATGTGGACCACGCCGGTGTACGCGGTTCAGCGGTCGCGGAACGGCGGCAGCACCTTCTGCTCCACCAGGCGGTCGAACAGCTGCAGCAGCCGCGTCTCGGTGTCGAGCGCGTCCGCGAACCCCGCCTGACGGACCTTCACGGTGGAGGTGATGTTGTCCGCCTCGTGGTGGAACAGGAAGTCCCCGACCGGCCAGGCGACGAGCTTCTCGTACGGCGTGGGGACCAGGCCGTGGCGGTCGACGAGTCGTTGCCACACGTCCGCGCGGGTCGGCATCGCCTCGGTGAGCGACATCTGCTGGGGCGGGGCGTAGTCCATGCCGAAGTGCTCGGCGAACCGCGGCCAGAGGCCGGACCAGCGGAACTGGTCGCCATTGGTCACGTTGAAGACCTGATCGGCGGCGCTTTCGGCTGAGCCCGCCCACACGGTCGCCCGGGCGAGCAGCTCGGCGTCGGTGGTCTGGTACAGCACGTCGTAGGCGGCACGGGTGCCGGGGAACCGCATCGGCAGGCCGAGTTCCTTGCAGATCGCGGCATAGACCCCGATGACGAGCAGGAGGTTCATCGGGTTTCCGGTCGCGTAGCCGGTCACCCCCTCGGGACGCAGCGCGGTGAACGCGAAGCCCCGTTCGGCGGCGGCCTGCCGCAGGAGGTCCTCCTGGGTGGAGTAGAAGTGCGGGGCGACGAGCCGCGGATCGCTCTCCTTCGCCGGCGTCGTGAAGTACCCGAGGTGGTGGCCGTACGCCTTGCCGCCCTGGTAGAGCGTGACGTGGCGGAGCGGCGCGCCGGCGGCTCGCAGCGCGTCGAGGGTGTTGCGCAGGAGCGCGTCGTTGACCTCGATGAGTTCGGCGTCGGTCGGCTTCTCGATGTAGGCGGCGAAGACGAGGTGCGTGACGTCGCGGAGGCCGGCGAGGCCGGTCGTCGCGCTCTGGGCGTCGAGCAGGTCGACGCTGTGGTGCTGCCAGGGCGCGTCGTCGAGGGCACGGCGGCTCACGCCGTGGACGGTCCACCCCAGTCGGGTGTACTCGCGGGCGGCGTGGCTGCCGATGAGGCCGCCGTCTCCGGCGACCAGGACGGTGCCGCCGTGCGCGGGCAGGTCGGTCAGTCCGAGTCCTGGCGTGGTGGGGGCGGGGGGCGTGCTCATGGGCGGGATCTCCGTTCGTGGGACGCGGCGGTGCGGCCGGACCGGTCGCGGAGCGACCCGACCGGCGGCGGCGCTCAGGCGAAGGGCTGCGACACGGCGTCGAGGGCGGCGAGGTCGGCCTCGGTGAGCCGCAGCGACGGCGCGGCCAGGAGAGCCGGGAGCTGCTCGACGGTGCGGGCCGAGGCGATGGGCGCGGTGACGCCCTTCGCGAGCAGCCACGCGAGCGCGACCGTGGCCGGCTCGACGGCGTGCGCCTCGGCGACGCGGACGACCTCGGCGACGACCTTCAGGCCGGGTTCGGAGACGTAACCGTGGGCCTGGTCCTGACGGGCCCGGCCCTCGAGGTCGGCGAGGGAACGGTACTTGCCGGTCAGGAAGCCCGCGGCCAGGGAGAAGTAGGGGAAGACGGCGGCGTCGAACCGCTCGGCGAGCGGACGGTAGCCCTGCTCGTAGTCCTTGCGGAAGACGAGGTTGTACTGCGGCTGGATCGCGACCGGCACGGCGAGGTTCTCCGCGGTCGCGTGCTCGAACCAGCGGAGCATGCGCTCGGGCGAGTGGTTGGAGAGCGCGATGTGACGGACCTTGCCGGAGCGGACGAGCGCGTCGTAGGTCGCGGCCTGGTCCTCGATCGCGACGTTCTCGTCGTCCTGGTGGGAGTAGAAGAGGTCGACGTGGTCGGTGCGCAGGCGCTTCAGGGAGGCGTCGAGCGCCTGGGTGACGGTGTCGCGGTCCTGCTTGTCGAACGGCGGGAGCATGCCGGCCTTGGTGGCGACGACGACGTCGTCGCGGTTGCCGCGCGCGGCCATCCAGTCGCCCAGGATCGTCTCGGACTCGCCGCCGGTGTGGCCCTCCACCCAGGCCGAGTAGACGTCGGCCGTGTCGACGAGTGTGCCGCCGGCCCGGGCGTAGGCGTCGAGCACGGCGAACGACTCCTCACGGCCGGAGGTCCAGCCGAAGGTGTTGCCGCCGAGAACGAGCGGAACGGCGGTGAGATCGGTGCGCGGAACGGAGACGAGATCGGTCTGGCCACTGACTGCCACTTGGGGTCCCTTGCTGTGGTGCGTGTCGTGCCGTACCCGAGGGATCCCCCGCCCTCAGGTCACGGAATTATCACTTGCCTCGGAAAGTGACTGTATGGACCAATGACTTTCCGTGTCAAGTGACTGCTAGGGTGGCGGCCATGGAGTCCGAGGAGGAGGCGCGCTGGCTCGCGCCGGAGGAATCCGAGGCATGGCTCGCGCTCTGGACGATGACGGTGTGGCTGCCCGTGCGGCTGGACGCACAGCTCCGTCAGGACTCCGCCCTGAGCCTCCCCGAGTACCACGCGCTCTCGCAGATCTCGATGGCGCCGGACCGGACGCTCCGGCTCAGCGAGCTCGCGACCGTCGCGAACATGACGCTGTCCCACCTGTCGCGTGTCGTGTCACGCCTGGAGAAGGCCGGCTGGGTGCGGCGCAGCCCGGACCCCACCGACGGCCGGTACACCCTCGCCAGGCTGACCGACGAGGGGTGGCACAAGGTCGCCGCCGCGGCGCCCGAGCATGTCGACGCCGTGCGTCGTTACGTGTTCGACAGTCTCACGCCCGAGCAGCGGCGAGCCCTCGGCGAGGCGGCCGCCCGCATCGTCGAGGCCCTCGACCCACCGGGGTTCGCGCGGGCCTGACCGGCCGCCCGTCCGCGCGACCTCCGAGGCGTTGCCCGGGGCGGCGGAGGCGCTACGGCGTTCCGGTCGGGCGCAGCCGCAAGCGGGCGCGGGTGCGGGGCCGCCGGGCGCCTTGCCGGCGCCGGGCGTCCTGGTTGCCTGCTGCTCGCGTTCGTGGCCTTGGGCCATGAGATTCTCGCCGGTGTGTGCGCGAGGCTGGTCGACCTCTTCCGTTCGGGCGGTCGACGGCAGACTTCCGGTCAGGTGGTTCGCGCACCGACGTGACGCTGGGACTTACCGAAGGAAGTGGACGTGGAGCAGTTCGCTGCGGGCAAGGTTCTGCGCGGCAGGTACCGGCTGGAGCGGGTTCTGGGCAGAGGGGCGATGGGGCACGTCTGGCAGGGGACGGACGTGTATCTGGACCGTCCCGTCGCGGTCAAGACCGTCGCCGCGGACCTTCTGGCCCTGCCCGACTGGCGCCGCACCGCACTGGCGCGCTTCGAGAGGGAGGCCAAGGCCGCCGCTCGCCTGGACCACGCCAACATCACCACCGTGTACGACGCGGCCGTCACCGAGGACGTCTGCTGCCTGGTGATGCAGCTCGTCGACGGGACGACCCTCGACAACGTCGTCGACGGCGCCGACGACGGCCGCCTGCCCGTGCCCGCCGCGGTCTCCGTGGCCGCGCAACTGTGCTCAGGGCTGTCCGCCGCGCACGCGGCCGGCCTGGTGCACCGCGACCTCAAGCCGCAGAACGTCATGGTCCGCACCAGTGGTCTGGTGAAGATCCTCGACTTCGGCCTCGTGAAGGTGCTCTCGGACGCCGACCCACAGCTCACCATGACGGGCGAAACACTCGGCAACATCGCCTACGCCTCGCCCGAACTCCTGGCCGGCGAACAGCCGCTGGACGGTCGCAGCGACCTGTACGCGGTGGGGTGCCTGCTGCACCACATGCTCACCGGCCGCCCTCCCTTCCACGGCGAGGGCCCCGCCGAGCTGGCGACTCAGCACCTCACCGCGCCCCCGCCCCGGCTGGCCGGATGCGGGGTCGACGCCCCGGCCGCGCTCCAGGACCTGCTGCACGCCCTGCTCGCCAAGCGTCCCGAGGACCGTCCCGGCGGGGCGGCGGAAGCGTACGCCGCCCTCGCCCCGTACCTGCCGGCCCCGGATCCGGCACGCGCGACCCGCAGGATGCCGCCGGAGGACCCCCGGCGGCCGTTCCTCGTGCCCCAGGGGCCGGTCATGTCCCGACCGGCGGCCGGATCTCGATCAGTTCCTTGAGGAACGGGCTCGGCTCCCCGTGCCAGAAGACGTCCAGGCTGTCCCGGGCGCGCGTGGTCGCCACGAAGAGCAGGGACCGGGCGCGCTGCATCTCCGTCCGGTAGCGCGCCGGGTCCGTGGTCCGCCGCTGCTGGACGCTCGCATGCGGCACCAGCCCGTCGGTCACCCCGGCGATGATCATGCGCTGGTACTCGAGCCCCTTGAACCGGAACATCGTGCCGATGTGGACGCCGCTGTCGCCGCGGGGCCTGTCCGGGCCTATCTCCAGAGCTTGGATACCGTGCTGGAGCAACGTGTTCGCGGCTTCGCTCGCCATCAGGTTGGTCGGCACGGCGATGGCGATCTGCTCGTGCGGCACCTCACCCCAGGACTCGATCAGCGCGGCGATCGCCTCGCGTTCGTCCTCCCAGTCGTCCAGCCGGTGCAGGTCCGGGACGGCACCGCTGAGCACGGACCGGTAGCCGGCCAGCGTCTCGGTGCTGCCGTCGAGGTCGTCGTACGTCTCGTCGCCGAGCACGTTCAGCGCGGAGCGCAGGATCTGCCGGGTGGTGCGGTAGCTCAGTGACAGCTTCGACGACCGGCCGCGGATGTTGATGCCGAGGCTGCCGAGGGTCACCTGGTTCTTGTAGATGCGCTGGTGGGTGTCACCGACCAGGAAGAGGTCGTTGCGGTCCGGAGCGGTCATCGCACGCAGCATCTTCCAGTGCGCGGGCCGCAGGTCCTGGGCCTCGTCGACCACGATGTGCCGGTACCGGTAGCGCAGCCAGCCTCCCGAACCGTCGGCCACGTGGATGTTGTCCAGGCCGCCCGCTTCCTCCCGCCGGCGGTCGATGGCCTGGATACGCCGGGCGCGCGCCGCCTCCAACTGCGCGGCCCGCTCCGCTACCTGGTCCCACGTCTGGGCTCCGAGCCGGTCCAGGCGCTGGGTGAACCGCTCGGCGAGCTGCCAGATCTCGGCGCGCTGGGCACGGGTGACGGTGCCGCCACGGCCGGCGCGGCGCACCCGGAAGTACTCCGCGCGGGAGGTGACGGCCTGGCCGAGGATCACCTGCGTCCACTCGTCGTTCAGGAACTCCGCGTCCCAGCCGTCCTCGCCGAGCTCGTCCAGGAGCGAGCGCCACTCGCGGACCGCCTGCGCCTCGTCGATGATCCGCTTGCGGTTGCCGGGCTCCGCCTCCCGGACGGTCCGCAGCGCGAGCTGGTCGACGTGGCTGATCTCGACGCGCGCCAGCAGCGCTTCGCCGCCCAGGGCGAGCAGCCGTGAACGCAGGTCCGCCGCGAGGTTCTTGTTGTACGTGGTCAGCAGGACCGGCTTGTTCCGGCCGGCCGGGAGCCGCTCGACCAGGTGCCTGACCCGGTGCAGCGCCACGATCGTCTTGCCGGTGCCGGGCCCGCCTCCCACCCGGGCGGGCCCGCTGTAGTCCCGCGAGACGAGCTTGGCCTGCGTGGGGTGCAGGAACACCTTCCAGCGCCCGAAGTCCTCGCCCTCCAGCGCCTCGCGCAGCGCGTCGTCGGTGGTGGTGACGATGGTGGCGGGACGTTCGGCGGCGGCCCGGAAGTCCTCGGGGTCCACGGGTTCCGGCGCCGCGACGTACCCGGCCCGGTGCGCCGCGTCCTGCGTGGAGTCGTTGAACAGCAGCGTCTTGCGCTCCTCCGGCGCCAGCGCGATCTCCTGGCCGCCGGTGAACAGCTGGGTGACCGTCGCGGAGGCCAGCGCGGCGAGCGCGGTGCCGAGGAACCTGATGCCGTTGTCCGTGTTGCAGGCCGGGCAGGTGTCGTCCCGGGCGGCCTGGTCGGCGGTCTTCTTGTCCAGGAGGGCCCGCGCGAACCAGGCGTCCTGCAGCCCCTCCCCGTCCCCGGCGACCGGCATGCGGTAGGTGCTCTGCGCCCCGTCCAGCACCACGACGGACTGCGGATCGACGCCGCCCGCCTGCTTGGGCGCGGTGCCGGTGAGCGCCGCGAGGGCGTCCCGCGCCTCGGCCGGGGTCGCCGCGATGAAGTACCGCAGCCGCCGCTTGTCCCGTCCGACGGCGGCCTGCCAGATCTTCAGCGGACCGGTCTCCAGCTTCTGCGGATCGGCCTCCGGGGACAGCGCCGCCCAGCCCGAACGGCCGCACACACGGCAGTAGATCGCGGGCAGATGGGCCTGGGCCGGCCGCTGCACGGTGTCCGAACCCGGCAGCGCCCGGGGCCGCCGCGAGTCCGCCGTCGGCCAGTCGTCGCTCTCGGACGGGTCCTCGGAGGCGGACGCCGCGGTGAGCGCGGAGCGCCGCGCGACGGTCCGCTCGTCCTCGTACCAGCGGAACTCCGGCCTGCCGCTCACCCCGCTCAGCACCCGCCCCACCGGACGGACCCACAGGTGCGCCTCGATGTGCAGCAGCGGACGCGGCCGGCGCGCGTCGGACTCCGGGTCCCGCGCGGACGACAACAGCGCCACGAACCGCGACAGCGCCTCCAGCGCGAGCCGCGGGTTCTCCCGCGCGGTGCGCGCCCACGCGTACCCGAAGCGGGCCATGCGGTCCCGCAGCCCCCACTCGTCGAGCGGCTCGCCGTTCAGCAGCGCGAGCACCCCGTGGGTGAAGTCGTGCTTCTTCAGCAGCCGCCCGATCTGGAAGGCGTCCAGGCCGCGCCGCCCCAGCAGCCGCTCGGCCAGCCCGTCCAGGTCGAGCCGGTCCGGGTCGGACTCCACGCCCGGCCCGCCCGAGACCTCGATGACGTCCTTGGGGCCGGGAGGCTCGGGCAGCTCGTAGTCGATCACCGCGTCCGCACCGAACGGCACGCCGAACACCTGCTCGGCGACGGTGAGGATGCCGCCGGTGTCGCCCCCGCCCTCACCGAGGGTCGTCGACGTCGCCACCGGGCAGATCGACCCGAGCGGCCGCTCCGGCTTCGAGGCGCCCACGGCGGACGCCAGCCGCCGCAGCAGCATCGCCACGTCCGTGCCCTGTGCGCCGTCGTACGTGTGGAACTCGTCCAGCACCACTTACGCCGGGTCGGCCCCCTCCCACAGCGGCCGGTCCTCGGCCCGCTGCAACAGCAGGTCCAGCATCTTGTAGTTGGTGATCAGCACGTCCGGCGGCGACTGGCGCATCTCCTCGCGCCGCGTCATCACCCGCCGGAAGTCCGTGTCCGGCTTGTCGCCGATGTAGAGACCGGCCGTCACCTGCGCCAGCTCCGGCTGCGCCAGGTAGTCGCCGATGCGGCCGGCCTGGTCGGTGGCGAGCGCGTTCATCGGGTACAGCAGCACGGCCTTCACCCCGCGCCGGCCCAGCGCCTTCTGCCGCCGGCAGTGGTCCAGCACCGGGATCAGGAACGACTCGGTCTTGCCGGACCCGGTGCCGGTCGTCACGAGCGTCGGCTCGGCCGCCCCCCCCGGTACGTGCTCAGCCGCTCCCACGCCTACGCCTGGTGCCGCCACGGCGTGAACGACGGCTGCCACTCCAGCGCCGACCGCCACCCGTCGTCCGCGGGGTGGAACGGCGTCCTGATCCGCAGGTACGGCCCCCGGAAGATCCCCGTCTCCGGATCCCCGAGGAACCGCTCCAGCGCGACCCGCGTGTCCTCGTCGGCCAGGGCGTACGTCGTCGTGAGGTACTGCGTCAGACTGCCGCGGAGCTGCGCGGCGGCCAGGGTGGGCTTCACGAGGACCTTTCGGGCAGGACGGTCACCACGAACGCCACTACGCACCACCGCGACAGCGGGCATCGGCACCGTGACGATCAGCCCCCAACATAACGGCCACCTCGGACAACGACACCCACCTGGTCGAATCCCGGACCGATCCGGTCGCCCGGCACGGTGGGAGGCGGGCGCCGGCCTCGAGGCAGCGGGTGGTGAGGATCACTGTGCACATGCGGCTTGTCATGCCGAGGTCACGGGGGCGGAGGTACGGGGCATGGGCGTACGGGGAGCAGGCGCGGGCCAAGAGGACGGCGTCGATCTGAGAGTGTCGAGCCAGGACCTCACCAAACTGGCCGACGACCTCGACGACATGCAGGACCACCTGGACAAGCAGGTCCGGCGGATGGACGCGATCGTCGACCGCATCGAAGCGGGATGGCGAGGACCGGCGGCGACGGCGTACCGCGAGTTCCACCGGGCGGCGGCCGAGGACGCCGTGCGCATCCGTGAAGTGATCCGGCACCTCGAGCAGGCCGTACGCCTCAGCCGCGACGGGTTCACGGAGCAGGAACTGGAAGTGGTGGCCCGACTGCGGAGCATCCAGGTGGACATCGACAGCGAGGTCGACAAGCTCTCGACACCGAACCCGGAGACGACCACTCCCGCCCACCCACGCAGCAGCCTCGACTCCTTCTGACGGCCACTCCGCAACCGTGACGACATCTACGAAACGGGGAACCATGTCAACCGGAAGCGCGGACGACGGTCACATAACCGTCTCCTTCACCACCCTCCGCGAGCTCGCCGCCGAACTGGAGGACATCCTCAAGAAGCTCAACGACAGTCTGGACGACCTCCACGACCGGGTCGTTCCGGTCGTGCTGTCCTGGGAGGGGGAGGCCCGCGAGGTCTTCGTCGACAAACTCGACGAGTGGGACCGCTCTGCCCAGGACCTCCAGGCGGCCCAGAAGTGGCTGCACGAGTGCGCGACCACGAGCCACGTCAACTACGCGGCAGCACACCAGGCCGTGTTGCGGGGCTGGGGGAGCGGCTGATGGGGACACCACCGCCGGGCCAGAACGGCACCATCGACGTCAAGCCGACCGACCTCCACCGCGTCTCCGGCGGTGTGGCGAGCCAGCAGACGGTGATGGACAGAGGCGCCAAGAGCCTGCTCGACGATCTGCGCAAGTACCCGGACGCCGGCGGTTACGGCACCTCGCCCCAGGCCTTCGCGACGTCGTACGTCAAGGTGGGCAACCGCTTCCTCGAGGTGTGGGCCAAGAGCGTCGTCAGCATCGGAGGCGCGGCGGTCGGCTTCACCACGACGGCCAACACCTACGCGAAGGTCGAGGCCGCCAACGACCCCAAGGGGAAGGCGAAACCGGTCGTCCAGCCGTTACCCAAGGTCATCGAGAAGGCTCCCGCCTACGGCTCCGTGCCGAACCTGAAGTGGGGCGACGACGACGGCGGCGACGACTTCATCCGCAGGGTCCTCGAGTGGGTGCCCGAGCCGGTCCGGGACGTGCTGAGACCGGTGGTGAAACACGCCTTCCGGATGGGCAAGGTCGCCGAGGTCTACCCGTTTCCCCAGCAGCACCACCTGAACTCGCTGTCCCAGGCGTGGATGGCGGTGACCGTCCCGCTCTCGACGGCGGAGCAGGGCCTGACCGGAAACGTCAGCAGCATCACGCAGCAGAGCCACAGCGAGTGGTACGACGCGATGCGCCACTTCTGCAGTTCGCTGTGGGGCACGACGGCGTGGGGCAAGAACCGCGAGAACTACGAGTGGGGACACGACAGTTCTTCCTCACAGACCGCCACCCACCCCGTGATGACCGTGCTGTTCGACACGGCCCGGAAAGTCGGGGATCTTCTCTACGAATTCGCCGAGGCTGTACGCGACGCGATCCCCAAGGTCGAGGTCAACCTCAAGGACGGCGTCGGCATGGACGACGTCAAGGGCCTGGTCAAAGGTCTGGGCAAGAGCATCGCGAAGGGCGCTTCCCAGTTGGGCCAGGGCATCGTCCTGAACATGGACACCGCCAAGCTGAACGCGATCGTCACTGAGTACAACCGGCGGGTCGACGCACTCGTTGAAGTTCCACCCTGATCATGGACAGCGGGTGTTTACGCTGCAGGGGTGAGATCTTGGATCGCGAGGACCCTGGT